>JBFKOL010000059.1:0-16584 GCA_041628815.1 Saprospiraceae bacterium | reverse complement strand
TGCGTTTTCAAGAATTTGAGAGGGATCTTTTATGGCTCCATCGTTGTCCGGATACTGGATAAAGAGACCAAATAACGCTGGATTGGTCAGATCGAGGTTGTCCAAACTATCAATGATCAGGGTAATACCAATGGATTCGGCCCTGGTCTTTAAAACATCTATGGTCTGGGGAAAAGCGTTTTTATCGACGAAAAAGTGAGAGGCATTTTTTTTGTTGCCTTTGCGTTTTCCGTAGAACATGGACATGGCTTCGGCGGCGGCTGTGCCTTCATCAAGTAAGGAGGCATTGGCTACTTCCATTCCGGTAAGATCGATTACCATAGTCTGAAAGTTGACCAGAGCTTCCAGCCTTCCCTGGGCAATTTCTGCCTGGTACGGTGTATAGGCCGTATACCAGCCTGGGTTTTCAAGGATATTGCGCAATATTACTGTAGGGGTGATACAGTTATAGTAGCCCATACCAATGTAACTTTTGGCAATATGATTGGCGGACATCGTGTCTTTAAAGTCTTTCAGGAACTGATGCTCGCCAACTGGTGGCGGCAAGTTCATTTTACCTTTTTTCAGGATACCCGCCGGAATGGTCTGAGCTATCAGCTCTTCCATAGATTCGACACCCACTGCGGCCAGCATATCTTCAATTTCTTTTTGAGAAGGTCCTATGTGCCTGAATTCAAATGGTTTCTCCAGATTCGATATGTCAATGTTCATTGATCTTGCTCAAGATTCGGGTTAACAAAATAAAATATGAGGTAATTTATCAAAATCGATTATGTTTCTAACACTCCGGTAACAAAACAGTTTTGGCGAGTCCACCTAATGAGGTCTCTTTGTAGTTGTGGTGCATATCTTTGGCTGTCTCCCACATGGTCTTTATGACGTCATCCAAGGAAATTTTTGGGCTGTCAGGTTCGGTTTTGTGTGCCAGGCCTGCTGCCGCAATCGCTTTGATGGCTCCCAGAGAGTTTCTCTCGATGCACGGTATTTGAACAAGACCTTTGACGGGATCACAGGTGAGGCCAAGATGGTGTTCCATTGCTATCTCGGCAGCTATCAAACATTGATGGGGGCTGCCTCCACGCAGGTAAGTCAATCCTGCTGCCGCCATGGCAGAGGAGACACCAATTTCTGCCTGGCATCCGCCGGCTGCAGCGCTGATCGTCGCACCTTTTTTGAAAAGACTGCCTATTTCGCTTGCCACGAGAAGGAAATTGTTAATCTCCCTTTGGCCCACCGCCCTCTTATCGAAACAAATGGCGTACAAAAGAACCGCCGGAATGACGCCTGCAGAGCCGTTGGTAGGGGCCGTGACGATCCTGCCATAATCTGCATTTTCTTCATTTACCGCCAAGGCAAAACAGGACACCCAGTCTAATATTTCAGGAAATTCATACCTGGTCGATTTAAGGCATTCGAGCCACTGGTCCTGGTCTTTGTATTCCTTATCGGGAAATAATTTGTCGTGCATGCCGGGAGCTCTTCGCCTCACTCCAAGACCGCCAGGGAGTATTCCCCTCGTATGACAGCCTTTGTAGACTGATGATAGCA
This sequence comes from Saprospiraceae bacterium, assembly GCA_041628815.1. Classification (GTDB taxonomy): domain Bacteria; phylum Bacteroidota; class Bacteroidia; order Chitinophagales; family Saprospiraceae; genus JBFKOL01. The sequence continues at coordinate 15,036 of JBFKOL010000059.1, read as the reverse complement.
TGACAGTCCAAATTGACTTCAGACCATCGGTTATATCGTCTTCCGTTCTAAGCGCTCTTTCGTTGGTCATTACGACTTCCGATATGCTTAAACCGAGATGGTCACAATGTTGATGAAGTTGACGAGCCGAATGTACCGGATAGGGAAACAAACTGTTGGCCTCTTCGTTTTTTACTCCGTCCTTGTAGCGGTCGTCCACTACAAACCCTCCCCCTATGGAGTAATACGTGGACTCTTGCAGTATTGTACCAGCACTGTTTAAGGCTATAAACTTCATTGCATTGCTGTGGTATGGAAGTATTTCGGAGGTACGGAAATGGATACTTCGTCCATAATTGAAGTGGATTTCTTTTTTTTCTCCGAGGACCAGTTTGTTTTCGTGCAACACTGAATTCATGGCCGCCTCGATGCGAACGCGCGATACGGTAACAGGATCATGCCCGCTGAGTCCCATGATAACCGCCATATCTGTACCGTGACCTTCGCCCGTCAAGGCCAACGATCCGTAGAGGTCTACAAGTACTTCATCAACTGAATCCATTAGCTTGGAGGACACGAGTTCCTCAATAAAGCTGGAAGCCGCACGCCAGGGACCCAGGGTATGGGAGCTCGAAGGCCCCACACCAATTTTAAACATGTCAAATACACTGATCTGTTCCAACTATAGACGCAAGTTTAAATGAATGAAATCACGCCAATATAAATCATCGGGATACCAATATTGTCATCCCAGAGCATGATTAGTACAATCGGATGACCTGGCCAGTAACCTTTCCTTCGACACTCTTTACGTACCCGCTGACCATCTTTTCCATCTTAACAGGCATATGACCTGGAAAGTAAGAGCCCAGCGACTCCATCGAATCCTCTACAAGACCGGGACTTACCGCATTGATTCTTATGCCCCTCGGCAATTCTATGGATGCAGCACGAACAAAGGCGTTGACGGCACCGTTGATGGCGCTGAGGTTAGAGGCCATGGGGACGGGATCTTCCGAAAGAATTCCGGTCGTCAAGGTGAAAGACCCTCCATGCTTAATACGTTGATGTCCCTCTAAAACCAGATTGATTTGGCCCATCATCTTGCTCTCCACCCCCTGGCGGAATTCTCGATCTCTCATTGCATCGAAAGGTCCAAAATAACCTCCTCCCGCCGTACAAATCACCGCATCAAACGAACCGACCCTTTCATAGATTGACCTTATTTCCACAATAGATGTCAAGTCGGCATTCAAATCACCACTTTTTCGCCCCACACGAACAATTTCGTGCCGGCTCCCTAACTCCTCACAAACATATTTACCCAGCGTACCCGTTGCACCGAAGTGAATGATTTTCATCGTCCAAGATTTGCTGCAAAGATAGTTTTCTGTGCGTTTAGTGTTGACTCCACCAATGTCATTTGACCAGATTTACAAACCAATCCACCAATTCTTTCTCGTCAACAATATTCCAGCTGTGAGGATGCTTGGTGCCATCCGGCCTATAGCCTTTTCCTACCGTCGTGATAAGCCTGGTTTTCTGGTGTCCCCTGATCATTAGCTCATTGATGAGACCGGCCATGTCAACCGCATTCATGTCGTAGTAATCTTTTCGCCTGGTGTTGATCCACCATTGTACGTCGGGTTCAGTATAGGCGCGGACATGTATCCCGTCTAAATATTCAATATCGAGTTGCTCTCTATGATCGAAGCTGTAAACCGTGTATGCGGCATAATTTTCGGGCTGATCCTTGGGAGTTCCTTTGAGATTATTGAAGAGGTGCCTGCTGACCCATGCACCTTCGTTGGCTGCTGCAGGATGGTGGTTGAGACGTTCGGCACGTCGAGTGGATCTAAAGAATCGTATCATATCCAAAGGTGCATCGCAAATAGCTACTGCCAATGGTACGAAGGGATATGCCGTTTCGTGGGACTGACCATGACGGGTCATAATGAGCGCCCTCGTTCCAGCAAGGGACATTCCGCAAATCATTATTTTATCTCGCGGTAAGGATTTAGACTCCAAGGCATGGTTCAGAAGGCTCGATAGTTTTTCGCGTGATTCCACAGAGAACAAAAATTCAAGCGGATTCTCGGTGGTCACATACATCACGGCTATGCCCAGTGAATTGGCATATTCGACTATGAACTCGCTGGATGTATCTTTGCGACTGTGAAAAAAGAGGATGACGCCTTCGGTTTTTATATCCGGTAGCCAGAGACTGTATCCGGCACTGGTAGCAGGAATGGAAACATCGTCTGTAAGGATGACGGTAGTCGAAGTCATCGGTAGGTAATGCGATACCAGATTCTGACCTTTAGCTGCCTCTTTTGCCATCGTGAATAACAGGAAGGCCAGTAATAGTTGGTAACACGTCCTGGACCATTGCAAATCATAAAGGAAGGTCATCTGCTAAATGTTGTAGAACGATCTCAAAGATGTGGAAGATAATATACCCGAGACTATAAAATTGAATACCTCTTGATAAACATTCGTGGATTGTCGGTTGAAAGAGATGATGGCATTTTGCTGTCAGATATCGACCTGGGTATTGTCCGGGGTGGACACCTTTTTATCACGGGTCCATGTGGGTCGGGAAAAACCACTCTTGCCAAGGTACTTGCAGGGAAGGTGTGGTATAATCAAGGTCAGGTAAAGTATGATAATCCATGGGGACAGAACATTTTCGATCACATAAGACTGGTAACATTTACAGATCAGTCTAAACTTTTTCGGGGTGCCAATGCCCAACATTACTACCAGCAAAGATTTAATTCATGGGACTCCGATGGCCATCTTACTGTAAGGGAATATATAGAAAGCGAAGGAAAGGATATAGATGGGTTGGCTTTTTCCAGGATTTTAACGCAACTAAACCTCGGAAAACTTCTGGATACAGAAAGAATTAAGCTGTCGTCAGGTCAGCATAGAAAGATGTTTATTGCCAAGGCCCTTTTGCAGAAACCACACATCTTGCTTCTGGACAATTTGTACGTCGGGCTGGATGAGAAATCCGTTGACATGGTCAATCATTTTTTAGATCATCTGGTATCAAGTCACGATGTTACCGTGATCATATTTGATCATCATAGGACATTACCTATCGCTGTAGAAAGAGAAATCAGATTACAGGATGGACGGATCGTATACGATGGAAGGGTGGATAAACAAAAACAAACTTCTCCCAAGATCGGCGTTAAAAAACAAGACTCTTTAAGAAGGTGGATGAAAAGTAAGGCTATGCCACGATATACGGGCAAGGTAGTTTCCATGGAAAATGTATCCATAGCCTATGCAGGTACAGTACTAATGGACAAGCTCTGCTGGACCATTAATAAAGGTGAAAAATGGGTTTTGTCTGGCAGCAATGGATCCGGGAAATCCCTTGTTGCCGGGGTAATCTATGGCGACGTTCCACAGGCTTACGCCAGCCGGGTAACAATATTCGGCAGCCCTTTGCGGCCAGGAAGGAGCATTTGGGAGATAAAGCGAGATATCGGCTACACTTCGCCCGAGCTTCATACATACCTCAGGGGAGATATGCTTTTTGAGGAAGTCGTGGAAACAGGGAGGCACGACATCCTTTCCTTGCCAGCTAATAGGGTCGGAAAAAGTCCGGCTACGAATTGGTTTATGGCATACTTCGAATTATCTCATTTATCAGGACGAAGATGGACCACGCTGTCGTCCGGTGAGCAAAGATTGTGTCTTTTTATTCGTGCATTGATAAAAAATCCACCCTTATTGGTGCTGGACGAACCTTTTCAGTGTATTGACCGTGGAAGGATTGATCTGGCCAAACACTTGTTGGCACATATGACCCATGATCAACAGACTATTATCTTAATAGCGCATCGCGAAGATCACATCCCAGAAACCTTTGGATTGATCAAAAAATTAAATTAATGAAGGAATTAAGACATTAACCCATTGGGCTTGTACCTCTTAGTCGATTGATATAGGGTTTCAGGAATTCGGGATCGGCCTCGTGTTCGGAGAGAAAAAGCCTGGTACGGCCAATGTTTTGCAGAGGGTTCTTTTCTATACGGCGAAGGACCTCCCTGACAGTTCCTTCGACGCCTGTAAAGATGGGGATGCGTCCGTCAAAATGACTGCGAATTTGATCTTGAAAATAGACAAAGTGGGTACAGCCCAGTACAATACACGATATATCCTCTGCATCGATTATAGCAAGGTGTCTTTTCAGGTAGGATGACAAGTCATCGGAGTGGAAATCATAATTTTCTGCAAATTCCACCAACCGCCCCATTGCTATCGTTTTGATCCTTTCAATGCCGCCAAGTTCAATGACGAGATGTCTGAATTTTTTTTCACGAAGCGTACGCCTCGTGGCGAGTACAAGGATAAGGCCTTCTTTCTGTGTGCTCAAAGCGGGTTTAATAGCCGGCTCCATACCTATAATGGGGAATTCGTAGTCGTTTCTCAGCTTATCAATTACCGCACTTGTTGCCGTGTTACACGCTATGACCAGGCCTTTTAAACCCATTTTGGACAGAAAGCGTACGGACTTTTCCACAGAGCTAGCAATTTCGTCCCGTGACTTATCGCCATAGGGTGCGTTTTGGACATCTGCATGGTAGATATAGTTTTCATGGGGTGACGCAGTTTGCAGACGCTCCAATACCGTTATGCCTCCTACACCGGAATCCAGCACCGCTACAGCCTTTTCTGAGTACTTCATATGCTCTTTATCAACGAATGGTCATACGATTAGATTTTGACTTTGCCAGGGTGGTTATAGAGAATGCAAAAGAAAATGGGATTTTTTTATGCATGAAAGATTAATATATAATGATAATTTATATATTTATTCGACTGAATAAACCTGCCTGGGGTTAAAACAAGCGCAATACAATGTCAAAACCCAGGTCACTCACCCGCTTTGACAAGCTTGACGATTGGGTCAAGCAGCAAATAAAAACAAGATATCCCTACGGATTCGACAAATACCTGGTATCGTTCAAAGATGCTGGAGGGAAGTTCGTACTTGCTCTACCTTTTGAGACAGAGTCCATTTATTATCTTATCAAGATGACCCGTTCCGAAGCTATCCGGATATTCATGGATGCCCAGCGTGAAGAGGATGAGTACCCCGATGTGGTTGACATAACGGAAGGGGAAGACGACGGCCTCGACATTGAAGAAATTCCTGAGGGCATGCTAAACGAAGAAGTCGAAGAGGACTAAACCCTCATAGTTCTCAGTAATATCGGCCTATCATGGGGTGTTCGACAATTTCTTTTTTTAGGCGGTAAAAGTCAACGGTGCCCTGGTGCCGCCAAACCACCTTTCCGCCGGGTTCGACGAGAATGGTATAGGGTAGGGCGCCGTTCCATTCCGGATCTACGATTTCGATCAACTCGTAGACATCTTTTCCGGTGAAGATGTAGTTGTCCAAAGCAGATTGAGATTTCTTGAGAAATTCAAGAGCCTTTGATTTCTTCTCTACTTTATCCAAGGAAAGGGAAACGAATTCAAAATCACGTGCTCCGAACATACGCTGGATATTTACGAATTCCGGATACTCCAAAATACACGGGCCGCACCATGTGGCCCACGCGTTTATCAACCTCAGCTTTTGGGAGTCTTCATTTTTGACCAGGTCTTTGACCACTTCTTTATCTGCATCGTGCAGGCTCACTTCCTTGCTGGCCCATTCTGTATTGATTTTTTCTTTCAGCTCAGTCTTCCACGCCCATTTGGTCGAACAGCCGAAAGTTTTGGTTGAAGAAACAGCTGGGTCTTCTCCATTCAGCAGGGCATCAATTGCTGCTCGTAGATCTTCAGCCTGACCAGTTCCGGGTTTTTCAGAGGCATCGATCCTTCCTTGATATTTCAAAATGCGATCCTTATCAAAAACAAAAACATGGGGCGTTGCTACGGGACCATAAGCCAGAGATACAGCTTCATTGTCTCCGTCATAGAGGTAAGGGAAGTTAAATGACTTATCGTTGTACCTAATGATCATTTCGTCGTAATCATCGTTCAGATCCGAATATCCCAGCTCTTCATATAAAAGTCCCAAGGGACTGTTAGGGCTGATGGCTACAAGGGCGACTCCTTTATGGGAATAATCGTTCACAATTTGTTTGATTCTTTCTTCATACGCCTGGGCAGTCGGACAATGATTGCAGGTAAAGACGACTACCAATACGCTGGCATCTTTGAAATCAGACAGGGACCAATACCTTGCGTCCGTACCCGGCAGTGTAAAGTCGGGAGCCTTGGAGCCAACGGGGAGCGTTGCCACCTGCTGTGCCGGTAGGGGTTGAGGTGCTGCGGTGAAAAATGTGGAAGCTTCCTCTTTCATTCTCTCCGAAGTGCAACCAACGCAGAATAAAGTCACGATTAAGAAAAGTAAAAATGATTTCATGATTTAGAAGGGTTCAGATTTGATGATGGGCAATTTTGCATTCATATTGGTAAGCATGACATCTAAGCTGGCTTCCATTTCTGCCAGAAGGTCGGGTAATTCTGTCGAAAGATTGAATTTCTCTGATGGGTCCTGGGCCAGGTTGAACAGTTCAAAATTATCTTCTATGCCGTAATATTTGATCAGTTTCCAGTCCTTGCTCCGAAGAATGCTGTATGGCACGACATCACTTCCCCGGTAGTGAGGGAAGTGCCATACGAGCCGATGACGTTCCAATGGGTCTTCACTGCTTAGTAGCGGCAACAAATTCTCGCCATCCACTTTGTCCATTTGTTCGTCAGACAGACCACATGAGGCCGCGATGGTAGCAAAGAGGTCCATACCTATGACGGGTTCTTCAATTGTCCTTGAAGGCTTAATTGCAGGGTGGTAGATGATCAGTGGCACCCGGATGCCGCCTTCGTATGGATATCCCTTACCTGAACGAAGGGGACTGTTATCCGTAAATCGCTCACCTTTCAGTCCCCCATTGTCAGAAGTGAACAGGATCATGGTTTGGTCGGTGAGCCTAAGGCTGTCCAGGACATGAACTAGGGTACCAAGGGCTTCATCAACGCTATGAATCATTGCGGCGTATTCCGGACTTCCTTGTCTGTCCTGTTTTTCCACATATCCGGCTATGATTTCTTCCTTGGCCTGGATGGGGGTGTGTACGGCGTAATGGTTCAAATGAAGGAAAAAAGGGTCGCTTTTATGTTTTCTTAGAAAGGCAGCGGCCTCCCATGCCTCGCGGTCCGTGAGGTATTCTCCCTTCTTTCTGGCTTTCATGGTAGGAAAGCCAAGTACTGCCTGTTGACCTTCACCTTCAGGTCTCCATTCATAGGGATCGAAATAGGAAGGTGGCTGTCCATAATCACAGCCAGCCACATTATAATCGAATCCCATGTTTTCTGGACCATAGTGCTCGGCGCCAAGGTGCCATTTGCCGATATGAGCTGTCACATAACCCGAACTTTTCAGCTCTCCCGCCAGCGTCTTAGGGATAACGGGCAGGTGAAACGGATTTTTTGGCGTAAGTAATGGTTTGGTCTCGAGAGTGTCATATCCTATGACGTTTTCTATGCTGCCGCCCTGAAAGCGAGCCCTGATCCAGTCGGTCAGTCCCAACCGGGCAGGGTACATACCCGTCATGATCGCTGCCCTGGACGGTGAACAAATAGCAGCAGCTGCATACGCCTGACTGAAAACAAAACTCCGGCTGGCGAGCCGGTCGATGTTGGGTGTTTCGTAATATGTGCTGCCATAACAGCCCAAATCCCGCCAACCGAGGTCATCAACTGTAATAAGGATTACATTCAGGGGAGAATTTTTGTTGTCGGTTTGGCAACCTGATAGCCAGAAAAGTACAGCGGCTACTATAAACCACAGGCATGTAAAGGATAGTACCGGAAGGAGTCGAACTTCTTTCATTGGACAGGAGAGAATGTGCTTTTATAAACTGCTTCATCGATGATTACCTCCCTGTTCATCAACTTTTTCCGGTATTCTCCCCTGGCGTACATTTCCGCCTGGTCGTTGTAATGAGGGCTGAACACATTTCCCGACTGCCCTGTTGGAAGAATACTCCAGGAGTTGTTCCTGACATCTTCGAAGTCGACAATGCGCCGGCAGGAAGGTCCGGCATAAGCTTCGTAGATACCGTCACCGGACAACTTAAACTGTAGGTTGTTGATTACTTCCGTAGTACCCTCAGTGTTGAAAGGCCCTACATTAAAGTATGTTCGCAGCGTTTTGTTGGCTCCCAAGGCATGGGGATGTTCCAGGATATGGACATCCGACCACTTCCAGCCCGTCACCTGGCTACCAAGTTGCTGGGTTAGTTCCAGCATGCTCTTTTCCAGCGACATTAGTGCAATATCTCCAAAGTTTTCTTTTGCTGGCGTATCTGAGCGATCCCACCATACAGATTCCGGGTGTTCTGTCAGCCGTTGCATGCTTCGCTTCATGACATGGGTGCCATTGAATTGATTAAACTTCTTTTCACCCAATTCATCACTCATACCGAGATATAGGATGTGATACAATAATTTGGTATAGATCACGGCCTCAAATGCATCTGAATTGAAAGAACCATCCCACGACTCCAGGTAGGTCAGCCATTTCCGTTGCTCGCCATTGAGGTCACGATCTTTCAGTGCCTGTAAGATGTTACTTACAATTTCCGGTGCATTTTCGGAAGTGACGTCGAGCAACATAGATTTTACCTTGGCCACATCCCAAGCAGATGAGCCATCCAGGAGTTTCTTTATCCGGCGTGCCCTGTCCTCTGGCAGGTAGTATCCGGGGTGAAGGGTACTGTCCAATCCTATCGACTGGTTGTTCGCGCTGTAGACATAACCCCAGGGAGGATTTTCGGCCTGGGGATTCTCCTCGAAAGGATGATAGCCTGTAACATCATCAATTCCACTGGAGCCGTCGAGAATAAGTTTTGAATTGACGTGACCAGGACGCTTTGGCAATCGGGCTGCAGCCCACCATGCAATGTTGCCATCGATATCGCCGTACATGACATTCAATCCTGGTGCATGAATCAGGGAGGCACCCAGCCGGGCCATTTCCAGCGAGGTTGCATTCATCATGGTGTACGATGCCCGAAGCAGGTCGTTGGGGAATTTCTGATAGGACCACCACATTGATATGGTGGCTTGTTCATCGATTGTATTGGTATATGGCGTAATGACAGGGCCATGTACGGTCTTCCTAAGCCGAAGAGTATCATTGTCTCCCCCTTTGACCCTGATAATCGATGTAGACGTTTCAAACGGAAGCCATTCATCCCGGTAGAGATACCTTTCCGGATCGTCATCTTTCACGGTTTCCCGGAAAAGATCGATATCGTCATTTTCAAACATGGTCAAACCGATGGCGTGCCTGTCGGTATGACCTACATGGGGAAATGGATATCCTCCGACATAATTGCCATACAGGGATATTTCGGGTGTCTCTATGTGTGCTTCGAACCAAACTGCAGGTTGGGCGTAGCCAATGTGTGGGTCATTGGCCAGGATTACCTTGCCAGTGGTTGTTTTGGCGGGACCTATCACCCAGCTGTTGCTGCCGATCAAAGCCGGTGCGGGCAGATCACCGAGAATGTGCTGTACATTGATAGAAATCAGTTCATCTTTTAACTCGGAATGATGACTTTGGATGATGACGGATGAAGAATCTATGTCGATATCCAGATCTTGAAGGTAAGGCTGACCGAGGCGAGCGTACATCTCTGAAATGAGAGGTTCCGTTTTATGGGCCATGGCAAAACTGAAGGCCATGTAATCTCCGATATGATAGATATCGCTTAACTCGAATTTCGACTTTTCTACGCCGAGTATCCGGTATTCGATAGGGGTCGGACCCTGTTCAATGAAGGCGTTGATGCCTTCAATATACTGCATGACCAGTTCGCGGATCACAGGGTCTCCCTCTGCGGCAAATCTTTCGGCGGATTTTTTCCCATACGACTCCAGGTCCAGGGATTTAAAAAACCTGTCGGTCTCCAAACTTGTAGGGCCAAATAGTTCGCTCAGTCTGCCAGGAGCGATCCTTCGCAACAATTCCATCTGCCAAAGTCGCTCCTTGGCATGGACATATCCCAAAACGAAATAGGCGTCTTTATTGGATGTCGCGTAGATGTGTGGAATGGCAAAAGCATCGTAATAAACTTCTACCTTTTCGTCCAGCCCTTCAAAATTGCGTTCTTCTGTGTATTGTGTTTGATGATTAGCCCTCACAAAAATAAAGGCAAGGACGCTTGAGGCTGCAAGTAAGGCAATGACTGCCAGCGTTATTTTTACGTATTTCATAATGGAATAAGAAGAGGAAAGATAATGAACTGGCGGATCAGGTACCAGTTATGTAAGCAGATTATTCCGTACGACTGAACCTGATCGCAGCACCCAAACTTACAAAATAAGACGCGGCAAAGTGCGAAATACCTTTGCCGATCGCGAGGTCTATGATCAAATCGTCGAATATCCAGTGCTCAATGGCCATATCGACATAATTTTCGGAAGGTGTGACAGGAGAATTCTGGCCGTAAAATTCGGCATATAAAGCCCATTTTTCATGTATTGCTGTTCTCAGACTGAAAGAGTACGTGGGTATTGCGTTGATGTGATCACGCCACCACAGACCTATGTTTGTGCCTGCGATAAATCGATGGTTGAGCACTTTTTCGACGATGACCCTGAACAGGAAGGCAGGCCTTTCGGGCCTGAAAACTGCTTTTCCTAAAAAATCCCATTCCATATTGACAAGTAGGGAAAAAGCGGGCAAGTATGTCGACTCGTGTATAATGTTGGTCTTGAGGCTTGTCTGTAATGAAGAAAGACCAGTCGTCCTGGTCGATGGATCTGAGGGATCGGAAACGAAGGAGTTCAAGGCCATGGTCACTCTAAACTCCATCCTTTCATGAAAAGCAAACCGCGTAAGAGAAGAAAAACCCGTTAGATTGAGTCCTTCCATGTTTTCAAGATCATTTACTGAGAAATATCCCCCTTCGACCTGAAGTGTTCCTTTTGCAAGGACAGGAGCGGTCGTATAAGCCAGTGAGCGGTCTGTTATTGGGTATTCCTGGCCGAAGGTCTGAACGACAAAAATCAAGAGGATTAAAATGACTGGCATCAACGATGACCAGATCCGGCTTATTTTGTATGCGGCTCGACGGGGAGTCCCTCGAGCTTTTCTTCGACTACCATCCGAAAGCTGTGCGAATCCTATAATAGATCTCTGTATTTTCATAGATGCCGCCGAATAATTTTTCCCTGGGCCCTTTGGCAAAAACCGGTACCATAGATCCGGTATGGTAGGTCGAAGTAAAGGATGCCACAATAGTTTCCATGGTGGATTCAGGCTGAATCGCCAAGCCCCCGGTTTCATGGTCGGCAGTGACGATAACCAGCGTCTCTCGATTTTTCTCGGACCAATCCAATACCTCGCCAATTACCGCATCAAATTCAATATACTCCTGCAATACATAAGCTAAGTCGTTGGCATGACCACCCCAATCGATCTGTGATCCTTCTATCATGAGAAAGAATCCATTTTCGCTGTGCCTGCTTAAATGTTCCAGGCCTTTTTTAACGGCTGTACTGAGGTAATTCCGATCCTGGGATCTGGGTAATGGTTCCGCATTGGCAGTGAAATAACCGAAGTTGACGGATGGATCGATTTTAACTTTCTCGATGTCCTCCTTTATGAAGTCCGACAAAACATAACCTTTTTGAGTCATTTCATCAATGAGGTTACGCGAGTCAATCTTCCTGTTGGCAAAATAGGATAGACCTCCTCCCACCATGTAATCTACTTCAGTTTGAAGAAAATCCGCGGCGATTTCTTCATAGTTTGTACGACTTTTATTGTGTGCAATGAAGCATGCGGGGGTTGCATGTACCAGGGAGGAAGTGGCGATGAGACCAGTGGCCAGTCCTCGAGCTTCGGCTTCCTCGAGGATGGTATAAAGAGGTACAGTATCCTGGTCTACTGCAATGGCGCCGTTGAAAGTTTTTTGACCGCAAGCAAAAGCAGTAGCTCCCGCGGCCGAGTCTGTAATGAGCTGATCTGACGAATAAGGTTTATGGATCCCGACCGTATTGAATCTTTCAAATTCGGTTCTGTTGCCATTGGCATAAATACCGGCCGATATCTGTGTCAGACCCATACCATCACCTATCATCAAAATGATGTTCTTGGCTGCAGGTTCATCAGGTGCATACAACATCTTTGAGGGAGCGGCGCATCCTAAAAGCAAACATAGAATGAATGCGAAGACTGTAAAATGATTCATCAGCTCTGTCGTAAGAAAAACGAATGTAAGTGAAAAATTCACCGATGAAAAGACATTGGGGAATAAGCTTACCCCGTAAACGCGAAAAATCTTCCGGGTAGTGAATGAACAATACCGTGTAGTTCAAGATTGAGCAGGCCCGCCGCCAACACACTCGGAGTTAATGTAAGGCGCGATTGCAAATGATCAATATGCATTCGTTCACAGGACTTTAAAATGTCAATAATGTCTTTTTCTACAGCGGTCAACTCCAGAAACAATGTTTTTTGAGTGTGCTTTTTACCACCATCCATCTTCCATTGCATCAGTTGTACTATGTCTTCTGCACGCTCAACGAGGTGAGCCTGGTTGGTCTTAATGAGATGGTTGCACCCGGCGGCCAGTTCATCCCCGGCTTTGCCCGGAATGGCCATTACATCTTTGTGGTAACTGTTGGCATAACGGGCGGTAATCATAGAGCCACCCTGGATGGGGGACTCAATGACCAGGCAAGCATCAGACATGCCTGCTATGATTCTGTTTCTACGAGGAAAATGATCTTTATCTGCTCTGGTCCTGATCGCATATTCGGTGATGACAGCCCCATGCTCTACGACTTTCGCAGCTAGGTTTCTATGTGCGGCAGGATAGACTACGTCCATGCCGGTGCCCATAACAGCTATGTTTTCAAGTCCTAACTTTATACAGGTGCGGTGCATTACTCCATCGATACCATGAGCAAGTCCACTTATCAGTTGTACATTGCAGTGGGCTAAATCTTCTATGACCCTCCTGCATATCCCCTTACCGTATTCAGAAGGTTTTCTGGTGCCAACAATGGACAGGGTGCGCGGGTGGTTCCAGGAAGGGGTCCCCCTGAAAAAGAGCAAAAGGGGGGCATCGTCAATGGCTTTAAGGCGTTCTGGAAAATGTTTATCTAAAAAAAACAACGATTTGATACCGTTCCTTTCCATAAAGGATATGTCCGGTTCCGAAACCTGGAAAGGATGGGTAACGGCAATGGCTTCAACGATTTTTTCTCCGATACCTGGTATCCTAAGAAGTCGTCGTTTATTTTCTTTGAAAATCGCCTCTAGGCTGCCACAATAGCTCAGGAGTATTTTTGCGGTCTTTACACCTACCATAGGTATCTTGGTAAGTGCAATCTGATAGGGTAATTGGTCATTCATTGCTTCATGCCCGTAACCCTGAATTGCATATATTGCAAGCCTTGGTCTAAGCTAATACAAATTGATCAAATCATCCTTATCTATGAACCGGGCTTTACTAATATGCCTGATGACCTTTCATTTTGCCGCGCAAGGGCAATTCAATATCGTGATTGGGTATAAGCCAGGTATCACCGATTTTGGAGTGAACAATGCGCTTCTCGAAAACTACCGACCGCAAGAAGGTACTTTGGAAAAACCGTTTGCTCCCCTGAGGTTCATCCACGGCATAGAATTGGGCATGCGCTTTAAGACTTCCAATTGGGGTTTTGAGACAGGATGGGAAAATATGAGCAGGGACAGAGATGCTCTGACATTCATGTCTTCCAGTGAGTCTTTCCTTGCCAGGGAATATCAGTATTCATTGAGCAGTTTTCGTTTTGGTGTGGACAACTACTTTGGGCAGTTTTCGGTTGGGAGCTCTTTGTTATCTCGTAAATTGTCAGTCAAACGAAGAATTGGTGACAATGACCTGAATGTCATTGGAGATAGAAAATGGGGCTTACAATTTCACATGCAATGGATTGTCCAGCGAGGAGATGTGGTGAGCTTGGCCATCAAACCTTATTACCAGACTGGACTCGATGCTGTCGATCTTGAGCCGCTTGCGCATGATCTAGGCGTTGTGCTGTCGGGTGAAAGTCCTTATTCCGACCTAATGAGTGTTTGGGGTATTTCGTTCGTTTTTTACAACGGGCGACCCTAAGTAATGGCATGATAACAGGTATTTATCTACAATGAATTGATTATTAACCTTTTAACGACTATTGGCAGTCTGATAATTTCGTTTTGTGACAAGAATCTTGTACACTTGCATCTTCATTTCAAAAAAGGAAATCCTGCAATTTTAATTGAATCAGCAAATTCATCATTTTGAATCAAACCCACTTTTTATGAATGCTTTTAGAAAAACCCTGTTTATTCTACTTATCTCATTTGTCATGAGCACCGTCGGTTTCGGTCAGGAAGAAACCGCCGCAGGCGTGTACAACGATGGACTGGCACTGTTGAAGGCCAAGAATTACGAAGAAGGACTTGCGAAGATGTTGACCGCTATTGAACTCGCGGAATCTTCAGAGAACGAAAAAGTTCTTGAACTGGCTAAGAAGAATGGTTCTATCGCAGCCAGTAATCTTGGAAATACCAGTTACAAGAAAAAGGATTTTGAGACGGCCATGACGTACTATACGCAGGGTATGGAGTTGAACCCAGAGAATTCCAGTAATGTCATTGGCATGGCAAGAGCCATGAACAAATTGGGACAGAATATTGAATCGGTTAAAGCCTACATTGCTGCAGGTGATCTTTACCAGGCAGATGGCAAAGCAGACAGAGCTCAGAAGTCTTATAAGCAAGCCCAGAACATTGTCGGGCAACTCTATGTGGATAAATCCTACGACGATGCATTGGCTGCAGGAGAAGCATACCTTGGCATCAGGGATGGGGCAGAAGTGAGGTATTATGTTTCAAGATCCCTGATAGAAAAAAATGAGAACCAACTCGCTCTCGATCATATCAACAAAGCCATTGAGCTTTCTACGGCCAAAGGAAAAGTTGCAGACAAGTATTACATGGCTCAAGGAATGAGCCTTGAGAATTTGGGAAGAAAC
>JBFKOL010000058.1:0-16640 GCA_041628815.1 Saprospiraceae bacterium | reverse complement strand
TTCTTTTAATCCTTTACGTATGCCTTCATCAGCTTTGAAAAGGACATTAATTAACTCGTAATCATACCTCTTGGAGAATTAATTGGTACCCAAAATTGTTGATTTTCAAAAGGATTGGATCATGACTACCTTGCTACTCGAAAAACTCTCCTCCAAAGATCCTAAAATCAAATACGGTTATTTGAAAGTACTCCTGCAGACAGCAGAAGAGCGACCCGCCCAACTTCTCCCACAAATGGAAACCTGGGGTAACATGCTGCATTCATCCAATAAGATCTTCAAATGGACAGCCATCGAAATCATCGGCTATCTCGCAGCTTGTGATGAAGGTCAGGCGTCCTCAGACTACTTTGACGAATTGGTCCATATCCTTCACAATGGTGAACTCATAGAAGTGGGACATGCTATTGCCGCGCTCGCCCGGATAGGCCGGCACCATCCGGGGCTCACCAGCGAGGTAATATCCAAATTACTCAAAGTGCCCGAAAAGCCATTCAAATCCGAAACCTGCCGGGACATCGCCATAGGAAAGGTATTGGATGCTTTAACTGCCGTAAACCCGGATATGCTATCTGAACCCGACGTAAACAAATTCATTGCGAAACAAGCCAAATCATCGAAGAAGTCCCTTGCAACTCGTGCAAAAAGGCTCGCAAAAAGAATACCCGCCTGAATAATGTCTTGTAGGGATCTTTTACCTTAAAGGAAGAACCCGGGTGAAGGCTCGACGCCCCTTCAACGCCTCTACGAGGAAATTCTCCCGAAATCCGTTCAATATCCACATCTCAACACTATGCCGTCTGCATATCCTGGCAGCTTCAATTTTAGTCCGCATTCCTCCTGTCCCAAGGTCTGACTGCATATCGTCGATGTACCTTGTGATGTCATCGATGTCGTCGACTACCTCTACTAGTACTGCATCTTTATATTTATTGGGGTTTTTGTCGAACAGCCCATCCACATCTGAAGCCAATACAAGGAGGTTTGCTCCGGTAATAACCGCCACGAGTGCAGACAGCTTGTCATTATCACCTAATACGATCTCATCCACAGCCACCGTATCATTTTCATTGATGACAGGCGTATATCCGTATTCCAACAATTTATTAACTGTATTTGCTACATTTTTACGGGCAGTCTCACTGTCAAAATCACGATGGACGAGGAGACACTGCGCGGCCTTCAAACCGAAGCTGCCAAAGACTTCGTCATAAATGGTCATCAACTTGGGCTGACCAATTGCTGCAAGGGCTTGCTTGGAGTCAACCTTTAGAGGGCTGTCGTTGATGTCGACGTACTGCCTTGCCATGGCTATGGCGCCTGAAGAAACGATCACCACATCATATTCATGGCGTAGTGAAACAATTTGACGTGCAATGTCTTCTATTTTGGCGTAGGATATCCTGTCAGTACCCGAAGTGAGTGTCGAGGTACCAACTTTTAAGATCAATTTTTTTTTCATCTAGTTGCGCACTTGTCCGTTGCCAAAAACATACCACTTATTGGTCACCAACTGGTCAATACCGATGGGCCCCCGGAAATGCAGTTTTTGAGTACTTATCGCCATCTCCGCACCAAAACCAAATTGGCCGCCATCTGTAAATCGCGTGGATGCATTGTGATATACGGCAGCACAGTCCACCTCCTGAAGGAAACGGTGCGCCCTATCTTCATTGTTCGATACAATCGTGGCAGAATGCTTTCCGGAATAGGTATTGATAGAATCTACCGAATGATCGAATCCATCGACGAGAGCCAGCATGATTTTCGGAGCCAGAAACTCTTCGAACCAAATTTCCCTTCCGGCTACCGTGGTAATATCTTCGGCGATTTCTTTTAACTCTGCCGTACCTAATACCTCGATCCCGGCCTCTCTTAAGAGAACGACTAACCTTTCAACATTGGCATCCAAATCCTGCAAATCCCGGTGTATCAAAACCTTGTCGAGGGCATTACAAACAGAAATTCGCTTTTTCCCATCAAGGATCAGATCAATAGCTATTGTAAAGTCGCTGTCCTTATCCACGAACAGGAAATTGTTGCCACGACCACTGACGATAACAGGAACAACAGAATGGCTTTTGACGAATTGGATTAGTCCCTCTCCCCCTCGTGGTATGATCAGGTCTATATCCCTTTCGTTATCTTTTATCAATTTCTGGGTCTCCTCCCGTGAAAGATCCAGGTATTCAACCCAACTCGTATCCAGTCCATGCTCTTTCAAAGCCTTATGCCAGCACTTCATCAAGGACAGATTGGTATTTCGCGCTTCTTTACCCCCTTTCAATAAAATCTTATTGCCGGCCTTGAAAGCAGTAATGGCCGCTTCAATGGTTACATCGGGTCTCGACTCATAAATGATCAAAATATTTCCCAGCGCAACTGTGCGGTTTTCGACCTTCATGGAATTAGGATGACTATAGGAATAGATGATCCTGTCTTCGGGGTCTTCCACGGCAATACAGTCCTCAATGGCTTGTATCATAGCGTCAACTTTCGCTGAATCAACCTTCAGCCTGTCGTACATGGCTTCATCGTCTCCCGAATAAGAACGCAGGTCTAATTGATTGGAAGCAATGATTTCGTTGCGGTTAGCATCAATGAAACGCGCCAATGTTCGCAGAACAGCATTCTTTTTTTCTGTTGATATCATACCTGCAAAAATAGGGTTAACAAATCGACATGTTTTTAAAATAGTCCTTCAATATGAATTAGTGAAAAAGGCATCTACCTGTCGGCAGTTATCCGATTGGTAATATGCTCCCCATCTCAGTTTGGTGGTGCAAACCACCTATTGATTCAAAAGGCCTCGGAAAATTACTTTTTAAGGTTCACAAAAGATACGACATCACAGAGTCGGAAAAAAAACAGTATTGCATAATGAGCTGTATAAAAGCGCTAATTTTAAGTTGCATTCTGCCGATAGAAATCGTTGGTAGATATTTTGCCTTTATTGGTCTTATCACACGAACTATGTATGGCACAAAATGCATTTTAGATAGTAGAGCATTTAACAAGGCACTGCCAATTAATCTTTGAAAAGGAGAGGTGGCGCCAAGAATATGCACGTAAAACAATTATCATTCTCACAAAACAAAAACTATGTCGCTATTACTCATTTTAGTTGTCTTAGGCATCCTTATCGCATTTTATTTAGTAGGAATCTATAACAAATTGGTACGCAAACGTTCCATGATGGAAGAAGGATGGAGTGGAATAGATGTTCAACTCAAGAAAAGATACGACCTCATTCCCAACCTTGTTGAGACCGTCAAAGGTTATGCCTCCCATGAAAAAGAAACTTTGGACCAGGTAATCAAAGCTCGTAACAGCGCTCTTAAGGCAGAAGGTGTAAAGGCCCAGACGAAAGCCGAAAATCAACTGAATTCAGCCCTGGCTAATGTCTTTGCCCTGAGTGAAGCCTATCCAGACCTGAAGGCGAACACCAACTTTGTACAGTTGCAACAGGAGTTGTCGGCCATTGAAGGTGATATAGAAAAGGCACGACGTTACTACAACGCCACAGCGCGTGAAAATAACATCATGGTCGAATCGTTCCCAAGTAATATTGTCGCGGGAATTGGTGGTTTCGAGCTTGCGGAATACTTCGAAATTGAAGATGCCGGTCAACGCTCAACCCCACAGGTTAAATTCTAACCATGAAAAAACTGACCATCACTGCTTCATGTCTATTCATGTTGGTCTGTTCCATTCTGAGTGCCCAGGAAGAACGCATCATCAGCTATGATACCCATATTGAGGTATTTACCGATAGATCTATTGAGGTAACTGAGGATATTTCAGTCTATGTAGCCGGTGATATTATTAAACGCGGTATAACCAGGAATTTGCCGTATTCGCGTTATCTGAACGACCGTAAAGCCAATGTGCGGTATAACATTCTCGAGGTGTTGAAAAACGGTACCCCCGAACCCTTTCATACCCAGGACAATGGGGATCTCGTACTCTATGTTGGCCAGCGAGATGTATTGCTCACTCCTGGGATTTATGATTATACGATCAAGTACCGGGTAAAGAATCAAATAGGGTTCTATGAGAACTTTGATGAAATATATTGGAATGCGATTGGAAATGACGTCCTCTTTGTCGTTGAAAAAGCCTCTTGCCGTGTTACCCTGCCACCAGGTGCGGTACCCGTCCAACAACAGGCTTATACCGGCTTCCGGGGAGAACAGGGTTCGGATTACACGATGTCGCTAGATGGGAATGACATCATCTATACCGTCTCCCGTCCGCTTCAGCCGGGTGAAGGATTCACCATCGGCGTTGGATTTGAGAAAGGATTGATCAAAGCTCCGGGGCTTTTTCAGCGAATGGGTGCTTTTATCATGGTAATCCTGGGCTCTATTTTCTTGTTGCCCTACTACCTGTACACCTGGATGAGGCATGGCCAGGATCCACCCACCCCAGCCTCATACCCCATATGGACCCCTCCCGATGACTTATCGGCAGGATCTATCAACTATCTTTCTCGTGGCCTTTATGAGACAAAAGGATTTACAGCTTCTATCATAGATCTGGCCATCAAAGGTTACCTAAAAATTGAACAGGAAGAGAAAAGCGGTTTCTTTTCCAAGAAGAAACAATTCAAACTTATTAAGCTGAAGGAACATGATGACTTGTTGCCCGAAGAAGAACAAGAGCTTATGGTGTACCTGTTCAGCAGCGGTGATGTAGTTGAGATAAAAGGCAAATACGACCCTACTATGGAGCAAACGTATAAGGCCCACAAGTCAAGCCTTTCATCACAGCACAGAAACTTTCTTACCCAAGGACATAACGCCCATATGTTGATCGTTCCGATCCTCGTCACGCTGGTTGTGGGCATTATGGGTATTATTCTACTGTCAAATTCCAATTATGCGAGTGCTCTAAACACCCGGGCCCTTGTCGTATTTGCTCCCTTGGCCCTTGGTGGTCTGGGATTATACGCCTACCTGATACGCAAGCCGACACCGGTAAGGCTTGACCTTAGGTCACGCATCAAAGGATTCAAAATGTATCTTGAAATGGCCGAGAAAAACCGGCTGAAGTTGCTCAATCCACCGGAAATGACTCCCGAACATTTTGAAGCCATCTTGCCGTATGCATTTGCCTTGGGTGTGGAGCACAAATGGTCGCAGAAGTTCAAGGAAATCCTCGACAAGGCACAGTACAAACCCGAGTGGCACAACTCCCCAAGTACCATTTACTTCAGCGATCATTTCGGCAAAGACTTTGGCAAAACCATGGGTACAGCAGTTACACAACCATCGAAAACGGGAAGCGGTGGCGGAAGTGGTGGCGGTGGATTCTCCGGTGGCGGTGGTGGCGGTGGTGGCGTAGGTGGGTGGTGACCCGGGCTACTTATCAAATACCTTTGGGAGTTCAAGATATTATTGACACTGGTTTATTGATTCTTTTTGCAGCCGGCACTTGAAGATGCGTCAATTCCGCGAGTGACTCATGGTACTTTACAACCTATAGCTGTTATTTGCCCTATGGTCGTCTTTTAAGTATACCATTTATACCGGAATGGGAGTTATGTAATTGGTAATAACCGATAGCAGTACGATGCATCGCAGTATATTCTTATTCATATGTTTCGGGTATTTAATTGCATGCCAGTCACAGCAAAGTACATCAGATATCGAGGTAGGTGGTCCGTGTGAAGGTTGTGAAGCCATCCATGAATACGGATCTAAGGCTCTGGCCCCTGTAGATACACTGGACGGTTGGAATCACACCGTTCCTCAACTTGTGATTTCTGGAACCATATACCGCGAAGACGGCATTAATCCTGCAGAGAATGTCATCTTGTATATCTATCACACCAACCGCAGCGGAATATATGAGACACGCGGAGATGAAACAGGATGGGCCAGGCGGCATGGGGTACACCGAGGATGGATAAAGACAGGTGCCTCGGGCCAATATACTTTTTATACTTTCAGACCAGGACCCTATCCCGGACGTGATGAACCGGAACATATTCATTGCACGATTAAAGAGCCAGGCAAAACCGCCTATTGGATTGATGACATCTTATTCGAAGATGATCCAATCTTGACGCCTGAAAAAATCAAGAATCTTCAGCGGCGTGGTGGATCAGGTGTCACACGGCCTTCTGTCGAAGATGGCATCCTGATCATCAAACGCGACATCATCCTGGGTCAAAATGTCCAACCTTATCGTTGATGCCGAAAGAGCGCGACTGCGAGGATCTCAATATTCGCTAATACTCAGGGGTTACATGCGTCTCTGCGCTTCTTGGCACCTTCCCTAATGACAGAACGAAAACGACTGAGGTCATAATTTGCCATGACCAACATTAGTCAAATATTGACATTTCTTCCCCAAATTGGACATCATTGGACAATGTTTGACAAATCAGAATTTGTCGAAAATGGATTCTTTTTAGATGACTTAACTTGCCGACAGTTTAAAACTGTCGGCAAGTTCCTGAAACACGCAACTGGTTGAGCTGCTTTCGATGATTTGGTATGACCATCTCCTTTCATTTATTTAGCATCCTTTCAATTGTATGTAGGGCAATTCATTCTAAAATGACTGTACCAAAGAACAAAATCGAATTGTTAGGAGCGAGTGAGTTTGAGTTTCAGGAATTACTGGAGTACATCGATCAAATACCTGCAGAAAAACTCGATATAACATTCCCTTCACATATGCTCAATAGAAACATACGCGACGTTCTCGGACACCTCCATCACTGGCATCTACTGATGCTGCGATGGTACGATCAAGGAATGAAAGGAGAACAACCGGCGATGCCAAGTGAAGGGTACAATTGGAAAGACCTGCCCCTGCTCAACAGATCGATAAGAGACCGCTGTGCCGATATCTCCTTGGCAGCAATCAAAAAAGAGTTAATAGATTCCCATGTTAAAGTACATGCTCTCATAGAACGGCACTCGCATAAAGAGCTGTTCACAAAAAAATACTATGCCTGGACAGGGTCTACCTCGCTGGCAGTTTATCTGCGTGCAGCGACCTCAAGTCATTACAAATGGGCATATAAACTGATCAATCAGGCCCTTTCAACAACAGATCGATGAATAACCCAGCCTTTTGCCCGATTGAGATACCCAAACAACCCACATAATAACTATGAATAATACCATAATCGACCAGCTTGACAAAGAGGTTGTACGCATCTATAACGCTATTATCGACCATGAAAAACTGGCCAACGAGACAGCGCGCAAACTTCACCCTTCCCACCGATTAAGTGCCAAAAATTTACTTCGTTACCTCGTGCTGAGATCGATTGATCTGAGACATATTCACGATGATCTGTCGGACTTGGGGATCTCGTCTATGAGGACAGCTGAAGGATACGTTTACAAGAATGTCTCGAACGTATTGAAATTGCTTCGATCGCTTCAAGGGCATTCTTGGCAGGAAGATCCCGAAATCGAGGCAATAGGCTACCGCCAATCCAAATTATTGCTTCAAAAGAATGCTGTGAAGTTATTCAACAGAAGCGGAGAGCATCACGACACTGAGATTATGGTGACATTGCCCGATGAAACTGCATCAGACTATCAACTCATCAAATCGCTGGCCGAAGCCGGTATGGAGATAGCGCGTATAAATCTCAGCCGCGGTGACAACGCTTTGTGGGAAAAGATGATCGAAAACATTCGAATCGTCAATGAGAGTACCGGTCGCGATATTAAAATATACATGGACCTTGCCGGGCCCAAAGTGCGGACGGGCATCATAGAGATAAAAGACAAAAAAAAAGTCAAAGACGCTATACCCGTACGGGAGGGTGATCACCTCATCCTCACAAAAAAGAAAAAAAAATCGCGGCCACCGAAATATGATAAAAAAGGAACATTGAAGCGTCCCGCCATAGTAACTGTTCAATTACCTCAGATCATTGACGACCTGGCATCGGGAGATCCCATATATTTTGATGACGGAACCATAAGAGGAGAGGTCGTTTCTAAAAGTGCAGATACCGTAACAATAAAAATCATTAAGGCACACAAAGCCAAACTTGGCAGCGCTAAAGGCATCAATCTTCCCGAGACAAAACTAAAGCTTCCAGCCTTGACCAAACAGGACGTCAAGATGCTGCCCTTTGTAGCAAAGCATGCCGATATAGTAGGGTATTCTTTTGTTAGAAACCCAGAAGATGTCAAGAAGCTTTACAGACACCTTGACCATCTCGACGTACCGAATCTTGGGGTTGTCTTGAAAATCGAAAACCGTGAAAGTTTTGAAAATCTTCCCTTAATTCTTTTGGAAGGTATGAAAAGAGAAAAACTGGGTGTCATGGTAGCCCGTGGCGATTTGGCCGTAGAAATAGGCTTTGAAAGGATATCTGAGGTTCAAAACCAGATTTTGTGGCTTTGTGAAGCGGCACACGTGCCGGTGATATGGGCTACCCAGGTGCTCGATCACCTCGCGAAAACCGGAATTGCCACCCGGGCTGAGATATCCGATGCCGCCATCAGCGCACAGGCGGAATGTGTCATGTTAAACAAGGGGCCCTACATCCTTGAGGCTGTTGCGACCCTAAAGAATGTACTTACCAAGATGGAAGCTCATACCTCCAAGAAAAAGAGTACGTTGCGTATGTTGAGAGTGGCGACCTACACCCTTGAGTGTCTGAAAAAATCGGCAGATTAACGCCCTATTACCTACAATCGATATACTATTACATAAAAAATAGATCTATTAGTCCAATTCAACAATTGGCTGACAGAATACGACCCCGTTGGAGCATTAATCAAGTATGTGGTCCTTGTGGAACTTATCCTGGTGATCATTTCATTCTTAAGAAGGATTGTGAAAAAGCGTTTTCCGGATAATGAACTGAGTTGCAAATCCCAAAAAGACCATCGGAATCTTGGGTTGATTCCTGATCGTCGTGATGACCATTTCATAACACAGGGTACATTTAAGGTTTAGCCTTTGCGATTGGTCTATTATCCGCTGGTATAACCATTACCTTACAGCAACTTACACTGAGCATTGCTGGCTCGTTCTACCTCTTCTTTGACAAAGTTTATGAATTCGGCCACAGGATAAAGCTCAACAGAATTAAAGGGGACGTCATAGATGTGGATAGCATTTGTAAGACAATGATGGAAATTGGCCAATGGGTGTCGAGCGACAATTACAGAGACAGAGTTGTCAAACATAGAAATTCATTTGTATTCAAAGGCCCTGCAGTCCATTCCTCCAGGGACTTCCTTTTTGTCTGGGATGAATTCAACCTGCCCATGCGCTAAACCCCTGACAAAGAATTGGCAAAGTCCATGATTTTGATCCCTGCGACCGATCTTTTGTTTGATTATGCGAATGATTCTATTGCCCAGCAGAAACGCATAGTTTCCAAATATTACATCGAAGACGCTCACGTCGGCCCCACCCTGGCGATACTCTTACTGACATCTGGATGCAGTTCAACCTGAGATACATCGTCTACTACAAAAAGCGAAGGTTCACAAGACCTATGTTGCGGGAAAGAATCTACCAGGAAATTGAAAAGACCGGTGTAAAAGTAGTTATGGCTTCCGCTACTTTGGAAAATGTAGAAATACCGGCAACTCAAATTGATTCGGTTAAGAAAGAAAGTCCATCTCCAATAAATAGTTAGCTATAAGATGCGTGCTTTACGTAATATTACAGCCTCATCATGAACAAGTGTCATGAAAATAGTCATTGCAGGCTCAGGAGCTGTAGGATTTCATCTTGCACAGTTACTGGCTAAGGAAGACCAGGACATTATATTGATCGATCTCAATGATAATGCGCTCACATCTGCCAGCCGTCAGCTCGATGTACTCACGCTGCACGGTGATGCGACTTCACCAAGCGTTCTCAGGGAGGCTAATATCCAGAAGTCCAAGCTGTTCGTTGCGGTCACGACTTCGGAGAAAACCAATCTTCTTTCCGCAATGTTGGCCAAGCAAATGGGTGTCAAGACGACCATCGCACGCATCAGTAACACCGAACATCTGAAAAAATCCAATTCCGAGATGCTTCGACAACTAGGTGTCGACGTTTTGATATCTCCGCAAAATCTCGCTGCCCTCGAAATTGAAAGACTTCTGCAACGTGCATCTTTTACGGATCTTTATGATTTCGAAAACGGAGAAATCACGGTACTCGGATTTACACTTGATAGTAACAGCCCACTGAACAACAAAAGCATCATTGAAATTGACGCCCTGACCAAAGATTTTCGATTTAGGGGAATTGCACTGCTCCGTCAACAGGAGACAATTATTCCTCAAAAGGACACCATTCTAAGAAAGGGAGACCATCTTTATATTTCGACGCACAAGCACCACCTGGAATCCACCAAGTCCTTCCTGGGAAAGCAATTGTTTCCAGTCAAGAATGTCATGATTGTCGGTGGTACCGACCTTGCGCTCAGGGCAGCCAAACAACTCGAAAAGAAATACGCCGTCACGGTTGTTCTTGATGATGAGAACGAAGGCAAGAGATTTGTACAATCGCTGGATAAAAGTCTCGTCGTACACGCGGATCCCGGCGACATCAATGCGCTAAAGGAAGAAGGACTGGAAGTTATGGATGCCTTTGTTGCGCTCACAGGCAATTCCGAAACCAATATCATTACCAGTCTCATGGCCGAGGATATTGGTGTCAAGAAAACGATTGCATCGGTGGAAAACATCAATTACACGCATATCTCGCAAAACATAGGCATTGATACGATTATTAATAAGCGATTGATTGCCGCCAATGAGATATTTCGATTTGTGCGCAAAGGCAAAGTGGAAGCCATCGCCAGTCTTCATGGTGTTGAGGCTGAGATCATAGAATTTGTAATCCATAAGAAAAATCGCCTCCTGGAACATTCAATTGGTAAACTACATTTTCCCAAAAACTCCATAATTGCTGGTATCATTAGAGACGGCGAAGGATTTTTTCCTGATGAAGACACTTTTCTCATGATCAACGACAAAGTCATCATATTGGCATTACCTGAAGCAATCAAACAGGTAGAGGAAATATTTAAGTGATGATCCAAACGGGTATTGTCTTTAACGTGATCGGAATTCTGCTCATCCTTTTGGGTTGCTTTATGATGATACCCATGATCTATGCACTCTTATTTGAACCGGAGGGTTGGACAGCATTGCTCTATTCTGGGGTCATTAGCGCTTTTACAGGATCGGTTTTGTGGTACAGGTCTCGGAATTCTTCAAAAGCCATTGGAAAACGCGAGGGGTTTTTAATTGTGGCTCTTGGATGGTTGGCCATAGGCATCTTCAGTGGACTGCCCTTTCTTTTTTGTCATCATTTGAGTATGCCAGTGGATGCTGTTTTTGAAAGCGTTTCAGGTCTGACCACCACTGGAGCCTCCGTATTGCAAGACATCGAGACCGTTCCCCATTCCATTCTTTTATGGCGTAGCCTGACGCAATGGATTGGCGGAATGGGCATCATCGTACTTACCGTAGCTATTTTCCCTTTACTCGGTATTGGAGGTGTCGAGCTATTCGTAGCCGAAGCACCAGGACCGGCCACAGACAAGATACATCCACGCATCAAGGATACTGCAAAACGTTTATGGCTGATTTACGTAGCACTAACCGCATCATTGGGCATCATCCTAGTGCTGTGCGGGATGACTTCCTTTGAAGCTGTTAACCATGCACTTACGACGATGGCGACGGGTGGTTTCTCAACCAAAAATGCCAGCATTGCACATTTTTCGAACCCCTATATACACTGGTGGATTACACTTTTTATGGCTATAGCAGGTGTGAACTATACCGTGATCTATTACATGTTGAAAGGCAGATTTCGCAAGGCATGGAGAAGTGATGAATTCAAAACATACTTATTGGTTGTCCTGCTGGTATCATCGGCAGTGGGTCTAAGCCTTTGGCATCTTACGGGAGAAGACGCCATTGTTTCTATGCGCATAGCGTTCTTCCAGGTCATTTCGATCATTACAACGACGGGATTCGTTCTTGCCGATTACACAAGTTGGTCCCACGGGCTAACCTTTACTTTTTTCGTCCTTATGTTCATCGGTGCCTGTGCAGGATCGACGAGTGGAGGAATTAAGATCATTCGCCATCTCGTTCTTCTAAAAAATGCTCTGTTGGAGACCAAACGTTTGCTCCATCCAAAGGCCATCATTAGGATCAAAATCGACCGCGAGATCGTTAAACCCCGGATCCTCACACACATACTCGTTTTTTTGCTCTTCTACCTCTTGCTCTTTCTCGTTGGTTCATTCCTCATGATATTAGTGATGCACGGTTTCGAGGATCGTTTCCTGACATCAATCGGAGCTGTAGCCACCGCACTTGGTAACGTCGGTCCCGCCATAGCAGAGCTTGGACCCATGGACAATTTTGCCGCAGTCCCTGCGACGGGGAAATGGATCCTCATCATTTTAATGCTGCTCGGGCGCCTGGAACTTTTTACCATCATCATTCTTTTCACTCCTTATTTTTGGCGAAAGAACTAGGTCTTTCGTGGCTAATCTTTGATCGCAGTCTCACCTGCCTCTTCCCTCTGTTCGCGCAATGCATCAAGCATTGCTGCCAGGGATGAATAACGATCGAGTGCCTCTTTTCCAGGGGTTTGGTAGGTGTCGTTGATCATGTTGTAGAGATAGGATATCTGGTCCGCCAGCATAGGTTGTTGATAAGTGCCAGAGGCCGTCTTTAACTGCTTTAAGACTTCCTTATGACGCTTTCTTATCTCTTCAGAAATCTGTTTGTCAGCAATGACGGCTTCGGTCTCCTCAATCATCCGCCTTGCCGTTGATAAAAGATCCCTCGTCATGATCAACAGCTCATATTGCTCCTGCAATTCGTTCCGATTTAGCAAATCCAATGTCCGGGGATCCTGCCGCAGCACGAGAAGGGTTTGTTCAACATGATCGCCCGCCTGGAGTTCGAGCGTGTAGTATCCTGGCAAGGCGCGAGGGCCACTTTTGTACCGGCGATTTGCATCCTTGTTCCACGGCCCAGCGACCGTCATGTCCCAGCGAAACCGATGAAGGCCTGGTTTGTTAACCAATCTCTGGTCTACAATGTATTCTACTGTATTCAAAGACATGTCTTCCTCAACGGTTTCTGTGGTGGAAACCGCATTGGTGTCGCTGGCGAAAGTGACAAGTACCGACCCGTCGCTATCCAATACACGCAGGGCAAGCCCATCTGGACATTCTGAAGGGAGATAGTAGTCAACCTCAACGGCAGGTCTGGGGTATTCCGGCATGGTGCTGGCTCGTGCCCCGGATGGATAGTCGTAGCGGAAAGTATTTTTGGGTTTATACAAAGTAACCACCTCAGGCATCGCGCCCATCGACTCCCTAAGCGAGATATAATTGTCCAATACCCAAAAACCCCGGCCCATAGTCGATACGACTACATCTCCCCGGTAAATTTTAAGGTCGGTAATGGGCGTGACAGGAAGATTCTGCTGAAAGGGATGCCAATTGTTTCCATCATCAATTGAAACGTAAACTCCGTATTCTGTCCCTGCCATCAACATGCCTTCTATCACCGGGTCTTCCCGCACTACCCGGCAGGGATGATCAACGGGGATCCCGTTGTTTCCCGTGGTCAACAAGGTCCAGGATTGGCCGTAATCCGTTGTCCGATATATGTAGGGTTTGGAGTCGCCTAGCTGGTACCTGAGGACTGTTATGTATGCCTTGGAAGGATCGTGCGGGGATGGTTCGACAGCATCTACCCTTCCACCCGGAGGAAGACCGGCAGGAGTGACATCCAACCATGTTTTGCCGCCGTCCTTGGTGACATGCACCGGGCCATCATTGGCACCAACCCAAATTACACCTGGCCGGACAATAGATTCCCGTATCGAATAGATCGTACTGTAGAATTCCTCCCCCGTGATATCGCGGGTGATGGGTGCACCGGAGATCACCTGTTTATCACCATCAAACGCAGTGAGATCCGGCGAAATAGTTTCCCAGGTCTTACCCTCGTCACGCGAGCGGTGAACAAACTGCGAACAATGGTAAATGGTAGCTCCATCATGGGGCGAGACGTGAATAGGAGCCACTCGCTGAAACCGGTATTCAAGGTCTTTAGGATTGTGGCCGTACATATTGGAAGCACCTACATAATAGGATTTTTCTGTCCCCGTCCGCTTGTCATATACTGTAAATCGTCCTTTGCAGTTGGCGTAAACAACATCGGCATTACCAGGCTTGGGAACGGCCGGCCCCGTTTCACATCCACCTGCGTTCACGATGTATCCGATACCCGGGTATTGGACACCATAAGGTGCCATAGAGGGCACAGCCACCGCAGAATAGTTATCCTGCTGTCCACCGTACAGCCAGTATGGATATTGATCATCCACCTCCACCTGATAGATTTCAGCCGTGGGCTGGTTGAACTGGGTCGACCAGGTGGCTCCACCATTATGGGTTACGTTGGCTCCCCCATCATTGGCCTGGATGAACAATTCGGGGTTGTCAGGATTGATCCACATATCGTGGTTGTCACCATGTGGTGATGAGATGCGCTTCCAACTCTCACCCCCATCGGTGGACTTGTAATATCCCGTAGCCATAGCATAGACCACATCCGCGTCGGTAGGGTCCACTTCTATATTTGTATAGTAAAAGGGTCGAGTACGGATACCATTGTGGCTTGATACATGGTCAAAACTTTCACCCTGGTCGATAGATTTGTATAGACCTCCCTTTTTGCCAGGTGCTTCTACGAGGGCATATACGACCCTTGAATCTGCCGGTGTCACTGCAAGATCAATTTTCCCGATTAGACCATCCGGGAGGCCTTTGGTAATGTGCTCCCAGCTCTGTCCTCCGTCGACAGACCTGTATATCCCGCCCTCTTCCTGCGATCCGCCACTTACGATGGTCCAAGGTTTTCGCTCCGCCTTCCATGCTGCTGCATAGACAATGTCGGGATTAGATGGCATAAGCTCCACATCGCTGAAACCGGAGGTTTCCGAAAGGTACAATACCTTATTCCATGTCCTGCCGCCATCGGAGGACTTGTAAATACCCCGCTCTTCATTTGCCGCAAATGCATTACCTATGGCGGCTACGTACACCGTATTGTGATTTTGTGGGTCGATGGCCACAGCGCCGATGTGACCAGACTTCTTAAGGCCTATATGCTTCCAGGTCTTGCCCGCATCGATGGATTTGTATATGCCATCTCCAGCAATAACGTTGCTCCGCAATCCGTCAGAACCAGTGCCCACATAGACAATATTGGGATCGTTGGACGCCACAGCTATGGCGCCGATGGACGGCGACCGGAAGAATTCATCGGAGATATTTTGCCAGGTCGTACCAAAGTCCGTGGATTTCCACATACCTCCTCCGGTAGCACCAAAATAGAAATGGGATGGCTCACCGGCCACGCCACTTACTGCTGTTACCCTTCCACCGCGATAGGGACCAAGATCCCGATATGTGTAGATTGAAAAGTCCTGCGCGTCCACAAATGAGGACATCGTTACAAGAAAAATGATCAAGTTAATTCTCATACCTGGAAATTATGGATGAGGGAATTTGACGAAGATACCCGAATACACAGGAAAAGTAAATTCCCACGTCAATTATAGGTATGGGCATTGCCTATTCCTTACTCGTCCGCATAAATTCCGACATACCTTTCTCCTGGTTTAGTAAAGCCCCGGTACATTCCCCTGGAGTTGAACGGCATGGCGACATTCCCATATTGGTCAAGGGCGATAAGACCTCCACTACCTCCCTTTTCCACAAGGGTGGTGTTCACCACATAATCAGATGCCTTATCAAGTGATTCACCCAAATAGAGCATTCGGGCATGGACATCGTGTGCCACAGCGTAGCGTATAAAATACTCTCCGTGCCCAGTACAACTCACCCCACACGTAGCATTGTCTGCGTAAGTGCCAGCACCTATAATAGGGACATCACCGAACCGGTTGTAACGCTTGTTGGTCATCCCGCCTGTTGAAGTTCCTGCCACAATATTGCCGTTCTTGTCAAGGGCAACACATCCTACGGTTCCATGTTTATTATCCTCGGCCACGGCGTCTTCCGATAACTCGGTTTTTTCCCTTTCAACGACGCGCTGCAAACTATTCCACCTTCGTTCCGTGTAGAAATAGGAAGGATCCACAACTTCCAGGCCATTTTCACGTGCAAATTGCTCCGCTCCCGCTCCCGTGAGTAACACGTGCTCGGAATTTTCCATAACCGCCCTGGCAGCTGATATGGGATGCCTGATCGTAGACAACCCACCAACAGCCCCGGCATTCTGGTCGTACCCGCGCATTATGGATGCATCAAGTTCGTTCTTTCCATCATGGGTAAATACGGCACCGCGTCCCGCGTTGAACAGAGGTGAATCCTCGAGAAAGTGAATCGTCCTTTCGACTGCATCCTCGGCACTGCCGCCTTCTTTCAGAATGCTCTCTCCTATATCGAGAGCAGCATGCAAAGCTTCTCTGTAAGAGCTGTCCATTGCATGGGTCATGTTTTCTCTCAGAATGGTTCCTGCCCCTCCATGGATGACCATGGCATAAAGTGCCCGTTGCCCTGATGATTCTTTCGACGCTCGGTCGGAAGACGAGTCAGCACAAGCCAGCATGGCAAGAATAAAAAGCGGGTAAAATGA
>JBFKOL010000057.1:0-16812 GCA_041628815.1 Saprospiraceae bacterium | reverse complement strand
TGTGCCGTTCCTTCCTGGGAGAATATGGTCGTCCCTAATAGTAGAATGAAATGGAACCTCAAGAAAAATAATCTTCTCATTGATGTATTGATGATGATTGCTGATATCATACCACCGGGGAAACCAGGAAATATGGTACTCTTTATACAATGATGGCACATGTCTTTCAAATGACCAAAAATTAAGGCTTTGATTGGCACTATTGTGTTCAAAGAAGAAAAATGTCCTGCCTTGAAACCACTGAAAGCATGTATCGCAAAGCCGCACTTTCACCGCAAGCAGGCTTGTGTTGCACTACGATACCTGTGTGGCGTCTGTCTGGATTGAATATCCCCTCAAGGATGCTCTAAATGAACGGTGGTTGTGGCAGTACGGCTCACCGTAGAGACACTATGAAGAATCCTAAGATATTGTATGCCGGTGTCGGAGGCGGTATGGAACTGCTGCAGTTCTTTTACTCTGCCGTCAGCCCTGCGGCGTAAAGGGTGTCGATGTAGTAGACGAGATGCTGAACGCTTCCAGGGAGAATGAAAGTGAAGCCGAAGAGATTAACCCGTGGTTCGACGCTTCCTTTGTACAAGTGAACAAGGGCAGTTCCCTGTAATATCCAATTTCGACGACGGCAAAGGACATAACCTCCTTCATAATCAACCCATGGCCCCATGTGATAAAAACGCCGATGCATTGAGTGACCTGGGCAGGAATGAAAGCTGGATTTCTGAGTCTAACTGTTTTTATGACGGAGAAGGATGCTTTTGAATGTATAATTCATAATTGATAATTACCTTTCTCCATAGCTTATCCCTATCTTTGTTTTCCGTAATGAAAGCAGAGTAATGTCAAAATTCATTTTCGTTACGGGCGGAGTAACCTCGTCTCTCGGCAAAGGCATCATATCTGCCTCCCTTGCCAAATTGCTTCAGGCCCGCGGATTCAGAGTCACGATCCAAAAGTTTGATCCCTACATCAATGTTGATCCCGGTACGCTCAATCCATATGAACATGGAGAATGTTATGTGACCGATGATGGTGCCGAAACCGACCTCGACCTGGGACATTATGAACGTTTTTTGAATATTTCCACCTCACAGGCTAATAATGTCACTACAGGAAGAATCTATCAGACGGTGATCAATAGGGAACGGGAAGGTGCCTACCTTGGAAAGACTGTACAGATTATCCCTCATATTACCGATGAAATAAAAAGGAGATTCCGACTTCTCGAAGCAGAAGGTGAGTATGACATCATCATCACCGAGTTGGGTGGAACCGTTGGGGATATAGAGTCGCTTCCGTATTTAGAATCGCTGAGGCAAATTCGGCGGGAACTAAAGAAACGTGACAGTGTAGTTATTCACTTGACCCTTATCCCTTACCTGTCAGCTGCTGCTGAACATAAGACAAAACCTACCCAGCACTCGGTAAAGGAACTCATGGAGGCCGGGATCATACCCGATATCCTCGTATGTAGGACAGAATACCCTATCTCGCAAGAGATCAAAGAGAAGCTTGCACTCTTTTGCAACGTGGAGAAAAGCCACGTGATCGAAGCGATTGACGCCGACACCATTTACAAGGTTCCTTTGCTTATGCAGCAGGAAAAACTCGACCGGATCGTACTGAACAAGTTGAAACTGAAATCCCGTCACGAACCAGATCTCACCAAGTGGACCAAATTCCTCAGCAGGTTTAAAAATCCTGAGAACGAAGTGAACATTGTACTGGTAGGTAAGTACAACGAGCTTCCTGATGCTTACAAATCCATTTATGAAGCTTTTGTTCATGCCGGTGCTGAGAATCGGTGCAAGGTTAATGTAATCCCTATTCATTCAGAAAACCTGGATGATACCAGTTTACCACTTGATATCCATAAAATTCACGGTATCCTGGTCGCCCCGGGATTTGGAGACCGGGGGATTGAAGGTAAGATCAATTCGGTGCAATATGTACGCGAAAGAGGTATTCCGTTTTTCGGAATTTGCCTGGGAATGCAGTGCGCCGTGGTGGAATTTTTTCGCAACGTGGTCGGATTACAGGACGTTTCTTCCACCGAAGTTGATCCATCTGCCATGCATCCGGTGATCGATTTGATGCCCGAGCAAAAAAAAATCAGCCAAAAGGGCGGAACGATGAGATTGGGCGCCTATCGCTGCCACTTGAAGCAGGGCACCTTGGCACATGAAGTTTACGGGAAAGATGAGATTTTCGAGCGCCACCGACACCGTTATGAATTCAACAATCGCTACCTGGACGATATGGAAAGAAACGGCATGGTAGCCTCAGGTGTAAACCCTGAAACTGATCTGGTAGAGATCGTAGAAATCCCCGACCATCCATTTTTTATCGGTGTTCAGTATCACCCAGAGTTAAAAAGCAGGGTTGAGCAGCCTCATCCGTTATTCGTTTATTTCGTACGGGCGGCGTTACAATTCAAAATGGAGAAGGTGCCGGTATCTTCACATCGCGGTAATTCCTGAATCTGAATTTTGTCTCCGGTATCGTGCCATATCGGAACAATCTGCAATGATGCGTAAACTAAAATTAGATGAACTTGGCAGGCTGTCTCCTTCCGAGTACAGTAAAGTAATTAAAATACCTGTTGTCGTCATCCTTGACAACATCAGGTCCGGAGCTAATGTAGGGGCTTTTTTCAGGACAGCTGATGCTTTCCGCATAGACCGGATTATCTTAACAGGAATTACACCTGCACCACCACACAGGGAGATACTGAAAACCGCCATTGGGGCTTCGCTCTCAGTTGAATGGGAATATGTAGAGGAGGTCACTGAAGCAATCCGGACTTTCCAAAGGACGCATGAAGTCATCGGGGTAGAGCAAACCGACGTTTCCATTCCAGTAAGACGCTATGTTGTAGACCCAAAAAAGAAATACGCTCTTGTATTTGGAAATGAAGTCGATGGTCTTTCAGTGTCAGCTATTGAAATGCTCCATCAATGTGTAGAAATCATGCAGTATGGGACAAAGCATTCGCTGAATGTGGCAGTATGTGGCGGCATTGTCATCTGGCATTTTGCAGGGCCATTCCTTGATCGCCTTTGAGTCTTTTACTTTCGATAGTCGGCTCTCAATCCAATACGAATTCCCAGCCGCCATTGTTGCCATGCACCTGAACTCGTAGGATTTGTCGGAAGATCCAGGTTGTGAGAAGCTGAAAGACCTTCCCATGACATCGAAGGAGTCCATTTATAGGAAATTATTGGCGTAAGGGTGAGCAGATCGCTGATACCGACGTCTAGCCCGACTCCTACATGTAAAGAGAGGGATGTTCCATTGTCTTCAAAAAGCGCACCCTGTACTTGCCAGTCATGGGAATAATAGTCCAATCCACCTCCGACGGCTGTAAAAAATCCTTTTTTCAGGAGGGCTCCCTGCTTTGAAAAAGTAGGACATTCACAATCTCCGTAGAAGTCGAAGGGGTAGATATGGCTATTCAGTTGTAGACCATAAAGCTTTAGGTTATAATTGTTCTGTCCTGTAGTAGTGGTTATTGTATTATCCGAGAATTCATATGAGATTTCCGGCATAAACTCCCACCGTAAGTTGGGGAACCGCAGCCAATAATCCACTCCAAAATGATAGCTACGTTCATGAATACCAGCTTCATTGAGACCACTCACCTGTGACAAGCTCTCAGACCACACCGCATGGTTGCTCAAATTATAGTACGCCCTGATACCAACCTGGGCGCTACACCACTGAATGGAACAAATAAAGATGATCAGCACGAAGCCTTTCATGATGAGCTTATTGATAAAAAAACAACGAAAGATCAGGTCCGCCAGTATCTTTGCACCTTATGAGGACGAGGTCTAAAGCTGAAAAAGTAGAAGTCATAACGCTTGGGTGTTCAAAGAACACGGTCGATTCAGAACAGATTGTCACGCAGCTCAAGGGTAATGCGATCGATGCTTTCCACTCGGAGGGGAATGAAGTGGCCGATATTGTCGTGATCAATACATGCGGATTCATTGACCTTGCCAAGGAAGAATCCATCGATGCAATCCTGCACAATGTAGAGCGCAAAAAAGCGGGAGAGATCAAAAAGGTGTACGTGACGGGCTGTTTGTCTCAACGGTACAAGGAGGATCTGGAAAAAGAAATTCCTGAAGTGGACGCTTATTTCGGAACCATGGATCTCCCGGCACTACTGGCACGTTTCAATGCAGACTATAAACATGAGTTGATAGGAGAGCGGCGCATTGCCACCTTGCCGCACTACGCTTACCTGAAAATCAGCGAAGGCTGCAATAGGACCTGTTCTTTTTGCGCCATCCCGATTATGAGGGGAAAACACCGTTCTAGAACGATTGAATCACTGGTGGTGGAGACCAGGCATCTCGCTAAAAGCGGGGTCAGGGAGATTATGCTGATTGCACAGGAACTCACCTATTACGGGTTGGACATTTACAAGAAAAGACGGCTGGCCGATTTACTCAAAGCATTGTCGGGTGTAGAAGGAATAGAATGGATTAGGTTGCACTATGCCTATCCCTCAAAATTTCCTATGGAAGTGCTGGATGTTATCAAAAGTGAGGAAAAAATCTGCAACTACCTCGATATGCCTATTCAGCACGCCTCAGACCGCATGCTCACAAGTATGCGAAGGCAGATCGATAGGTCGGAGTTAGAGAAGTTGGTCGCTTCTGTGAGAAATGAAGTTCCGGGAATCGCATTGCGCACCACTTTTCTCGTCGGTTTTCCCGGAGAAACGGAGGCGGACTTTAGCCAACTTTGTGAATTCGTAAGCAAGCACCGCTTTGAACGCATGGGTGTTTTTCAATACTCACATGAGGAAAACACGACAGCTCATAAGTTCATAGACGATGTCCCCCCCGAAGTAAAAGCTTCGCGTGCTTCACGGCTGATGGAAATTCAACGCGAGATATCTTTGCGATACAACGAGTCATTGGTGGGTAAAGAGATGAAAGTACTCATAGACCGAAAGGAAGGTGGATATTATTATGGCAGGACTGAATTCGATTCGCCTGAAGTTGACAATGAAGTCTTGGTAGATGCCCGAAGTAATTATCTAAGGCTTGGAGACTTTTGCCAGTTGCAAATAACAGATGCCACCGAATACGATCTGATGGGTCAACCGGCAGAGACCGGATAGTTACTGCAACCAATTTTCAAAGCTTTTGTTAGACACTTATGCAGCAAAAGAAGAACGGTATCTTCGAGTTGGACATCGATCCATTCTGGCAGGCTGGTGTGGTCGTCGGTGCCATTTTGCTATTCTGTTTCTTTAGTTGGGTCTTCGACAAAATGGCCGTATTTACGGTGGCATCCTATTTCCCGTGGACCGTATCGGCCTCGCTCACTTTGTTGTATGCCGTGGGCTCGAGTGTTCTCAGTTTGGGAGCGACAGATCCCAATAAATACTGGGGCCGATCAATATCTGCCTATGTAGTTGTTGTCGTTGTCGGTGGAGCCATTGCCTCACTGTTCTCAGGCATGACGGTGTTCGAAGCCAAATCTTTTGCGTGGATTTATATTGTTTTTTCAATGGGTTATGTGTTGTTTCTCATTTTCTTGCGGGCAATGCGAAAAATTGTAGAAATTGCTGAGAAACAGGACCGCCGACTCAGGGGTGAGGAATAGTAATCTTATAATCACACAAAGAAATACTATGAGGTATACCATTTTATTGAGCTTTTTGATCCTGGTGAAGTGTACTGTCACCTCCCAGCGAGATGTGAAGGCGACAGAGATTACGGCAGATATCCACTTGCCCGAGAAAATAGAAAAGGTAGAAAAGACTGAAGAGGAATGGAAGGCACAGTTAAGTGATATGGAGTATTACGTACTTCGTGAAGCTGGGACAGAGAGGGCCTTCACCGGGGCCTGGTGGGACAACAAGAAATATGGTGTCTACACCTGTAAAGCTTGTGGATTACCCTTGTTTGAATCGGGTACGAAGTTTCGTTCCGGTACGGGATGGCCAAGCTTCTACCAGCCTATCAAAAAAGAATTCATCTTGGAAGATTACGACTACAAAATTGGCTATAAACG
Source organism: Saprospiraceae bacterium (assembly GCA_041628815.1). GTDB lineage: Bacteria > Bacteroidota > Bacteroidia > Chitinophagales > Saprospiraceae > JBFKOL01. The sequence goes on along the minus strand of JBFKOL010000057.1, from coordinate 10,779 downwards.
AACAGAGGTGCTTTGTGCCCGGTGCGATGGGCATTTGGGACACGTATTTGAGGATGGTCCCAAGCCAACGGGATTGCGATATTGCATCAACTCTGTTTCTTTGGATTTTGTGCCTCTTGCCGAGGGAACGGACATCAAATAAAAATGCCACATCAAGATATTATTGATGTGGCAATGATGACGACATTACCTCGAAATCACGTAAGCTCAAACTTGATGGGCACGATGTAAGGATGGTACGGAGTTAATCCTTCACTATCGACTTTTTTATAGTTCAACGCAGCCTTCAACGTTTTGTCGAGCTTGGATTCTTCGGTGCTGATAACGATTAATTCTCCATTTTCATTGACCATGAACTTGAGCTTTATGGTTTCGTTGTGCAGTTTTTGAATATCCAGGTTCAGATCCTGGATCATTTCCTTAATTTCCTTTGACACAGTCTTCGTTGGCTTTTTCGTGGTTTCTGCATGGAGGTTGGCAAAAGATGGCATGGCAAAGGCAGCCATAAGTGCGAAAACAAACAGATTCTTTTTGAAATTCATTTTTTGAAGTTTACAGGGTTAAAGAATAGGTTGTTTTTCGTCCGTCTGTATGGTAAAAACGGACCTAATCGGGAGAAGTTACACGCCTGTCCGTACAATAAACCCGGGAATCCATGAATGGAGGTTTTTTCTCGATGAAATCCTCTTAAAAAAATACCAATTGAACCCTGACATTTAAGAGAATATACCGACCGATGGGGCTTTGGCGTTAAAGTGAGGTTAAATATCCGTCAAACCGTCAGGATATACTTCTTTTTTTTCCCATTCTCAATTAGGATAAACCGGTGATTTACCAAATCATTGATATCTACCAGGTGCTCATAAGAAGATATTTTTTCTTTATTTACTGCTATCGCATTATTTTTGATGGCTCGCCTTGCCTCTCCTTTGCTGGATGAAATTGCAGTCAGATCTGCGAGCAAATCGACGATATTAACCCCACTTTTCAAGTATGAAGGATCAAGTTGTCTACTTGGTATTTCCTTGGCGATGGCAGCAACCGATTGCTCATCCAGTTCGTACAGACTTTCCTTGGAAAAGTGCTTGTTGAAAAGAATTTCAGATACATTCACGACGGCTCTGTAATCTTCTTTCGAATGGATGCGGATGGTCAGTTCTTCAGCAAGTAACTTCTTAAGGAACCTTGGGTCGTCCGTATAATCTTTCTCAAGCGTTTCGATCTCTTCCCGTGACCTGAAACTGAAAAATCTTAAAAACTGCCCGATATCGGCATCATCAGCATTGATCCAAAACTGGAAAAACTTGTAAGGACTGGTTAGTTCGGGATCCAGCCAAATGTTTCCTTCTTCCGATTTACCAAACTTCTTTCCATCACTCTTTGTCAGCAGTGGAGAAGTAATGGCATAAGCCTTGGCTCCTGGGATGTTTCTTCGGATGAATTCCGTACCTGATGTGATATTTCCCCATTGATCCGAGCCGCCCATCTGAAAATGACAATCGTGACTCTTGTACAAACAAAGAAAGTCATAAGCCTGCAGTAATTGATAACTGAATTCTGTAAAGGACAGACCGATATCTAAGCGCTTCTTTACTGCTTCCTTGCCCAGCATATAGTTTATGGTAAGATTTTTTCCGACATCCCGCAGGAAATCGAGCACATTCATGTCCTTATAAAAATCGATGTTGTTGATCAGGAGTGCCTTGTTTTTTCCGCTTTCGAAGTTGAGAAACTTACGCGCTTGAAGGGTTTGAAATTCAAGGTTATGATTCAATTCCTCAAAACTTTTCAGTTGTCGTTCCTGGTCTTTTCCCGATGGGTCCCCAATGCTTCCCGTAGCGCCGCCAAGAAGGAATATAGGCCGGTGTCCTGATTTTTGCCAGAATGAAAGCAACATGATTTGGACATAATTACCAATGGTCAATGACGGAGCCGTTGGATCAAATCCGATGTATCCTGTACTCATTCCTGCAGCCAGTTCTACTTCAGCGCCTGGTGTCATGTCATGCAGCATTCCTCTCCACCTCAATTCGTCAATAAATTCCATCGGTGACCGTTTTGTGCAAAAGTAGAATTTTGATCTGTTTTAATCCGCGTATCTTTGACTGACCGAAATGAATTTTGAAAGATTCATAGCATATCGCATCGGGGTATCTGGTGAGAAGAAATTCTCTGCCATGATCATACGCGTAGCGGTGGTAGCGGTTGCCTTATCGGTCGTTGTGATGATTATGACCTCTTCGGTCATTACGGGCTTCAAGAATCAGATATCCTCTAAGGTGTTCAGTTTTTGGGGACATATTCATATCACCGATGGCAACTCGACTGATACATTTGAACTGATACCCATCGAGGACCGAGAAGATCTGGTGGACAGGCTCCTGAAAATGGACAAAGTAACCCACCAAGTGAGAGGCTTCATGAAGCCAGATATTGGCTCCATTCAAACATCCAAAGGCGGAGTTAGCGCCGTAGAACCATTCATCATCGTTCCCGGAATTGTATCTTCTCAAACCAATTTTGAAGGATTGTTGCTTAAAGGAATCAGGCGGGATTTTGATGTGGAGAGGATTGCTGAGTTCATCAGGGAGGGTAAATTCATATCCTTTGAGGCCGACAATGCGTCCAGGGACCTGGTGATATCCGAACAAACCGCAAAGAGAATGAACTTTGAAGTGGGTCAACGTGTAATCCTGCATTTCATATTGGAAGGTGAACAGATCAAGCGAGCGTTTACGATAAGCGGTATTTACAAGACAGGCCTGGAAGAATACGATCAGCGATTTGCGCTTGTGGACATGAGGATACTTCAGGATATTCTGGAGTGGGAAGCGGATATGATCAGTGGATACGAAGTATATATTGATGACCTCGATGATCTTGCCATTTTGAACGACTACATATATTTTGAAGAACTGACCGGTGAATTGGGACATCTTACTACACAGTCCATTAGGTCCAAGTTTTTTCAAATTTTTGAATGGCTGGATCTTCAAAACATCAATGAACGCGTGATATATATTTTAATGATCCTTGTGGCAGTTATCAACATGGTCACGGCTTTATTGATTTTCGTACTGGAACGTGTTCAGATGATCGGCATACTGAAAACAATGGGTGCCACCAATTGGTCCATCCGCAGGATCTTTCTTTACAATGCCGGGGTGATCATAGGAAGAGGATTGGTCATCGGTAACATGCTGGCCATCACTCTTTGCCTGATACAGAGATATACGGGGATATTTAAACTACGCGAACAGGATTATTACCTATCCACGGTACCGATAGAATTCAATATTCCGGTGATTTTACTCATCAATGTAGGAAGCATTGTGGTCATCCTTTTATTCCTTGTCTTACCCAGTACATTGGTGACACAAATAACACCGGTGAAGGCAGTCCACTTCAGGTAATATTTGCTCCGTCACAAATCTGACCTGATAGCCCGATAGAGGCTCTCAAAGACTACCAAAAGAATCTGAATAATGCGTCGTCTTACTTCTTTTTCTTGCTAGGACCGATGATCACGTTCATTCGTCTGCCTTCGAGTTTTGGCAAATTTTCAGCGCTTCCGTATTCATCCAACTCTTTGATGAATTTGAGCAAAAGCAGTTCCCCGCGTTCTTTAAAGACGATGGAACGCCCCCGGAAATGAACATAGGCTTTAACCTTGGCGCCATCTTCAAGAAACTTTTTAGCGTGCCTCAACTTAAATTCAAAGTCGTGATCATCTGTATTCGGACCGAAACGAATCTCTTTAACTACCGTTTTTACCGTCTTGGCTTTGAGCTCTTTCTGTTTCTTTTTCCTAGCGTAAAGAAACTTCTTGTAGTCAATGATCTTGCAAACAGGTGGCTCGGCATTAGGGCTTATTTCGACAAGATCGAGGCCCATTTCTGCAGCCCATTTGGCAGCTTGTCTCGTTTGATAGATGTCGGGTGTGATTGTTTGACCTGCTACTTGAGATACTTCATCAAGATTATCCCCAACCAGGCGGATCTCTGGTGCATCGATCCTGCGGTTGATTCTAAATTGGGGCTCAACTGGTTTTTTGTAACTTGTTCTTTTTCTTCTCCTCAAATGTTTTTATTTATTTAATAATAGTCAACGGCACCAAATGGTTCCGCGATAAAGTTCTTAGTTTATCGTTAAAATAGGGAAATATGAATAAAGTATTTATTCCTTTAAAGCTTCAGATTCCTTCTCGCTATTGACCTCTGAGATGTTGAGTTCATCCTTTCCTTTGGAATATCCTACTTTAAACTGATATCCTTGCTTGGATCCCAGGCTCAGAATTTTCTCTGCCAATGGGTCTTCGATGTATTTCTGTATAGCCCGGTGTAACGGCCTTGCACCGTATTTGGGATCATATCCCTTTTCTGCCAGAAATTCCTTGGCCGCTTTTGACAATTTCACGGTATAACTCATTTGTGCGAGTCTTGTCTGAAGTTGCTCAAGGGCGAGTTCCACGATTTCGAGGATATTTTCTTTGTCGAGTGAATTGAAAATGACCACGTCGTCGATCCTGTTCAGGAATTCTGGAGAGAAAGTTCTTTTCAGAGAGTTTTCGATGATATTCTTGGCGTGTTCGTTGGCACCTTCGACCCGGGCACTGGTGGCAAAGCCAACTCCCTGGCCAAAATCTTTGAGCTTTTTAACACCGATATTCGATGTCATAATGATCAAGGTATTCTTGAAGTCCACCTTTCTGCCCAGACCATCGGTCAATTGTCCATCATCCAATACCTGTAACAATATATTGTAGATATCAGGGTGTGCTTTTTCGATTTCATCGAGCAAGATTACCGAATAAGGCTTTCTTCGCACTTTTTCGGTCAGCTGACCTCCCTCTTCATAGCCTACGTATCCTGGAGGAGCGCCGATCAGTCGGCTGATGGAAAATTTCTCCATATACTCGCTCATGTCAATGCGGATGAGCGCATCTTCGGTGTCAAACAGATAACGAGCCAATGCCTTTGCCAATTCGGTTTTTCCGACACCGGTAGGGCCAAGGAAAATGAACGACCCAATGGGTTTGGAAGGATCTTTCAATCCTACCCGATTTCGTTGAATGGCCTTGGTAACTTTCACGATTGCCTCGTCCTGGCCTATGATCTCTTTTTTGAGATCGTCAACCATTCCTACGAGTTTGTTGCTTTCGTTTTGTGCTACCCTTCTTACGGGAATTCCAGTCATCATAGAGACGATTTCGGCTATATCCTCCTCGTCTACGGGATGACGCTTAGATTTGGCTTCTTCTTCCCACTCTTTTTTCGCTTGTTCTAGCTTTTTGAACAGTTTACTCTCGTGATCTCTCAGATCAGCCGCCTTTTCATACTGCTGGTTCTTTACTGCCTGGTTTTTATGATCTCGTATTTCTTCAATTTGTGCTTCGAGATCCTCTATGTATTTAGGCACGTGGATATTTTTCAAATGTGTTCGAGCACCTACCTCATCGAGGATATCGATCGCCTTGTCGGGTAGATGGCGATCACTGATATAGCGGTCGCTCAAAAATACACAGGCCTTTATAGCTTCTTCAGTATAATCTACATTGTGAAAGTCTTCATATTTAGACTTGATATTGTCGAGGATATGGATAGCTTCATCGATATTCGGTGGATCAACCATTACCTTTTGAAAACGACGATCAAGAGCCCCGTCTTTTTCAATGTACTGACGATATTCATCCAGCGTCGATGCACCGATGCACTGCAATTCACCCCTGGCTAGGGCAGGTTTAAATATATTCGAAGCATCGAGCGATCCGGTAGATCCTCCTGCACCGATAATGGTGTGTATTTCATCTATGAAGAGTATGACATCCCGCGATTTCTCAAGTTCGTTCATGATGGCTTTCATTCTCTCCTCAAACTGACCGCGGTATTTTGTGCCTGCTACCAAGGCAGCCAGGTCAAGCATCACTATGCGCTTGTCGTACAAGGTTCTGCTCACCTTTTTCTGATTGATCCGCAAAGCAAGACCCTCGACAATGGCTGTTTTGCCAACGCCAGGTTCTCCAATTAAAATTGGATTGTTTTTCTTTCTCCTGCTCAATATTTGAGATACCCTTTCGATTTCGTTTTCACGACCGATGATAGGATCAAGTTTACCTTCTTCGGCAAGTCGCGTAACATCGCGACCAAAATTATCCAGGACTGGTGTCCTCGACTTGGTGCCTGACCTCCGGCCCGTCCTGGTTGAATAGGACCCGCCGCTTTCGTCCTCTATGGGCATGTCAGAATCCGTCGAAGAATCCTGGATGTATTCGAAATTGCCGTTTTGTTCTTGAGTTACGTATTCAAGTTCTGATTTGTAGGACTCGTAGTCGACTTCGAAATGATCGAGTATACGTGAGGCCAGGTTTTCTTTATGCTTCAGGATAGATAACATGAGGTGCTCCGGATTGATCTCGTCGTTTTTGAAAAGTTTAGACTCCAAGAAGGTCACCTTCAGGACTTTTTCCGCGTGCTTGTTCAGGGGAATGTTGCCGACATTAAGATCGGTACTTTCTGCTTTATTGGCTTTAGTCGCCTCTTCAACCCGGTACTTCAATTGGTCTAGGTCGAGCTCAAGAGAAGACAGAACCTTTATGGCCATGTTATCTTTTTCTTTTAGCATGCCCAGCAGCAAGTGTTCTGTACCGATATAGTCGTGGCCTAATCGCAGGGCTTCATCCCGGCTGAGGGATATGATCTTCTTAACTTTCGGTGAGAATTTCCTGTTCATAAATCTGTAACTGGTTTCTTTCCTAAATTTTCATCCTTTAATCTATCAACAATTTATCCCAGACTTTGGTTTTATAGTTTTACTCTAAGTCTTACTCCTCCCTCTGACAATTATAACATTAAATCTATCCATTCGCACAAAAGTATGTTGGGATTTTGTTATCAGTTCGTTAATGTACTAACAAAAACGTGCCATTGCGTTAAAAGTGCTCTTTTGTCAGGTTAATAATGTGCGAATGGGTAGGACAGCCACCGATATCTATCCCCACACCAACGGCAGATATCAATATTTTATACATTAAATATAATAATAATATATAATTGTGTATAAAAATGCCGGTGGTATGAGAAACATTTGACAAGACGGATATCGAAATGCTTTTAAAACTCATGATAACCTTGCACAATATCCTATATTTGCCGGCGTCTAATATGCATACAAGCACCATAACAAGTAAACCCTATGAAAATCAGTTTGGACAAAAAGGATCGTTACTCCATCATCAAACTTGAAGACGAAAATCTCAATTCCATATTGGCGCCAGACTTGAAGAGCGAATTTGTGTTCTTAAGGAATGAAGGGGTGAAAAATTTAATTTTTGACATGTCGGAAGTAAAGTATGTCGATTCTTCCGGTTTAAGTGCCATACTGACAGCAAACAGGCTTTGGAACAATTACGGCGCTTTCGTAATTACCAATGTAGTACATCCTGCTGTCAAGAAATTGATTGAGATATCGAGGCTTGAGACCATCTTAACGATTGTTCCAACATTACAGGAAAGTGAAGAATACGTCATGATGGAAGAATTGCAAAAGGAATTATCCGAATCAGAGGAAGAATAGGCCGATGCGCTTTGCCTTGACCGTACTGGGAGCCAATTCTGCCACTCCCATGCCTGGCAGGTTTCCATCATCATTTGTCCTCAATCATCACGAGACATTGTTCCTTATTGATTGCGGAGAAGGGGCCCAAATCAAAATGTCGGAATTTGGAATCAGGAGGTCCAGAATTGATCACGTCTTCATATCACATTTACATGGAGATCACATTTTTGGCTTACCTGGATTTATCAATTCCTACAATTTAAACAACCGCACACGACCACTTTACCTTTATGGGCCAGCTGGCCTGAGTCAATTTGTCAATCACATTATCGACAGTACCAGGGCCAGGCTCAGCTTTGAACTGGTTTTCGAAGAAATCCAGGGAAAACAATATCGCAAAATACTAGATCTACCACTCCTTGAAGTTTTTGCTTTTCCTCTTGTTCACCGAATGCCCACTTATGCATACAAATTTGTCGAAAAGCATAAGCCTCTTAATATCAGGCCAGAAGCGATAGAAAAATGGTCAATGAGCTTCGCAGAAATTCAAGAGGTGAAATCCGGAGGAGATCTCCTCCGGAATGGTCAGGTCATAACCAACGGTCAGTTGGTCTTGCCCCCAGCTAACCGAAGGTCCTTCGTATATTGTTCTGACACCATGTTTACAAAGACCATTATACCTTATATACAGGGGTGTGACCTGATGTATCATGAGGCTACCTATTTGCATGACTTGGCAAAAAAAGCAAGAGAACGCATGCATAGTACGGCTTATGAAGCTGCCGAAATTGCCAGTTTGGGAAGGGTGAAGTCACTTTTAATCGGTCATTATTCCAGCAGGTACAAAGACCTGCAGCCACTGTTAGAAGAGGCCAGGTCTGTATTTGAGCATTCATACTTGGCTACTGAAGGAAGTGTTCATCACATTGGCACAGCCCTTGCAGTCAAACCACACCAAACACCGTCTTCCAAACCCCAAGACTGAAGAATTTGAAATGTCTATAAGTCTCTGGCTGTCCTGAAATAGTGAAAAAATGATCGTAATCCTTTTCGAGTAGATCGAGATGAAAAATCGTTGAAAGACCAGAATCGAATATATAGGGCTGCCACTCTTTTTTATACATCGTAATCCATTCGTTATTGGGACTTCTCATTGGATTCTTATCCCTTTTTGCTATTAAGGCAGCCGGAAGGAATTTTCCGAAATACTGGCGTAAAAATGATTTAGGCATTCCATCCCCGAACAGTTCTGTCACAGGAATGGAACGTGCAATCTGTACCACGGTCTGTTCATCGATAAAAGGAGCGTAAGACTTCATTTTAAAATGACTGGCACACTTGAATGGAAATTGCCTCAAGTGAGCTGTATCTCCTCGCAGAAGTGCAGCATCCATCATACTGGTGGGTTCTCCACAGAAGGGTTTGATTCCGACGTCGACTTCATCAAAATATGCATGCAGAAAATCGCGTTTGATGTACCTCAAATCGTGCCAGTACCATCTCGATAACTTCTCGCGAAGATGGCGGTTCAAACGAGGAAAAAGGCAATACTTGGCAAAGCTTTTGGCAATCCTTTTTAATTCTCGTAAGTGAAGTTGCCGGGAAAATGCCAGGATTTGACCTGTCTTTATCAAGTGCATCGTATACTGGTCCTTGTGCGGAAGATGACCGGCGAAAAGAGCGTCGGCTCCCGTACCATCCAGAACGATTTCCCACCCCATGGAGTGTGCTTGTCGGTACAATGCATACTGTATGTAGCTGCCACAGGACCAGGTGGGTGTTTCCAGGCAAAAATGTAGGTCCTCAATGTCTTTGGCAAATTCCGGTGATCTTATGGAACACCTGTGGATTTGAAGTTTTTTGAAAGCCTGTGCCATGGCCTGGATGCCCGCTGTTTCATCGAAACCGGGAAGGTCGAATGAAGCCGTAATTGCTTCTTGTCGAACCCACTGTTTTTTTGAAGCCAGGGCTTGAAGCAGTGTGCTGTCTAGACCGCCACTCATCAAACCACGGACTTGGTGTTCCACGGCCGCCGACGCTATAGATTTTAACAAAAGGCCTTCAAGGGATTTTGCCAGGTCTTCAACATTTCCGAACAGCGATGGTCTTTCGTTATTTGCGACCCATTCGACCTCGTATGATGCCTTTTTCCCTGGCAGGATGCGCATCTCTTCGCCTTGTCGCAAGGTACGGATGCCATCGAAAAGGGTATAAGGTCTGTGACCGGCATTTTGAAGTATCAACCAGTCCGTCAGCCCTTCGTGAGATAACCTCCTGACAGAGACAAAAGGCAGCAGACTTTTAATTGACCTGGAAAAAGCGATGCACGAATCCGAACAAACGTAGTAAAGCGGATAAAAGTCCAAGGTGTCTCTTCTAAAAACAATGCTGACATCACTTGAGGAGATATGCATCCCGGTGTTTTCGGCAACTTTGTCTATAATCCTATGACCATCAGGCTTGTTCTTGGATTTTTTGGATACCAAGAAATCGCAGGCATGTAATACATATTTTCGTGTTCGATCTGAAGTGCCATTGTTCTCACCGGGCGTCACGTTTTCTTCAGAAGATAAAAACAGGCATACAACCCAAGGATCGTGACTGATTGGGCCACGGACAGTAAGATCCGTGTAGTCATTCATCCCTGACAACGTTTTACTCACCCTGTTATCTGAAAGGATCCGGAATATTTTTTACCACTTTGTTCATTGACGAGGTGCAGGAAATAAATGCCAGGACGGTTATTCCAGATATTCACGGTGTTATAGAAGTCGAGTCTTTCGCGCATACTATAGATCAACCGTCCTTCGACGTCAAATACCTTCAGGTGGTAAGGGCCTGGAGGGGTGTCTGTAATGTCCATGATGAACTTACCTGTATTGGGGTTGGGTATGACCCTCACCTTGGGTTTAAAGGGCTTTTGAAGTCTGAATGGTTCATTGACGGCAGTGATGAGGTCGACACATTCTGAAGAAATGTCTGTGCAGTATAACCTGTTGGCCAGGCTGCAATCAAGTATGAATGGGTTCGATTTGCCCTGTTGATATTTTGCCTTTAAGAGGTTTCTTTGATATTCGATACTGTCTGCGGGGTCCATTTTATGCCATTGGCAAAGCACCTCACGCATGTTTTCAAAAAACTCCGGATCAGCTTCCAGCGCTTCTTCTTGATACATGGTATAGAAATAAAAAATAGACCTTGCCACATCTCCTTTGACTTCTTCTC
>JBFKOL010000056.1:0-16853 GCA_041628815.1 Saprospiraceae bacterium | reverse complement strand
GGCGTCGGGATGCTGGCCATCGGGACTGTAGGTGCTCCAATCATGGGATTTGTCCAGGATAAGGCCATAGAAAGCGAACTTGTGGCTTACGATGAATCCAATAATACAAGTTTAACTGAGACCTATGTAACAGATGAAAAAACTGCAATCATCGGCAAATACAACAGTCTTAATACGGCAAAGGTGGATGCGGCACCGGAGTCCGATAAGACGGTAATCAACGAAAAACAAGAAGTTGCCAAAAAACTTGCGCTAAGCAGAGTAGCTGTACTGCCCATCATTATGCTGGTATGCTACCTCTTGTTGATCTTTTATTTCCGGACTAAAGGAGGATATCGACCGGTGGAGATTGGAGGCTCATAATACGCTTTATTCATGTTCGGGATCAGGCCCCAACAGGTTGGTTCGAAGCATTAATTGCTAATGGCTAAAGGTAGCGTATGTTCTGTTCAGGACGGCCTTTTTTTTAACGTAGTCTCCGCTTAACTATGATGCATAGCATGCAGCGAAATTGAGATATCGAGCAAAGACATCATTATCTATTCGGCTATAATCGTTTACAGCCGTTTAGTCTAAGTCATTTTCCTTGTGGCACCCCTATCTTGAACCTGTATAAAGTCCCATTGCTATGGGACGGATTTTTGTATTACCCGTCAGGCCTATGGCATGACACAAATCTCACAAATATGAGTACGTTCAGAAATCAGGTTCAGCTAATCGGAAATCTTGGGAAAGATCTCGATTTCAAAACAATTGAAAACGGAAACAAGATGGTCCGGGGACCCATTGCCACCAACGAGTTTTATAAAAACAACAAGGGTGAAAAGATTCAGGAGACGCAATGCCATAACCTGGTCGCATGGGGGAAAACGGCCGAATTGATGGATTCTCTGTTGAAGAAAGGGGACGAAGTGGCCGTGCATGGAAAACTGGTACATCGCAAATATGAAGACAGCGAAGGGAACAGTAAGTACATCACTGAAATCGTCGTCAATGAATTCGTCAAAATGAGCAAGGCCGACGCTGCCTGATTATTCCTATTTCCGAGGAAGCCGTCGGCTTCCTCATTTTATTACGCGCGAAAGATTGTCTATATCAGTTTGAATGTGCTAAGTATCGCCCAGATGATGACAAGGACCAAGACTCGATAAGCCCACAATTCAGCTTTTTCACTGCGTGATGCAAATTCCCCGGTGAGGTACCCTCCTGCCATTTGACCTATGGCTATAATCAACCCTACCTCCCATTGGATCAATCCTCTCCATTCGAATATGGCCAAAACAACAATGGTGTAGATGGTGACGATGTATGTTTTCAGTGCATTGGCATCAATCATGTTGAATCGCATCACCAAAACCGTTACCACTAGGAAGACGACACCCATTCCCATTTGAATGAAACCGCCATAAAAACCTAATATAAGAAAGGAAGGAACAGCAATCCAGGGATGAATTTTTGCCGCGTCGCTCGTCTTTACCAGCCATTTCTTTGGATTGACGAATGTGACGAAAAGCAAGAATATTAAAAGGTACTTAAAGACGGAAATAAATTGTTCGTTTGAAACATTGATGGCAGCCCAGACTCCCAGGATGGCACCAATAGAAGCAACAAATATGAGATATCTGGCTTCTTTTCTGATTCCTTTTCCATGTCGCAGGAAAGCCGTGCTCGAAGCCAGTCCCTGTAGCTGCACGCCGACCCTGTTGGTGGCATTGGCTATATTACCTGGCAAGCCGATGATCTCGGTTAGAATACTAAGAGTAATAGCTGAACCATTGCCTGCAAGGGTATTGATAACGCCGGCAGCAAAACCTCCCAAAATAGCAATGGCTACGACATGAAATTCCAAGGCCTAGATGATTTCCTGGCACAGCTCGATGAGTACGCCGTTGGTCGATTTGGGATGCAAAAATACGACCAGCTTGTTGTCTGCACCTTTCCATGGATGATCGCTAAGTACCTGAAAGCCTTGTTTTTTGAGACGTTCAATTTCAGTTTTGATGTCCATCACATCGAATGCTATGTGATGTATACCTTCACCCCTTTTACTTAAAAATTTCCCGATGGCGTTGTCCGAGTGGTCTGTAGACAGGAGTTCTATTTTGTTGGGTCCGAGACGAAAGAAGGAAGTGGTGACTCCTTCGGACGCTACGGTTTCTCTCTTGTAAGGCTGGGATCCGAGTAGTAGAGAAAAAAGAACTTCGCTTCTTTCAAGGTCCTCGACAGCAATCCCGATGTGTTCAATCTTTTTCATAGGGCACGAACAATTTGGTAAAACCCAATAAAGAAACAAAAAACCCCGCTGAGGTGGCGGGGTTGGAATCGTGATTTGTTTCCGTGTTTACTTTTTCAACAAGTCTCTAATTTCAGCCAGGAGCTCTTCCTGGGTTGGTCCGGCTGGTCCTTCTTCTGCCGCAGGCTTTTTCGTCTTGTTGTAGGCTTTGACAATCATAAACAATACAAATCCTACAATGATCAAGTTGATAATGGTGTTTACCCATGCCCCCCAGCGGATGGCGACTTCGTCCGCCGCGACACTGCCGTCCGCAGCCATTTCTGCAGGTTTGAGGATGTACCGCATGTCGGCAAAATCCATTCCTCCGGTGGCCATGCCCACAATTGGCATTACGACGTCATTTACAAAACTGTTAACCACGAGGCCAACTGCACCAGCGAGTATGACCGCCACAGCAAAGTCAATGACATTACCGGTCATGATAAAATCCCTGAATTCCTTAAACATATTTGAGTTTTTCGTTAAAAAAATAGTACCTCATTGTGACGCAGGAATATCCTAAAGATACTATTAGAAAATCTAAATATGTAAAATCTTGTAAATCAAACTTATTGCAGCAACTCCTTGCGGATCTTATTCAAGGCTGATCCTGCTCGGACCCAACTTATCTGTGCTTTGTTGTACGTGTGACTGACGTCAAATCGATCCACAGATCCATCGCTGTGATGTAACTCTATGGTAAGCGGTTTGCCTGGTTGCATTTCTCCAAAACCCACAATTGAAACCTTATCATCCTGGCGTATTTTGTCATAGTCGGTGGGGTTGATAAAGGTAAGGGCAAGCATGCCTTGTTTCTTCAAATTGGTCTCATGAATTCTTGCAAAAGACTTTACAATGACAGCTTTAACGCCGAGATGACGCGGTTCCATGGCAGCATGCTCCCTTGAAGAACCTTCACCATAATTTTCTTCTCCGAAGACTACTGTACCAATTCCGGCGGCTTTGTACTTCCGGGCCGAATCGGGCACAGCCATGAATTCCGCATTTTGGTCATTATCGACATAGTTGGCTACCTGGTTGGCTTTGTCGTTGAAGTAGTTAATTGCACCTATAAAACAATTGTTTGAAATGTTTTCTAGGTGGCCGCGGTATTTCAACCAAGGTCCTGCCATGGAGATATGATCGGTCGTACATTTCCCTTTGGCTTTAAGCAATACCCGCATATTTTGCAGCTCATCACGGGTTATGGGTTCGAAAGGTTCGAGCAGTTGCAAACGGTCCGACCTGGGATCAATCTTCACTTCGATCCCCGAACCATCTTTTGCAGGAGGGTTGAATCCACGATCCTTCACCTCGAATCCTTTGGTGGGCAACTCAATGCCGGTCGGTGGATCCAATTTTACTTTTTCTCCGTCTTCATTTACCAGATAATCTTCTAAAGGATTGAAAGTGAGATCACCTGCAATTGCCATGGCTGTTACGATCTCAGGAGATGCGACGAAGGCCCTGGTTTGAGGATTTCCGTCGTTTCGTTTGGAAAAATTGCGGTTAAATGAAGTAATGATCGAATTGGCCCGGGACGGGTCTTCTGTATGTCTGGCCCATTGACCTATACAGGGACCACAAGCATTGGCAAGCACCACTCCGCCCATTTCTTCAAACGCCTTGAGCTGACCATCTCTTGCCACCGTATAGCGAATCTGTTCCGAGCCGGGTGTTACCGTAAACTCCGATTTTACTTTGAGTTTTTTTGTGACGGCTTGTCTGGCGAGTGATGCAGCCCTGTCAAGATCTTCATAGGAAGAGTTGGTGCACGAACCAATTAGACCGACTTCCAGCTTTTGGGGATACTTGTTCTTTCTGACAGCTTCCGCGAATTCAGATATGGGCCATGCGAGGTCCGGTGTATAGGGACCATTGATATGTGGTTCAAGCGTTGACAGATCAATTTCAATCACCTGGTCAAAATATTTTTCGGGATTTGCATAACACGCCTCATCTCCCGTGAGATGTTCTTTGACAGCATCTGCCAGATCTGCAATTTCTGCCCTTTCTGTAGCCCTCAAATACCTGCTCATAGATTCATCATAACCAAATGTTGACGTTGTGGCACCTATTTCGGCCCCCATGTTGCAAATAGTACCTTTGCCTGTACAGCTCAGGCTTCTGGCTCCACTACCAAAATATTCCACAATAGCACCGGTACCTCCTTTTACAGTAAGAATTCCTGCCACCTTGAGAATAACGTCCTTGGACGATGTCCAACCGTTCATATTACCGGTCAGTTTGACGCCTATGAGTTTAGGCATTTTCAGCTCCCAACCCATCCCGGCCATGACATCTACCGCATCGGCACCACCAACTCCTATGGCTATCATACCCAATCCACCGGCATTGGGCGTGTGGGAGTCTGTACCGATCATCATTCCTCCTGGAAAGGCATAGTTTTCAAGCACAACCTGGTGAATGATACCTGCACCGGGTTTCCAAAAGCCCAACCCATATTTGTCACTGACAGTTTCAAGGAAATTATAAACTTCCGAATTGACCGTCATCGCCGTTTTCAGGTCCTCGGCCGCACCGACCTCTGCCTGAATAAGGTGGTCACAATGTACTGTGGAAGGAACGGCGACTTTGTCTCTCCCTGCCATCATAAATTGCAAAAGTGCCATTTGGGCCGTAGCGTCCTGCAGTGCTACCCTGTCCGGTGAAAAAAATACATAAGCCTTTCCTCGGTCGTATTTTTGAAGCGGCGAATCTTCGTGCAGGTGGGTATAAAGAATTTTTTCCGATAGCGTCAAAGGTCGACCAAGTGTTTTCCTGATTTTCTGAATGCGCTTGTCAAGCGATTTGTAATAGGACCGGATGATTTCAATGTCAAATGGCATAAGGCAAAAGCGTTAAACAGGTTTAGTAAAATCTGCAAATATATTTCGTAAATCTCAATCCAGCACAAGTCACGATCAGAGATACCGTCATATTATTGAAAGAGCCAGGATTAAAATTGTTTAGTTCTGCAGGGGAAATCTATCGCTCTTTCATCATCCTGTTTGTTATGCTGATCACGTTATCCGTGGTAACCAACCCTAAAAGCTCCTTGTCTTTAACCACAGGTAGACAACCGATGTCGTTTTTTTTCATGATTTCTACGGGTTTTTTAATTTTTTCATCGGGTCCGACAACAATGGGCTGTGGGATCATGACATCTCTGACCAAAAGATCTTTGGGCGATGCTTTTTCTTTTTCCTCCATCATGCGACCAAAGAGATCACTTAAGCTGATCAAACCAACGAGATTCCCGTGAGAATCTTCAACCAACATATATTTTAGTTTTTGCCAACGCATTAGCTCTGATACGAGTTCCACCAAATCGTTTTTGTGAGCTGTATACAGATCGGTTTGCATGAACTCGGACACCCTGAGTTCGTTGGTCTTGTACTCCTTCAGATCTTCTAGGTTGGGTTCAGGCCACTTGGTAATGGGGTGATCGGGACGATTTTGATGATCGTATATGGCTGCTGTCAGCGTGGTCAGGGCATCATCGGGACTGGATGCCTCTTTCAACAATTTAGTATAACTGCGCAGCTGCCACCTGGCACCGTTCATATGCATCTTGGCTCGCTCTTCAATGATGCCCAGGTATAGGTCGATGTCCCCTGAGTTGATGGATTGAGACTCTAATCCCTTCCTGGCCAAGGGCAATAATTCTTTTAGAACGAGATCTCCTGCATTGATTTTCGAATCTTTAAACCAGGTGAAATTCGAGTCGATTCCAAAACGCGCAGATTTGCCAAAATTATCTCTGATGTCCTCAAAATTGATCTGTTTGGTTATATCGCCAAAATTGTCGTAAAGTCCGCGCATACAACCAAGCCAAAATGCCATATTGGAGATTTCATCCAGTATGGTAGGACCGGATGGGAATACCCGGTTTTCTATTCTCAGATGAGGCTTGCCTGTATCGCTGATACCATAACAAGGCCTGTTCCAGCGATAAACGGTGGAGTTGTGCAATTGAAGCGACTTGAGTTTCGGCACAATTTTATTCCTGATCAACTTTTGCGAATCTTCTTCAGATTGAGCATGTAAAAGAATGCGAAATCGAGCTATGTCTTCGCGGAATATTTCGAGTACCGACTCCTTTAACCACCGATCACCAAGAATTACCCGTGGACTCAATTGTCGCATATGATCAAGTGTTTTACGCGTATCAATAGATTGCTGAAACAAGGCGATCCTTGTTTCGTGCCACAGTCGTTTTCCAAAAACCATCGGAGAATTTGCCGAAATGGCAATGCTTGGTGCCGCCATAACCAGTGCGCAATTGTAGTAATTCACAAATTCTGCCGGTGCCACTTGCAGGTGGACTTGGAAACTTGTGTTGCAGGCTTCGAGGAGGGGAGAATCGTGTCTCACAAGTAATTCGTCAATACCGACAAGACGCAGTTCAAAACTTGTATTGCGGAGTTCACCGTGAATGGCATTCATCAACTCTTTATACCTCGGTTTGGGAGTCAGATAATGCATATCAAGATGATACTTCTTGAGCGTCGGCAAAATTCCCGTGAGCAGGTAGTCAATATTATGTCTGTGAAGAGATATTCTGAGCTCATCGAGGTGGCTTTGCAACTCGCGGTGCATCATTGAAAGACAACTCCCTTCGAAGATTTGAGGTGCCAAATTCAGTTCCAGGTTGAATTGAGCGAGCTCGTTTACCAACCATGCAGCCTCTTTGTTTTCCTCAAGAATCTGCATAGCAAGGGTTGAAGGCCGGAAGGAGTCCTTATCGATCAGGACAATTTCCTGTTCAGCACCAATGCGGGTGATATCCTTTTCAAACCATGCGTGATCGAGCATATGCTCCAATGCCCGCATGTCTGCCAGCAATGATTTGACGAAATTATTCCGTGATGACTTATTGCGCTTTGATGCCGAAACTTCCATATTCCTTTATTGTATAAAACATTGACCATGCCAGGTGCATGTCTTTTCCTGTTAAAAATACAAAAGAAGGAGACCCAACGAAACATATCTAAAACGAACTGCGTTGTGCCAATATGATGATCCAACAGTGTATAAGATTTCGTCTCATGGTATTACTTGTTGGAGCCATGTCCCTGTTGTCTTGTACCGAAGGTGGGGATCGATTGTTCGAGATGGAAATAGAAACCGACTTTATTGTCCCCGCGGGACTAAATACATTTGATACCCATTATTTTATCATCCGGGCCGTGCCTTCAAGAATAAGGAGTTATATGGGTAGCCTGGATGCATCACAAATTGGCCAGATAGTGCCTACAAAGGCAGAATTAACGGCACCGTTTGTCGATCTGGACTTTAGCATTGTACGCCAAGTGTCCATATGGATGATTTCCAGGGAAAATCCAGAAGAACGCGAGGAAATATTTTACCAGGATAGAATAGATTTGAATGAGAAGCGCGAGTTGCGGCTATTTAGCTCACTTTCTGAGGTAAAAGATATCCTTCTGGCGGATAATTTTGATTTGGAAATTCGTTTAAATTTCAGAACATTTACACCAACGCAGATTGAGACTCGTCTCAGGATGAATTTTAATGCAAATGGAACAACATAATCAGTTTCTGAAACAGTACATGGTGGAGTTTTCAATTCCGGAGCCTCTTACCGATGATCTTCTCGACTTGATTCCTGAGCAGCGTGAAGTGGTTGATGATTTGTTTACGAATGGCAAATTGCTTTCTTACTCGCTTTCTTTGGATAGAACTCGTTTGTGGGCATTGATGTTGGCGGATTCGGAGAGTGAGTTACTTGGCCTGATCGACTCTTTGCCCATGACTCCACTGATGGATTTCGATTACAGTGAGCTCATGTTCCACAATTCGGTTCACCTCATTCCCGCCATGTCTTTAAATTAGGCCGGTGTCGCGAAAATTCGCGTTATATGCGCTGGCTTTTGTGAATTTCACACACATCATTGACTCCATGCTTATTATGCCTTTGGGTGATATTTTTATTGCCCAATTTGGGTTGTCGGCCGTCGAGTATACCTATCTCGTATCGGCCTATGCGTTTGGGGCTGTTGGATCGAGCATGATAGCATTCCTGATGTTGGATCGATTCGACCGGAAGAAGGCTCTACTTGTACTCTACTCCGGCTTTGTCGTTGGAACACTGCTTTGTGGATTCGCTGACTCCTATTTTTTACTTGTTCTGCTGCGTTTTTTCACTGGATCGTTTGGAGGTGTAATCGGTGCATTGGCTTTTGCCATTGTAGCAGATCTCTATGCATTCAAGGAGCGAGGTGCTGCCATCGGAATTCTCATGGGGGCCTTTTCTGCCGCCTCCGCATTGGGGGTGCCATTTGGATTGTACCTGGCTGCTTCCTATAGCTGGCGAGTTCCGTTTATCGGACTCGGTGCAATAGGGGCTATAACTGCCCTTTTGATTCTTTTCTTTTTTCCTAGTATCAGGATTCACATGCGGGATTGGCACCATAAACCCTCAATGGCCAGTACGGTAAAATCACTATTCTATGACCGAAACCAAGTCAACGCCTTGGTATTGGGTATGGTACTTGTATTGGGTCACTTCGTGATCATTCCCTTCATTTCTCCTTTCATGATTAGGAATGTGGGATTTACCCAAATGGATGTTACCTATATCTTTTTATTTGGAGGAATTGCAATGGTTTTCAGCTCACCATTGGTGGGCAGGTTAACAGATGTGTATGGCGTGGTCAGGATCTTCACCATCTTCATATTTCTTTCTTTCATACCAACGATTGCCATTACGCATATGGATCAATCGAGTCTGTGGTTTGGACTGCTTTTCACAACGCTGTTCTTCATATTTGCCAGTGGACGAATGATACCTGCCAATACCCTCATTACTGCTGCCGTGGGATCGGAAACTAGAGGGAGCTTTATGAGCATGAAGTCGGCATTACAGCAACTGGCAGTCGGTCTGGCTTCTGTGCTCAGTGGAATGATCGTTTACATTAATGAAGAAGGATATTACGAGCGGTACCACTTTGTAGCCTATGTCTCAATTTTCTTTTGCCTCGTATCCATATTTCTGTGTACCAGGCTCAGGGTTGCCGAGGGGAACTGATGGCATCTTCGACCAACAGTCTGAAACCAACGCCATGAATGTTCTCTATGGTCACATGTGGGTCATCAGAAAGGTGTTTTCGAAGACGGCTAATGAAAACATCCATGCTGCGACCTAAAAAATAATCTTCTTTTCCCCATATTTTTTCCAATAGATCTTTTCGCTTGTGCACCTCTCTTTTATTTTGTGCCAATAAGCGTAAAAGTTCTCCCTCGCGTTGCGTGAGCTTTGTAATTTGGCCTTTCCTGGTAAGCGTCAAATTGGAAAAGTCAAACTCGTATTGACCAAGTTGATAGATGTTTTTCTCAGCGGGGTTATTGATATACTTGCGTTTGAGGAAAATATTAATCTTGAGAATCAACTCTTCAATACTAAAGGGCTTGGTGATGTAATCATCAGCACCTATCGTAAGACCGTAAATGCGATCTTCTTTTAAGGACTTGGCTGTAACAAAAATGATGGGTATTTGCGAATTGACATCTCTAATGAATTCAGCAAGGCTGAAGCCATCCATTCTTGGCAACATCACATCAATGATACAAAGGTCGAAGACTTCTTTCTGAAAAGTCTTTTTGGCCTTGAAACCATCTTTGCAATGCACGACATCAAATCCTTCACTGCGCAGACTGTCGCATGTTACAAAACCCAGGGTTTCATCATCTTCGACGTATAATATTTTAGCGTTCATGGAGTGCTGGTATTTTTAATCTGAAAGTAGAACCTGTATCCGGGTAAGAAGAAACTGTTATGTCCCATCCATGTGCTTTACAAATATTTTTGACATAGTACAAACCGAGTCCGAATCCCTTCACATCGTGCACATTTCCAGTAGAAACACGGTAAAATTTCTTGAATAAATGCTCTGTGTCCTCAGGTCGAATGCCAATGCCGTTGTCGATAAAATCCAATATGATGTCTTTTTGTGAACGTTGAGTTCGAATGTGCAATTCTGGGATATTCCTGCAATATTTCAAAGCATTGTCGATGATGTTATAAATCACATTGCTGAAATGCAGCTTGTCCGCATGAATGACAATGTTATCCTTTGTAAACTCTTCCCAAATTTTGCCTTTTCCGGACTCCTGGATCCTCAGGTTTTCGGCTTGTACAATTTCGCGAAGTACCTTGTGAACTTCAAAATTTTCTTTGTTCAACTTAAAATTGTCTTTTTCGAGTCTGGCGAGATTCAGGACTTTTTCTACCTGTTCATTAAGCCGGTCATTCTGATCGGAAATGATCTCTGCGTATTTATGCAATTTATCGTCGCCAGCTATTAAGGGATTTCGTTTGAAAAAATCAGATGCAATTTTTATGGATGAGATGGGTGTTTTGAACTCATGGGTCATATTGTTGATGAAATCTTTTTGCAACTCGGAAAGCCTTCTTTGTTGAAAGATAACCCACATGGCATAGATGAAAAAAGCTAGACTGAGCAAAGCTGCAAGACTAAAGAGCAGGTTTTGCCGCATACCACTAAGAAGAAAACCAGTACGGGAAGGAAATTTTACTACGAAATAGTAAGTTAGGTCGCTAAATGTCGGCAGTTCTCCCTGTGTTGATTTTGTTTCTTTCAGGTCCGTCATTTTACAATAGTTGCCATAGACCAACTCGCGATTTACACAGTCGTAAACGGCATACTCGAAATCCGTATTGAGGGCATTTCTTTGGAATTCTCGGATGAGGTAGTCCTCGAGAATGTTGGCATCTATGGCATCGTTGATATTGACAGCATAATAATTGGATGACTGTCGTTGGATGAGGTCATGTTTGGGCAGTTCGGACTGATTAAATTCTGCGATGTCATTGGCTACCTTGAGTAGGGAAATTGTTACAGTCTGATGAAACTCACTGTCTCTCAGATGATAAGATCTTCTGAGCCATATACCTTGAATGATCATTATGCACGTGACCGATAATGCACCCAAAACCGCCAAACGTATGATAAGATATCTTGGCATAACGCAAAATTGCCTGGAATAAATTAATCGTTTTTATCCATATACCTACTTAACAACGCATTAACAGGAACGATGATTTCAGATTTATAGAGGATGTTCAATACTTGCGGAATAGCGTTATTTTTGATCGCGATGAGATTGCTTTTTATTCTGATCTGTTATAGTCATTCGGTATTGGGTCAGCCTTCCAATCCTTTTGAAATTTATCGAAACTCTCAGAAGGCGGGAATCGATTCGTCGTCGGTATCGTCAGTTACACCCGTTATTCAGCATGATGATTCATTGAAGAAAACAGTGAATCCCTTTGAACTGACTGTCAAACCGACCTCTTCTTCTGAAATAGTATCCCAGGAGACTAAAAAGGATGATTTCAAACCCTCTGAATCCCGTGTCAATGCTACCTCGGTGACGTTTTCATTTTTCTGCTTGATCCTGTTGGCGATTGGTCTGGGAATCAACAGGAGTAGGTATTTCAAGATGATTCGGTCTGTGGTTAACAGCAATTATTTGAAAACGTTAATGAGGAGTAAAAATTTGAGTTCGGATTTTCAATTGTTCCTCTTGTATGCCATGGCCTTGAAGAGTATGTCCTTGGTCATTTATTTGATTGTACATCTGGAAATCTTTCAATTCCCGGGGTTATCCAAGCCATCCTATTTTAAAATTTTACTTTTCCTGACATCCTTATATGGGGTGCGGCACATCGCAATGTGGATGTTGGAAGCCATTTTCCCAATTGGAGGTAATGCTGTAGTATTTGGATATAGCATTGCCTATCACAATGTTACGGCAGGAACTGTTATGTTGCCATTTGTTTTTGCACTCCAGTTTGGACCCGGGTCAATTACGCAGTGGCTTGCCTTCGCGGGAATTTTCTGCTTTTTATGCATCTTTATTTTGCGCCAATTCAAAGGAGGATTGCTGGCACTGGGTGTGAAGGGCTTCAATCCAATCTATTTTTTTCTTTATCTTTGCGCGGTCGAAATAGCACCTATTTTAATAGGAATAAGGGTGGTTTTCAATTCATTGTAAATATCCTTTAAACTGAGTGGATGTCGTCAGAAAGTAAGGCCCAAGTCGTGGAAAACTACAAAAAAGTAAAGACCATTCTCATTTCTCAACCCGAGCCAGAGAGGTCACCTTATTTTGAACTTGCCAAGAAATGGAATCTCCAGATTGATTGGCGACCTTTTATTCATGTCGAGCCGGTGAGCGAAAAAGAGTTCAGACGCAACAGGCTTCGACCGGATGAGTTCTCGGCCATCATCTTCACTAGTAAAAATGCGGTGGATCATTTTTTCAGCATTTGTGAAATGATCAGGTGTAAGATGTCGCAGTCTACTAAATATTTTTGCCTTACCAAGGCGATCGCAGACTATCTTCAAAAGTTCATAGTATATCGAAAGAGAAAAGTCTTTGTAGGGATTCGGAAGATCACAGACCTTGAAACTTCGTTGCTGAAGCATCGTGAAACAGAGCGGTTTTTGCTTCCATGCTCGAATTTGGGTTCTAAAGATGTCGTGGAATATCTTGAACATCATCAATTCAACTATAAAGACGTCATGATGTATAAAACGGTGAGTAGCGATCTGTCTGATCTGAGCGATGTGACATATGACGTACTGGTTTTTTTCAGCCCACTTGGTATCAAATCGCTTTTTGAAAATTTCCCCGATTTCAAACAAAACGACACAAGACTTGCCGTTTTTGGCAATTCAACCAAAAAAGCCGTTCTTGACAGGGGCTTGAATATTGATATTACACCAGAACCAGGTTCTCCATCAATGACTATGGCCATTGAAAATTATCTGAACAAGTCCAACAAGTAGCTTGTTAGATCGACAATGGTCGCAGATCAACGCATTGAGAATTTTGAATTCCTTTTAAAGAGCCAGCTGCCGGGCATTGAAGCCCAGGCGTTGATGTCTCCTGTAGGGGAAGTGGATAAAAGGTATTACGATGCGCCCGATCATGCCGATACAGCAGGGGTGATGGTATTACTCCACGAAAAAAAAGGTGACTGGTATACGACCTTCATCAAACGCACATCCCGTGAAAGAGACAAACATTCTGGACAGATAAGTTTTCCGGGTGGCAGAAAAGATCCGGGAGATGCATCATTGCGCGAATGTGCACTGCGGGAAACCGAAGAAGAACTAGGTATACCAGGAAGTGAAATTAAGGTGATCGGAAGAATGACCAAGCTCTATGTTTTTGCTTCCAATTATATCGTTTATCCTTTTGTAGGCATCGTGAAAGGTGCCCCAGTCTACCATCCTGACAGCAGGGAGGTAGAGAGAGTATTGGAATATCCCTTGAGCCAATTTGATAAAGTCCACATCAAAAAGAAGGATTTGAAAATAAGAGGCGTCCTTTTGAAAGATGTCCCTTATTTTGATTTAGACGGTGAAGTGCTATGGGGAGCGACGGCAATGATGCTTAGTGAATTCATCAATGTATGGAAAAAAGCTCATGGGTAAGAATTTGGTGATTTTGATCGTGGTCTGCGGGTTGGCGGCAAGTGGTGCTGCCCAGGATGACGGATGGAAACAGAGAAGAGACAAGAATGGAATCACGCTTTCTACCAGGGATGTTGAATGGTCAAGATACCACGAGTACAAAGTCGAAATGGAGACCATTGGATCAATAGAAGGCTTTTATTCTGTTTTAAAGGACTTTAGTGTCTATCAAGAATTGTTCAGGGATGTCAAAAGCTTTGATATCCTATTGGACCAACCTGATAGGCATGTTGTTTATCTGGTAAACAAGACACCTTTTCCGGCCAAAGACAGGGACGTGATATTGGACAATAAGTTCACCGCAAACAGAGATTTGTCTGAGTTGACGATAGCTATAGCATGTGAAAGCGAATACGATGTGCCAATCCGGAAATATATTCGAATTGAAAGGTGTTCGGGCTTTTGGAAAGCCACAAAAGTGGCCAACGGGAAAGTACGTATTGAACATCAATTTGTCGCTGATCCGGGCGGGTCGATTCCCGCTTTCATCGTTAACATTAAAACGGTACAGAACCCCCTGAAGACCATGGATACACTGCGAGAAATGCTTGTGTCATCCAAATATGAAGACAAGACTTTATTTTTATCATTTGTCCAGCAATTATCAAGATGAAACATTTCCTTTACTTCTTTCTTTCCGCTTTATGCCTTTTTGCATGTACTTCTGTTAATCCGCCTGAAAAAGGTGATTTAACCGATGCTACTGGAGCGCTGCCTCTTGACCGTATTAAATTACCAGAGGGATTCAAAATTGAAATATTTGCAGATAGCGTGGTCAATGCCAGGTCATTGGCATTAAGTGAAGCAGGGACTCTTTTTGTAGGTACGAGATCCCATGGTAGCGTCTATGCGCTTAGGGATACAGACGGGGATAATAAGGTCGACGAAAAGTTTGTCCTTCTGGAAGGAGGAAATATGCCAAACGGTGTTGCGTTGAAAGATGGAGATCTTTACGTAGCGGAAGTAAACCGGATCCTAAGGTTCAGGGATATAGAAAATCGTCTTGAGGATCCCGGCACCCCTGAAGTCGTATATGATCAATATCCCGAGATCAGCCACCATGGCTGGAAGTACATTTCTTTTGGTCCTGATGGAAAGCTGTATGTACCCGTTGGAGCACCATGCAATATATGCGAATCAAAGGAAAGGATTTTCAATACCATAACGCGTATTAACCCGGACGGGACAGACCTCGAAATCGTCCAGGAGGGAGTGCGTAATACGGTCGGTTTTACCTGGCACCCAGAATCCGGCGAGTTGTGGTTTACAGATAACGGAAGGGATATGCTGGGTGACGACCTTCCTGCTTGTGAGTTGAATAAAGCTACGGGGGATTTTCAGCATTTTGGATATCCTTATTGCCACCAGGGTGATCTGCAGGATCCTGATTTTGGCAAGAAATATCCATGCGACAATTTCATCCCACCTGTTCAGAATTTGGGTCCTCACACCGCACCGCTCGGTGTAGAGTTCTATACAGCTGAAAACTTTCCTTCCTCCTACAAAGGCCAGGTACTCATTGCCGAGCACGGATCGTGGAACAGGACCAAAAAAATCGGCTATCGCGTCACCTTGGTGACGATAAATGACCAGCATGAATCTACGGGATATACGGTCTTTGCAGATGGTTGGCTTGATGAAACAACTGATGAAGCTTGGGGAAGACCGGTCGATCTGGAGTTTTTACCCGATGGGTCTATGCTTGTATCAGATGATTTTGCAGATGTTATATATCGTATTTACTACGAAGGTTGATGAAGAGTTGTTCAAGCGAGCATATATTTGTCAGTAGCTTATTAAAACAAAATCTAAATAATATCTTCCTGTCCTTTCGTGTAAGGTGAAATAGTTTTATGTGCAAAGTCTGCTATCTTTGCAGCGATTTTACACAAGCGTATAAGTCCATGCACTCTATTGGCAGAATCTTCAACAGATTACTACTCAGTTTAACTTTCATCACCTTATTTTCTCTTCATCTCAGCGCTCAGGGTGGTTCTTCAGACAGCAGTGTTTATGTCATATCCATCCTGATCATCATAGGGGCACTCATTCTGGTCAGTTCTATTTTGACCTTGAGTGAAAATCTAATACAGATTGAGGCGAAAAAGAGCGGGGTTGATACCGGGAAAAAGGATATTTCTATTATTCCATCTTTTTCGAATCTTTGGAAAGATCCGGATCCCGCCTATACGGACGGTTATGATGTTGTCCATTTGGACAAGGGTCACGATATTCAGCTGAATGGAAAGGCCGAGCCTAAATTGATTGAGGCTCACGTCAAAAGGTTTGCGGTACGTCCGCCGGATTACAGGGGCATTTCGCCGATTCCCAAGGTGGTGGTCGAGGTGGGCCAGGACGTTATGGCCGGCGACATCCTTTTTTATGACAAGAAAGACGACAGGGTCAAATTTGTATCACCGGTGAGTGGTGAGGTAGTCGAAATAAGAAGAGGAGAAAAGAGGGCCATAACTGATGTGATCATTCTTGCCGATAAAAAGATTCGCTACAAGAAACTGGAGCCACCGAGTATCAAAGAGGGATCGAGGGAAGAGATTGTCCATTTTCTCCTTGAATCAGGCGGTTGGACACTCATCAATGAGCGTCCATATGACATGTTACCGGACCCCGATGTCATTCCACAGAACATATTTATATCGACATTTGATTCTGCACCTTTGGCTCCTGATAACGACTTCATTGTTCAGGGGAAAAAAGATCTTTTCCAGGTTGGGGTGGATGTACTTGCCAGACTGACAGAGGGTAAAGTTTATCTTGGCCTGAGTGCCAATG
Source organism: Saprospiraceae bacterium (assembly GCA_041628815.1). Classification (GTDB taxonomy): domain Bacteria; phylum Bacteroidota; class Bacteroidia; order Chitinophagales; family Saprospiraceae; genus JBFKOL01. The sequence goes on along the minus strand of JBFKOL010000056.1, from coordinate 260 downwards.
GAGAAGATGCCCCCAATCCTGTGTTTACCGAAGTACAAAATGCCGTAAAAAGATTTTATCGAGGACCTCATCCATCAGGTAATGTAGGAGTTCAAATTCATCATACCGCTCCTATTCGGCCAGGGAAAAGAGTATGGACCGTCGATGTTCAAGGTGTCCTGGCTTTGGGAGAACTGTTTTACAAATCGAGGTACCACGCCGAGCGAATAGTGGCTCTTACGGGAGCATGTGTTGACGATCCGGTCTACTTCAAAACTATG
>JBFKOL010000055.1:0-17264 GCA_041628815.1 Saprospiraceae bacterium | reverse complement strand
TTACTCTCTCAATGATCAAATTTCTTCGTTAGTCTCCTTACCTTCAATTCCATATTGAATACTATGAAGGCTTTAAGTGTAATTTTCCTTTACATCGTCATTTTGTGGATAGCGATGTCTTCCTGTTCCCCACTCCATCACAGTGATTACGGCCCCCACCAATACATCGATTCATCGCTGCAATCTCTATTACTGTCCGATACGACTGATTTTGTATTGGCAAGGAAAGGATTCATTGCTACGAGGGAAGATCCGTTGATCCTGAATGCATCGGGACAGGTGATCATGGACCTGGGATGGTTTGATTTCATGAAGGGCCCGGCGCCGTTGGAGGTACATCCCAGCCTGTGGCGGCAAGGACAGTTAAACAGCATGCACGGCTTATATGAAGTGACCGACGGAATTTACCAGGTGCGGGGTTTTGACCTGGCCAATATGACGGTCATTGCCACGCGGTCTGGATGGATCGTCGTCGACCCATTAACTACTTCAGAGGTAGCTCGCGCAGCTATGGATCTAGTCGATCATCATCTGGGTGCACGTCCAGTAAAAGCCGTCATATTTACACACAGCCACATCGACCATTTCGGTGGTGTGAAAGGCATCGTAAATGAAGAGCAGGTGAAGACACAAAACATAGAAGTGATCGCTCCTGAAGGTTTTTACGAAAGCGCCATTTCCGAAAACATCCTGGCAGGCAATGCCATGTTGCGCAGAGCCATGTATATGTTTGGTAGTCTCTTACCTAAAAATAACTCAGGTTTTGTTGGAAGCGGTCTTGGTCAGGCCGTCAGTCTCGGCACGGCAGGAATTCTTCAGCCAACCATTACTATTGATAGAACTGGTCAGCGGGTCACCATCGATGGCATTGAAATGATCTTTCAAAACACACCTGATGCAGAGGCTCCTGCAGAATTGATGTTCTATATGCCACTTTATAATGCATTCTGCCAGGCTGAGGAGATCAACCACACTTTGCACAATCTGTACACCCTGCGCGGAGCACAGGTCCGCAATGGCTTGAAATGGTCAAAGTACATAGATGAAAGCATACGGATGTTCGGCCAAGATGTAAATATTTCCTTTGGAAGCCACCACTGGCCAACCTGGGGAAAAGAAGCTATCCTGGACTTATGGACGCGTCAAAGGGATATCTATCGATACATACACGATGAAACCCTCCATTTAGCCAATAATGGATACAACATGACCGAAATTGCAGAACAAATTACCTTACCACCATCGTTGGACTTGTTTTTTGCCAACAGGGGTTATTATGGCACGGTCAACCACAATGCCAAGGCCCAATACCAACTCTACTTCGGGTGGTTTGATGGCAATCCAGCCCACCTTCATGCCTTGCCGGAGGTGGAAGCCTCAAAAAAATACGTGGCTTATATGGGTGGGGCAGCGCGCATTCTTGGTCGCGTCCGCGAAGACATGGAAAAAGGTGAACACAGGTGGGTAGCCATGATCCTCAACCATCTCGTTATGGCTTATCCAGAAAACGAGGAAGCTCAACAGCTGCTCGCCGAAACCTATGACGTGCTCGGCAGCAGGTCAGAATCTGGGCCCTGGCGCAACTTTTATCTCACCGGTGCACAAGAACTGCGTCAGGGCGCATCCGTAAAACATCTTGCTGGCAGATCAGACAATAATCAGATCATTGCTTCTATGAGCCTCGAAGACTTTTATGATCTGATGGCCATTCGTCTCGATCGGGAGCTTACAGGTGATTCGAGCTATATCTTCAACATGATATACCCCGATACAGATGAGCAAATAACGGTTTTACTTGTGAACAGAGTGCTTCACAATCGCCCTGATGTTCTTTCTGCTAACCCCACGGCGACAGTCACGATGGAACGCACAAGCCTCAACGACCTGATCACCCAAAAAACCACCATTCAGCACCTGATGCAATCTGGAATGATCAAAATAGAAGGCAACGCCCAGGCCTATTTTCATTTCCTGCAAATGGTCAGCGTGCCATTTGACCCGCTTTTTAAAATTGTGGAGCCACCTTCCTCTGGTGTCGAATCTGATAATGGTGGTGAAACTCATCGCGATGGTGAAGATGTAGGGCATGGGTAGCAGAAGTGGTGAAGTGGTGAGGTGGTGAGGTGGTGAGGTGGTGAGAATTTTAACGTGACAAACCATGAATTCCAATAATCCGTGGTCCAGTTGAATGTGAATTTGTCCCCTGATAATAAAAAGCTTGCATCGGTAAATCCTGTAACTTGTAACCAGCAACCAGCAAAAAATGAAACGCAGATCTTTCATACATCAGTCAGCTTTAGCCGCCGGCGTGATTTCCCCGCTCCCGCTGATCACCTCAACCTTTCAAAAAAAACCTTACCGCATAGCATTGATAGGCAGTGGTTGGTGGGGCATGAATATCCTGCGCGAAGCCATAGCACACGGTGATATGGAAGTTGCCGGTCTTTGTGACGTCGATGAGCACCAACTCAAAGCGGCATCAGATGAAGTGATTACCCTTTCTGGACAAAGGCCAAAATGGTACAAAGATTACCGCGAAATCCTCCAGGTCGAAAAGCCGGATATTGCGATAATCGCAACACCGGATCATTGGCATGCCCTCGGTGCCATTGAAGCCATGAAGAACGGTGCACATATTTACCTCGAAAAGCCGATAGGACATACCGTCTTGGAAGGAAAAGCCATTCTGGATACGGCGAGAAGAATGGAGCGTATAGTCCAGGTAGGCACGCACCGGCGTGTCTCGCCACACAACCTGTCTGCCATGGAGTTTCTTCGCAGCGGGAAACTCGGTGATATCAGTGCCGTAAAGTGTTTTGTCAACTATAACCAGGGACCCGGCGAGATGACGCCTGACGAGAGGCCACCTAAAGGTCTTGACTGGGATATGTGGTGCGGTCCTGCTCCCCTCCAACCCTTCAATACCCGTATCCACCCGAGAGGGTTTCGCCAGTTTCTCGACTATGCCAACGGTCAAATCGGGGACTGGGGTATCCACTGGTTTGACCAGGTACTGTGGTGGACAGAAGAGAAACACCCCAAATCCGTATATTCGACAGGAGGCCGGTTTGTGAAAAAAGACAACACTGATGCACCCGACACACAGTACGCCACTTTCGCCTTCGAATCTTTCACCTTGACCTGGGAACACAAACTTTGCGCCGCCAATGCCAATGAAGAAGGTAATGTTGGATGCTATTTTTATGGTACAGAAGGCACCCTTCACCTGGGTTGGCTCGATGGCTGGACCTTTTACCCGAGCAGGAAAGGACAATCCAAAATCCACGTTGAGGCCGTACTCAACGAGCCCGATCAACAAAACATTCGTGAACTATGGAGAGATTTCATTGCAGCCATAGAAAAAGATAAACGTCCCGTCTGTGATATCGAACACGGTTATCTTGCCACCAACCTCAGTTTGTTGGGCATGATTTCCTACAAGCTGGGCAGGAGCATAGCATGGAACGGACCGTCATGTTCGATTCCCGGGGATGAAGAAGCCACCGAGATGCTCAGACGCCCCTATCGCAGTCCATGGATCTACCCGGAATAAATCAATTAGGAATGAAACCCGTTATTCAAGCCATTCGTGGTGATATTACCAGAATTCACGTCGACGCCATCGTCAACGCTGCCAACGAGCGTCTCGTTGGTGGAGGCGGTGTGGACGGGGCCATTCATCGGGCCGGAGGGCCGGAAATCATGGCAGAATGTGACCGCATAAGAAGGGAAAACGGTGGATGCCCTGCCGGACAAGCGGTACTTACTACAGCAGGTAAACTACCGGCTAAGGCGGTCATTCATACAGTAGGTCCCATATGGCGCAATGGAAGTGAGGGCGAGGCGGAACTACTTACCTCGTGCTACCTAAATAGTCTTCAACTCGCAAAGTCTCATGGATATGAAACGATCGCATTCCCCAATATCAGTACAGGGGTCTTTGGATTCCCAAAAGACCTGGCAGCTAAAATTGCCGTTCGCACTGTCACTGGTTTCAATTCTCCTGCCATCAAAAAAATCTTGTTTGTCTGCTTCGACCAGGAAAATTTCACCCTATACAAGGAATTACTGAACCATGAATAAATATATTGAGGTTAGAGCATTTCATTCATTACACCTCCTGATCTATGACCCATCTTGAAGAACTTCAAAATCCCTACAAGCTGACCGAGGAAGATATTGCCTTTTACCGTGAACACCGATTTATCAAACTCAAGCGAGTGTTCTCAGCTGAACTTCTTTCACATTACTCAGAGGTCATAAAGTACAAAGTGAAAGAACTGAACACCATGCATCTACCCCTGGAAGAGCGAAGCACCTATGACAAAGCCTTTCTCCAAATCATGAACATATGGACCCATAGCCCAAAGGTTAAGGAGTTTGTCTTCAGCAAGCGTCTGGCGGGAATTGCTACACAACTCATGGGTACCAACGGGGTGCGTATTTACCACGACCAGGCCCTCTTCAAAGAGCCCGGTGGAGGGTTTACACCGTGGCACGCTGACCAGTACTATTGGCCGCTTGCGAGCGACCATACGATCACAGCTTGGATACCACTGCAGGCAGTACCTCTGAAAATGGGCCCGCTAGAATTTAGCGACAAAAGCCACCTTTTACAACACGGAAGAACCTATAAAATCAGTGATGACAGTGAGCAAGTCATCGGTAAAGCCTTACGTCTGAATGATTTTGAAACCGTCAAGGAACCATTTGACCTCGGGGAGGTCAGCTTTCACTCCGGGTGGCTATTTCACAGGGCCGGTCCTAACAAAACGAATCAAATGCGGGCTGTGATGACTGTGATCTATATGGACAGTGAAATGACGCTGAAAGAACCAGAAAACGAAAACCAACAAAACGATTGGGAAACATGGTGTCCGGGTGCACAGATCGGTGAAGTGGTCGATACACCGTTAAATCCCGTGCTGTATAGAAAATAAGACCCCGCAACACACTACGAGGTCCTATTTTTTACTTGGGTAGATACCATCCGAGCCAAGCTCCTACGATACCCCATCCTACAAATGCATCGATCAGATCGGGCAGTGTCCCATTTTCAAACCACACGGAATTGAGATAGGAAATGGTCAGGTAGCCGATCAAACCTACCGCTATGGATGCCATGACCGCCTTTTTCAAATCAAGCTCTGCGAACTGCAGGAGAACCCAAACAAGAAGCAAAGCAGCAAAGAAGTCCAGTACATACCCCCTGAACATGTTCATCCCCATATTATTCACCATGGAGGAGCGATAGGAAATCAATGCCCAGGGCTGGCCCATTCTTTTTTCCATCTCGGCTTGTTGCTCTTCACTGGATGCACCGCGCGGTGCGCGAGGAATGAAGTAATCTCCTTCTTCAAGGTCAGCAGTTGCAAGCGCCTCTAGAATGGCATCTTGCTGAGGGGTGTACTCCATTTGTGATCCATGCAGGTCGAGTAAACCCCAGGAAAGGAATTGCCAGATGAACAGGATCAATCCCGCCACCAGGCTAGCAATTAGTTTTTTTTGCATGACAGATTGTTTTGTTTCTCCTTGAAGATAGGGAAAAGAAAAATGTGGGTATAAAGTGGCTACTGACAAAAAGCCATCAGATACAAATATACATCCCGGGAACAGGGGAAAAATATCTGTTCTGTGATTTAAGACACCTGATTTGATTGGTAGTCCTCAAATCTCCGCAAACTCACATCCCCATGACCTCCAATCCCCACCCCATATCTCGAAGCACCACAACTTTGAATATCGTGGGAATAGATACATCCGGATTGATGAATTTGACAACCGTTTGCCGATTGTTGAATTCCAACTACTGAAAGCCGTCAATTCACCCCACAAATTCCAGGCTCTTCTTGATGAATGCACTCATCTCCTCACCTTTCAACAAGTTCTGATTCAATCTGGCGAGGTCGTAGAGATAAGAAGCAAACTTTTCTTTACGTTCCTGCCCTTTCATGCGAAGTAGTTTCTCTGCTACCATAGGGTGGTTGGTATTAACCACCACGTTAAAGGTATCGGGCATTTCGCCGCCGCCAAAATTCTGAAACTGTTGCATTTCGCGCATGCGCCGCATGAACTCTGGTCTCGTAACCACCACCGGATGATCATCCGGCGACAACGCCTTCATTTCTAGGTAGGGACCGCTATCCTCTGGAAGGACGGAGCTGAATATTTCTTTCACCTTTTCCTGTTCTTTTTCACTAAGAACAGATTCGGGTTTTTCATCCTTCTGAACAAGATTGTTAGCAGTGTCGCTATCGACGCGTATAAATGTGACATCCGTCAATTTGCGTTCTAAATGTTGCATAAAATGGTTGTCGATTACATTGTCCATTTCCAGGATGTCATAGCTGTACGATCTGGCCGATTCAATAAAACTATGGTGGTCTTTAGGGTTGTTGGAATAAAGGTAGACAGTGCGTTTGTGTTTGTCTGTCTGGTTTTCCTTTACTTTCTCCCTGTATTCATCAAGGGTGAAAAACGATCCATCTATATTTTTTAGCAAGGCAAATTGCTCGGCCTTATCGTGAAACTTTTCCTCGCTGATCATTCCATATTTGACAAAAACGCTGATTTCATTCCATTTATCCTCAAATTCCTTGCGGTCATCCTTGAATAATTCGTTCAGTTTGTCAGCTACTTTTTTGGTTATGTAGGAGGTGATTTTTTTCACATTGGAATCCCCCTGGAGGTAGGACCGCGATACGTTCAGCGGAATATCCGGAGAATCGATTACGCCATGCAACAACGTAAGAAACTCGGGAACAATCTGGGATACGTCGTCGGTGACATATACCTGGTTGGAATAGAGCTGGATCTTATTCTTTTGGATTTCTATACTATTGCTCACTTTTGGAAAGTACAGGATACCCGTCAGGTTGAAAGGGTAATCGATATTGAGATGTATCCAGAACAGTGGTGTCTGTGAAAAAGGATAAAGGTATTTGTAGAAATCCTTGTAATCCTCTTCCTTTAAATCGGCTGGTTTCTTTTTCCATAATGGTTCCACATCGTTGATGACGTTATCAACCTCTGTCTTGATTTCTTTGCGGTCATCTCCTTCTCCTTCCCAGCTTGATTCTGTCTTAGTGCCAAATCTTATTGGAAATGGTAGAAAACGGCAATACTTTTTAAGGATGGATTCGATGCGTTGTTTCTCTAAAAATTCCTTCTCGTCATCGGATATGTGAAGCACAATATCTGTGCCGCGATCTGTCTTATCTGTTTTCTTGATTTCGTATTCTGGGTTACCTGTACATATCCATTTCACCGCGGGTGAATCTGTGTAAGATTTGGTAATTACCTCCACCTTGTCAGCAACCATAAACGCCGAATAAAATCCAAGACCGAAATGACCGATAATGTTTGAGTCGTCTTTATATTTTTCCAGGAATTCGGAAGCAGACGAGAAAGCGACCTGGTTCAGATAACGCTTGACTTCCTCCTCCGTCATGCCAATCCCTCGATCCCTAATAATCAGCTTTTTCCCGTCTATTTCAATATCTATGGTGAGATCACCAAGTTCTCCTTTAAATTCATTTTTGAAAGCCAGCGTCCTCAGCTTTGTTGTAGCATCGACGGCATTGGACACGATTTCCCTCAAAAAGATTTCGTGATCTGAATAAAGAAACTTTTTAATGATCGGAAAGATGTTTTCCGTTTGTACTGAGATTTTTCCTTTTGGCATGTCTTCTTAGATTTAATGTTTTTTGGACCCCAAATGACGTGCCACAGGGCATAAAATGACATTTTGTCGGTCAGAAGGTCACCATGACCGTCAGGCCCGTAGGTAATATGCCAATTTGATAGCCGGGGCCATCCCGTCTGACCGTTGACCGGCCCAATCCGGTTCGAGCCAATAGGTTGGGTACTAAGATCCCTATGCCGGCTCCTACCAGTACGTCGGGAACCCAATGCTTATCCCGAAGGACCCTGAGGATTCCCGTTGCAATGGCGGGAATATATCCGGTGGAAGACCACAGAAATCCTCGTTCCTTCAAAATTTGATATTGAACCGTAGCAACTGTAAAGGCATATGTGGTATGCCCGGAAGGAAAACTCCTTGGCCCTCCCTGAGGCCTCGATACGCCTGTTACCTCTTTAAGAAGGTAGGTCAGCCCAAGGGAAAGGCCTGTGCTGATCATCATATATTTTGCCTGGTGACCAACTGTGCCGATGGGACGATTATACGACAAGTCATATGCTGCAATTACCAGCACTGGAAGATGTTGCAAATAATCATCCACTGTTGTGTTTAGAAAACCAATATCATCCTGGACAAATCTGCGCAGATCCCTTTTGACCTGTTCATCACTCAACAACAGCCCCGCAGAGGTTAAGGTGAGTGGCACGACCAACGACTTCATTAGTGGTATTCCTGTTGTATCACCAGAAATGCCAACCAGGCTCGCATCCGTCGAACAGCTGGCCAAGCTTCTTAAGCAAATAATCAAAACAACCGGTAAAAGATGGATAGGCCAATGTTTCACACAGGTAAATTAAAGCCCCCGAGGCAGGTATTCAAATTTCGCACAATAATCAATGATCTGAGGAGACCAGTAACAACAAATGACCTTAGTACATACATCCATGAATAATACCCGTTCTCTCACTGCTGAGCAAACCAGCAAGTGACGCCGCTAAAAACAATGGGTATTCGATACATATAAAATTAACATATTGAAAGATGTGATTCTTATAAGGCCTTGTTGAACAAGCATTTTACATATAACCCTTCAAAGGCATCTGTTTTATACCCCCCATCGCTGTACACCTTGGCAAGAAATGTGCTTTAGTGAAAATGTTCTTTAACTTTTGAAAATACTTAAGGGATTAAGTATTGGAGAATACCGGAGTGGCTACTGGGGGGTACGCCACTCCTTTTTATTTCTGGTCCCGCTGCAGAAACCGGCATCCAAAATCCAAGTTTTTAAGCAACGGAAAATAAGGTATAGGCATGGTCGGCCGACAACTGCTAATTGTATGCTGTCTGCTGTTGGCTATAGGTTATCGGCTGCCAAATCTCCCATATTAAATTCGAAACCAGCCTATGGGTATAGGTCGTTATTGGCGCTCACCTCATTCCAAAACATCGCCGGTGAGTGTATTTTAATTCTTTATCTGCCCTACTTTTTCGTTATCCCTGTCTGGTACTTGACAAGATTGGGACACCCTTGATACTGTGGAATGATATCTATATAGGTCGATGCTATTTTATTTTCCATCCACTTGTTGAAATATTCATTCTTCTTGCTTTCCTTGGCGTACTGTTGAATCCAGGAAAAGTCAGTTTTTAGGCTTGCGACATGCGGGCGTGTCTTGGATTGCAAAAGGATGACCTTAAATTCTTTGTTACCCCTTTCGTCCGTCAGCTCCAGGACATTGGATAAATCACCGACTTCGAGGGTGTCGATGGCAAAATAGACCTGATAAGGCAGCTGCTTGGTTTCCCAGAAAGTATCGCCAGTCTGCGGATTGATCAGGCGGCCGGCATTGTTGTAGCTCTGCGCATCTTTGTCTGAGTAGAGTTTGACGGCCAGGTCGAATGAGATACTGTCAACCCGTACCAAATTGGCAAGGGAGTCGAGAAAAATCTTTGTCGCTTTCACATCTTTTTCTGTTTCCTCTGGTCTGATCAAAATGTGGCGAACATTGATGTTGTTGCCCCTGCGCTGCATCATTTGAATCAGGTGATAACCGAATTTGGTCTCGACGATTTCAGACACCTCTCCCGGTTCGAGCTCGTAGGCAGCAGCCTCGAATTCGGGAACATAAGAACCTCGTTTTGCCCAACCAAGATTTCCTCCGACCCTTGCTGATCCCGTATCATCAGAATAGACCGAGGCCAATTCTTCAAAATTTTCTCCAGCTTGGACCCTTTCCCTAATATTTTCGAGTTTTTGAAGCGCTTTTTCTTTCTCTTCATCGCTAATCCGCGTTTTCATGGTAATCTCGGCTATTTCCACCTCAGCGCTGCGATAAGGCAAACTGTCTTTGGGAATTTTTTCAAAAAACTTTATGGTCTCTTCGGGCGTGATTGTTACATTCTGGATAAGCTGGCCCTGGATGCGTTGTTGAATCAACTCTTCTCTCAATGGTTCTCGCATCCGCTCCCTTTCCTGCAATACAGTTCGCCCGTATATCTCGTAAAATTGTTGTTCGCCACCCTCCATGCGGCTTAGAATGTAGTCCATCCTTCTGCTGAGCTCTACATCCAGTTCAATATCACTGATGACGATACTATCGATTCGAGCCTGGTCCAGAAGTAATTTTTTCGCGATGATTTGTTCCAGGATGATGCATTGAAAATCTTCAGTGTAGGTAGGATTCTGGGCCTTGGCATATCCGAAGAGCTCCTGCACTTCAGAGTACAGGACGTATTCGCTGCCTACATTGGCTATCACTTTATCGAGAATCAGTCGCTTCTGCCCGGTGGCAATCACGGTTGTAAGAAGCGCCATTATCCATAGGGTATATTTCATGAGTTATATTTTAATGATATTGTCTTCTAGCCCCTTCTCGTACAACTCCTGTTTGTAAGAAGCTATAATATCCTGTCTTCGTTGATGTAAAATCATCAGCTTCAACTGCATTTTTACAAATGTTAACGGGGAAATATCTCCTTTGTCAATTATTTCGAGCACTTTAAGATGATATTCAACATTATCCATCACTTTTCGCTGATTCTTAACACTTCTTGCCCGCTCTTCGCTGAAGGATGGGCACCAGCTTAATATGTGATCCCAGGTGTACCAGTTTTCTGAATCCAATTCGTAAACCACTCCCTCTTTCTGAACAAACTTTTCAATTTCTCCTGTCCGGTCAGCGTTCCAATCTCTTCTGAACGTTGCTCTGCCTTCGGTATTGGCAGGGAACTTGACCAGCCAGCACTTGTACAAAGGTTCATCACGCACGAATCTTTCTTTGTGCTGATTGTAAAAAGCTTGTAACTGCAAATCCGTCACTACTGTATCATACCTTTCCTCAAGAATCTTTTCTTCCAGCTTGAATTTTAGCAGTTTTTCTCGATAATCTTCAACAAGCTCTTCCAGCTCAAAATCTGAAGAAAACACCCTCGCTGCTTCGCGCATGAGCAATTGATCACGGACCCATTGGTCGATGTAGGCATTTGCAAGGGCAGCGCTATCTGCGGAACTGTTCTCCGGATGGATAATTTGTTTGAGCTCGTTCTCAAACAACTTCCTGTTACCAATCTGTGCGATGATAACCTGATCACCATCCTCAGGGATATTGGGACGGCACCCAATTGCTACCCAAATGACCAGCGACGCTAATGTGATCAAATACCAGGACATCCTCATGGATTACTACCTGTTTGGATCAGATCCTGCAGCACCTCAGTATCAATGGATACATCATAGGACTGTCGCAGTGTTTGGATCCATCTTTTTTCGAGTTCGTCCTGATAGTCAGACACGATATATCCTCTTGCTTCCCGAAGACTTTTTAAACCGGGTGGTATAACTTTTTCAACCTTTTTTACAAGGCTTCGATCCACTGAAGGTTCTATGACGGGCCTGGTAAAATGTCCCGAGAGTATCGGCACTCCTCTGGCGGCTTCACTTTTAGTCTCAACCTTTTCAGAGTTGACGGTTACTTTAAGGCCCCTTTGTGCATACCTGGAAATTAATTCATCGATATCTGAGGTCTGAAGGTCCATATACCAGTCTGCAACCAGTTTTTTATCTGCCGTATCAATAGTTATAGTGGATAATTCTAGTCGTTCTCCCCATTGATAACGTTCCCGGTTTTTTTCAAAAAAATACCTCAAACCGGTGGTGTCACTCGACGCCTTGTCCCAAACTTTGTCTTTAGTAATTTCAAATAACAAGATACCTTCTTCATATTCCCGCATCAGGTTCTTAAAAGCAGGATAGTAATTTTCGAGCCGGTTTTGTACATACTCGAAGGCTTTTTCTTCTACAAACCTGTTGTACAATTCCCCTGCTACCTCCATTGGAGACTTTGATCCCGCTTGTAATCGGTCTCTTGCCCTGGACCTACAATAGTCGGCAAAGTCAGCAACACTGTATCGGTCATCACCATATGCGATTAATTCGGAACCGGGAGCCGAAGACGGGTCCCAGTCGTATCTTAAAAATGACTCATCAAGGCTTTCAACGAATATCGTAAATGCCTTGTCATGGCTGACAAAACCGGCATCTTTACTGATCTTTTCAACCACTTCATCTGTTCTGTCTTGTATGCGACTGGACCTTCCGACCTGCTGCTTGAGCATATTGCGGATCCTTTCCTCTGAATCGACAGGGCGCTTGGACACTCGCTGGATGATGTGCCATCCAATCGACGTTTCCACCGGTTTTGAAATGTCGCCATCCTTTTTGAGTCCGAAAGCGGCATCTTCAAACGGTCTCTCATACTGGCCAATACCGAAGTATCCTAAATCTCCCCCGGAAGATGCTGTCTTAAGGTCTTCTGACTGAGAACGGGCAACATCTTCAAATTTTAAACCTTCAGCAGTTACATGACGATACAATTCATTAATTTTCAAGGCTGCGTTAGCGAGGGGAATGCCGTTTTTCTCTTTGCGGATGAGAATATGTCGAGCACGCATATGTCCCCTGGCAGGCCGACTGTCGGTAACCATCAATATGTGAAAACCCATATCAGTCCTTACAACTCCTGAATATTTACCTTTCTCTGTTTCATACGCCGCATGCTCAAATTCAAGATAGCCTTCGGGTAAGGGACTTGTAATGTATCCTATATCTCCCTTCAAGCCCTTCGATCCCGGGTCTTCTGATACTTCTTGCGCAAGCAAGCCAAAATCTCGTCCTTCGTCCAACAGTTGGCGTATCATCTCAACCTTCTGCCGAGCTTTCTCAACTTCTTCAGCACTTGCATTCCTGGATAGACTCACCATGATGTGACTCACTCCAATATCGTATTTCTTCCGGTCCATCAACTGCTCGACAAGAAAATCCTCCACCTCTTTTTCAAAAACATATCCTTCTGACAGCTGCCTGCGGTAGCCAGACAGCTCCTCAATGTATCCAGGTCGCTCATGGTATTTTTCGTCCTTGGCCTGCCTTACTTTTAATTTGAAATTGGTATATAGTTCAAGATATTCTTCCAGGCTAGCCCTGGAATAGTCTGCCTTGTCCCGGTTATTTTTTTCGTAGATGTACGTGAACTCTGAAACAGTTACAGGTTCTTCCTGTACATACATGAGCACTGCATCTTCCTGTCCTATGCCTGCCGATATCCAGGCAATGGTAAGTAGAAATGTGATGGTTTTGATCATTAGATAAAAATGGGATCGCAAAAATAGAAAAATCATTACCGCTTTAACGAGGAATGAGATCAGTTCTTATAAGTATCATCTTAAATCAAATCCTATGTCTCTGCGATAGTATTTTCCTTCAAATTCGATAAGCTGAGCATTGTCAACGCATTTTTCCAGCGATTCTTGCATGCTTGGCGCCAAAGATGTGATTCCCATGACTCGTCCGCCGTTGGTAAGAACTCTCTGCCCTGATAGTCTTGTGCCGGCATGAAAGATGATGGAACCCCTTGCATCTTCGAGATTTGATATTTCCTTTCCCTTTTCGTACGATCCGGGGTATCCTCCAGAGACAAGGACTACGGTTGTTGCGCAATCATTGGATTTACCCAGTGGAATTTCGTAGAGCCGTTCACTGTATAATGCCTCCATCAGTTCAACGAGATCAGTTTCCAATCTTGGTAAAATTGATTGCGTTTCTGGATCACCGAGCCTGCAATTGTACTCGATTACGTAAGGATCGCCATCCACCAGGATCAAACCAAAAAAAATAAACCCGAGATAATCAATATTTCTTCTTAGCAGGCCATCGAGTGTGGGTAGTATAATTCGCTTTTTTACTTTGTCCATGACGTCATTATCTACGAATGGTACGGGCGACACCGAACCCATTCCTCCCGTGTTTAATCCGGTATCCCGCTCTCCTATTCGTTTATAGTCCTTGGCCATTGGCAGTATCGAAAAGTACTTTCCGTCGGTGATAACAAAGGCAGAAAACTCGATTCCTTTTAAAAATTGCTCGATGACAACCCGTTGACTTGCGTCGCCAAACTTTCCTCCGAGCATTTCTTTGAGCTCACTTATGGCAGTTTCTCGCTCCTCAATAATAAGAACTCCCTTGCCGGCAGCTAGCCCATCCGCTTTCAGAACATAGGGTCCGTCGTTTTGTGAAAGGTGTGCAATGCCCTCCGCGATGTTGGATGAACTGACCTCTAGATATGATGCTGTTGGTATACCGTATTCTTTCATAAACTTCTTGGCGAAGGATTTACTTCCTTCAAGCATTGCACCTTCTTTTTTTGGACCTATTACCTTTAAACCCGGCATGTGTTCTTCAAAGTAATCGGCTATGCCCAATACAAGAGGCACTTCAGGTCCCACGACCAAAAGATCAATGGCATTTTTCTTGACGAAATTTGCAATAGCGTCAAAGTCGGTAGGATCAATTTCTACGTTTTTGGCCACCTGAGCCGTACCGGCATTTCCAGGTGCCACAAAAAGGTGATCACAGGAAGGACTTTGGCGGATCTTCCATGCAAGTGCATGTTCCCTTCCACCACTTCCTAAAACCATTATATTCATTTTGCTGAGGATGAGATTTGGTAGCGCGAAGTTAGCACATCATTTCATTTTGTCACCTTACTTTGTCGTTTCAGATCTAACGAGGATTTGTACATTTGCAGCGAATTTTTTCTGCGCCTATGTACGCATATCTCCAAGGTAAACTGACCTATAAATCACCCACCACCCTCTACGTCGATGTGAATGGTGTGGGTTATTTGGTACACATCACGCTACATACGTATGCCAAAATTGAAAAGACCGACGAAACAAGGCTCTTCACCTACCTGCACGTAAAGGAAGACATCCTGTCTCTCTATGGTTTTGCTGAAGAAGACGAACGCGATCTTTTCATTTCCCTGTTGTCGGTGTCAGGAATAGGCCCCAATACAGCAAGGATTGTGTTGTCGTCCATGACGCCACTGGAGGCGAAGACAGCCATTGTTACCGAAAATGACCTTGCTTTTAAAAAAGTAAAAGGTGTAGGGCCAAAGACCGCAAAAAGGATCATCCTTGACCTTAAGGATAAGGTGAAAGGAGAAACCAATGTGACTGGAAATGTCCAGGCTGCCGGGACTGTTAGGGACTGGGAAGAAGCAACCCACGCACTTGTAGCACTGGGCTTTCAAAAGCAAAAAGTACAGAAAGTACTTGCGACCATTGCCGATCCTGGAAATAAAACATTGGAAGAATTGATTAAAGAGGCTTTGCAGAAGCTGACATGAATCGACTAACCAAATCATAATTTCTATTCGAGATACGCAGCTACTTTTTTTTGCGTTAAAAAAGGCATCATAAGCTGACTATTATAAATTGACGGCCTATTAAATTATTTACTAAGAAAGAGCAGAAACACGCTACAGAACGAGAGGTCTCCATGAATTCAAGCCGGTTGAGTTTTTTCTTCAGCATTGCCCTATTATCGGGTATTGTCATAAAGGGTTTCAGTGCCTCAGGTCCGGCCAACATAGAAAAAGACGTCTTTCTTTCTCCCCTGCATGCGCTCGAGGACACCATTCCCATCAGGGACAGGTATGGTGATTTCATCACAGAAGAGTATTACAATCCTTTTGACATCATGCCAAGTATTCTTACCCAGGAAGTGGAATACGATTTTGAGACAGGGCAGTACGTGGTTATGGAAAAGATTGGCGAGGAATACTATCGCACTCCTACCTACCTGACCATGGAAGAATACCTTCAATGGCAACAGAAAAAGCAGCAACAGGAGTACTTCAGGAAATTGGCCGGTATCACGAGTCCTGACTTCAGCCGCTCCCTAAAACTGGACCCGATGTCAGAAATTGATATAGATGCACAATTACTTGACCGGTTGTTCGGCGGATCAGAAATCAATATAGAGCCCACAGGTAATGTCGATTTAACTTTTGGCGTAGACTTCCAGATTCTGGAAGAAGGTCCCAATATAACCGAAAGGAATCGCCGGACTGGAGGATTTGACTTCGACATGGATATCAATATGGGCGTGGAAGGCAAAATTGGCGAGAAGCTCAACCTCGGTTTTAACTACAATACGGAAGCTTCATTTGACTTTGACAACCGGCTCAACCTGGGCTATCTCAGTGATGCCTTTGACGAAGACGATATCATAAAAACCATTGAGGCCGGCAACGTAAGCCTCCCCTTGAAAAGCCAACTCATCCAGGGTAACCAAAATCTTTTCGGACTAAAAACCGAATTGCAGTTTGGTAAATTTTTTGTTACGGGTATTGCGTCACAATCCAGGTCCGAACCCGAGACAATCTCACTCGAAAATGGCAAGTTGATCCAGGAGTTTGAAATGCGCCCAGATGACTACGACGAAAACAGGCACTTTTTCATTTCGCACTACAATCGCGAAAAGTTTGAAAGCGCCATGTCGACGATTCCCCAGGTCCGTTCATTGATGCGCATCATCAATGTCGAAGTATGGGTCACCAGCGAAGAGAACCAGGATCTGCGCAACTCCAGTACCGTAGCCGCCATATCGTATCTTGGAGAATCTGATCTCAATAACTTTTCAGACCCCAACACCCGCTGGACACCCATCCCAAGTACACCCATCCTCACCGATATAGATGGCGACCACCTTCCAGAAAACGATAACAGTGATCTATTCCGAGAACTTGTGAACGACGATGAAACGCGGAAGATCATCAATACTGCGACTAACTTACAACGCATCTATGGATTGACCCAGGTTCGGGATTTCGAGGTGCAAAGCATGAGACGACTCAACGCTTCGGAATATACCTTTTATCCCGAACTGGGTTTTATTTCCCTGAATATCCGTCTCCGTCCCAACCAGGTATTGGGCGTGGCCTACGAATATACCTACTCTCTAAATGGCAGCCAGGTGTACAAAGTGGGAGAACTGACCAATGAGAGCAATACGGGTGGTGTCGACAACAGGGGCCTCCCAGAACCAGAAGATGTGATCTATGTCAAGATGTTGAAAAGGACCATTCCGGACCCAAGTCTTCCTTCCTGGGATCTGATGATGAAAAACATCTATTCACTGAGCACGTCAACGCTTACCCAGGAAGACTTTCAACTGGACATTTTCTACGAGGATAACAGTGATGCCACATTAAAGCGCTTTATTCCCGAGCCGGGTTTTGACCGTATACCGCTCCTCGACTTCTTCAACCTCGACAGGCTC
>JBFKOL010000054.1:0-17266 GCA_041628815.1 Saprospiraceae bacterium | reverse complement strand
AGTAACCAGTAACCAGTAACCAGTAACCAGTAACCAGTAACCAGTAACCAGTAACCAGTAACCAGTAACCAGTAACCAATAACCAGATAAACATGAAAAGAAGAGCAAAAGCAGTTTGGAAAGGCAGTGGGAAAGAAGGAAAGGGTCACTTGACCACCGATAGCGAAGTGTTGGACAAAACCAAATATTCGTTCAAAACCAGGTTTGAAGAAGGAAAAGGTACCAATCCAGAAGAGCTGATTGCAGCGGCTCATGCCGGATGTTTCACAATGAAACTCAGCTTTAACCTTGGAGCAGAAGGATTCACACCAGACAAATTAGAGACGGAATGTACCATTGCGTTTAAGGATGGAGCCATTGTGCAGTCTCACCTCGACCTTGAGGCCAGGGTAGATGGTATCGATCAGGCTACCTTTGACAAGGCAGTAAAGGATGCAGAATTAAATTGTCCCATTTCAAAATTGTTAAACACCGAAATAACAGTCGAAGCAAAACTGAATGCGTAACTCATAATTCTGAATTATGTATTTTGCATTATGCATTCAGAACTATGGTTTTACCGGTTCTGTAGGATTCATCTGCAGCCAGAACGATACGAAGGCTGTTGATGGCATCTTCAAGATGAGAGGACAGATCGAGATCTTCCTGGATTGCCCTTAGGAAATAAGCTTGTTCAAGGTCACACAGACCTTGGTGGTCGGGTTCATCGGTGGTGTCAATTAGCTGGTCCTTATTTGCAAAATCACCATTGGGAAGAGTTTCGCTATGATGCAGCAGTAATGAATTCGTCGCAGAATGACCATCCACATTATCAGAACTCACCTGGTCTTTGTCCGGATTCTTGTCAATGATGCTCACACATCCTTTGGGACCAATTACGTCTTTCACAAAATAAGCGGTCTCGCTCATCATGGGTCCCCACCCTGCCTCGTACCAACCGACTGATCCGTCATCAAACCGGACCTGAAGTTGTCCATAGTTGTACATGCCGGGTATGAGTTCGTCGCTCAGACGGGCACCAATGGCGCTGACTGATATGGGTCTCGCCTGCGTCATTAGGCACATAACATCTACATAATGCACACCACAATCTACGATCGGTGACATGGACTGCATGAGGCTTTTATGAGTTTCCCAGGTTTTGCCGTGGCTTTGCTGGTTGAGATTCATCCGCATGACCAAAGGTTTCCCCAGCGTTTTTGCAATCTCGATAAACTTCGTCCATGCCGGATGTACGCGTAGGATATAACCGATCACCAGCTTTTTACCTGTTCTATTAACCTTATCTCGGATGTTCAAGCATTCTTCCACGGTATTGGCGAGAGGTTTCTCGGTGAACACATGACAACCTGCATCAAGTGCTTTTACAACATATTCGGCATGGGTGTCCGGGTAGGTGTTGATGGAAACCGCATCTGGGCGACTTGCTTTTAATGCTTCATCATAGCTGCCATATGTGGGATAGCCGCCTAGCTCGCGTGAAAGTCGCTCTCGGCTGTCGGGCCCACGGCTTACAAGACCGACAATTTCAAATTCGGGTATTTTGTGGTAGGAACGAGCATGTGACGCTCCCATATTACCGCATCCAACTACCAATACTCGGATCTTATCACTCATATTTTATTCCTCATTTACAATGCAAAAATACGATCCATCCGGTCCGAAATCTCCTTCAGCCGTTCCCGGTCTCCCCCACGAACCTCTGCCGAACCCCAGCCTGAATAACCAATTTCAGCCAATGCCCTGTTCACTTTTTCCCAGTCGCTGTCTCCTTCCCCTAATTCTACGTCAAAACCCTTCCAGATACCTTCTTCCTGTTGTTTTGTTCGGCTGTATTCTTTGACATCAATTTTCAGGATGCGGTGCGCGAGAATGCGTATCCAATGTTCGGGCCAGCCATACCTTACGACGTTGCCGACATCAAAGTACCAACCGATCATGTCGCTTTCAAACTGGTCGACAAATCGCGCTGCTTCCAACGGGCTGATAAGAAAATTATTCCATACATTTTCTATGGCAATTTTCACCCCTGTGTCCATAGCTACGGGGATCAACTTTTTTATTTCTTCGGTCGATCGGTCCCATGCCTGGTCGTAACGAATCTCCTCGTTGACTACACCGGGAACAAGCAATACGGTCGACCCACCCAGGTCGCGACATTCGTTAAGTGCTAAAACCATGGAATCCGTACAAGCCTTGCGCACCTCCGGATCGGGGTGAGACATTGGGTTTTGCCAATGGACCGAATTCACCACTCCGGGAATTTCTATCCCTGCCGTCGCAGCGGCCTCTATAACTTCCTCAATATTAAGCTCATTAGGGCTGTCCATCTCGACTCCATCAAAGCCCAATGACTTTACAAGCTTGAATTTATCGAGGATTGAAAGATCTTCACGGATCATTCCAAACTTCAGGCTTTTCTTGTGCAATGGGCGTGCGAGTGGAGTCAACGAGTGCCCAGCACATGATGCGGCCCCGACCGCTGTTGCCGCCACATGTAAAAAGGAGCGTCTGTTCATATCAGGCAAATTCCGTGATACCTGGTTTGGCGACGTCTTTGAGCGGCCAGTTCAGATCCCACGAATATTCTTCCAGCGTGGGCCCAAGTGTTTCCTGGCTGTTGATTGCCTCTTCCCAGGTAAGGGTACGACCCGTATAAGCTACCATACGGCCCCAAATGGCAAGCATTGTACTGTTGGCCATCATTTCACCATCGTTGAACGGATTGCCATTGCGAATGGAAGCAAAAAGCGTGTCATGCTCATTCTGGTACATATTCTTTCGCTCACCTTCCCAGTCCCACTGGTTATCGGTTATGATGCGATGTACTCTTGATACGTCAATTTCACAACGGCCCCTGTCACCCATCATATCGATTCCGTATGCGCGAGAGCATCCTTTTTGCTGCCTGCTAAAATGAAATCCGCGGCGTCCGTCTCCGTATTCATAAACTATGGCGAAGTGGTCAAACACATTTCCATATTGTTTTTCAGTCCGACTCTGACGCCCACCGGTACCCGAAGCACTCACAGGCATCTGGTCACCCATAGCCCACGACATCAGGTCAAGACTGTGTACGGCCTGTTCAGCAATGTGATCACCGGACAGCCAATTGTAATAAAGCCAATTGCGCATGGTATATTCGACATCAGACCATCCCGGTTTTCTGTCGTGAAACCATAAGGCACCCGTGTTGTATGTATTGTAAATGGTGTGAATATCCCCAATGGCACCATCGAGGAGCCGGTTATAAGTATCGATTTTTGGGGTGTCGTGCCTCCAGCAAAATCCACTCATGAGTGCCAGTCCCTTTTCTTTGGCTTTTTGTGCCGATGCAAGGACCCGGCGTATACCAGGAGCATCAACGGCCACCGGTTTTTCACAGAATATATGTTTACCTGCTTCTATAGCTGCTTCGAGATGACCCGGGCGAAAACTCGGTGGTGTCGTCAGGATGACCACATCGACATCACTTTCTATGACTTTTTTATAAGCATCGAAACCTATGAACTTGTGGTCTTCGTCGACCTGGATCTTGTCGGGGTTTTCGTTCATGAGGTTTTCGTAAGAAGTGTCGAGCCTGTCTCGGAAGATGTCGGCCATGGCAGTGACGATGACATTGTCTTCTGCCATTGTAGCCTGGTACGCAGCACCCGTGCCTCGTCCACCACATCCGATAAGACCGACGCGAAGGGTATCTACATTGGGCTGAAACCTGCGCGATTGAGAAGAAAGAATGTTGAAACCGAGGCTAGATGCCACCAGTGCTGAACTCGATTTTTTTACGAATTCACGTCTTGAAGGAGAGATTATCTGCATGGAACTTTACATTTTTGGATAGAACCCGAAAGTTAGCGCTTTTTATGCACTATTCGAAGGCATGAAAGACACCTCTCACGATAAATTTCTCCTCTTCCCCACTTTCGTAATAGTGTCGACGCACCTCACTTCCATCTTCACCGTAAAAGTGCTCTATTTTCCTTGTTACCTGATCGCATTCCGCACCTCCGTAAAATACTGTTCGCGTTAGTTTCGCATCATTGTATTGGTATTCAATCCTGCAACCATAACGAGCGGGAATATCATCAGTCAAAACACCCATCTCGCTGATCAGGTATCCAGTGCTGTCATAATTATAGGTAATCCGCATAGGGAAGTAGGAAGTAGGAAGTAGTGCCTTTTTTTCAGTCAATCTTCCGGTCGAGTCATATCTCCAGACGTATTCAACATTCTCAATTCTTGTAAACAGGGAGGAGGAGGCGATGCGACCTTCCGGGCCAGGATGAAATAGCTCTGATTCAAGGACCTCTCCACACTTTTCATAGGTGATCCTTCTTTCTGCCGTTCCGTTTGACCGGAACACGGAGCGTTCATCGTGGCAGAAATTACCTTCTATCCAATCGGGTGATGCGATGGTGCGATGTTTTAAAACAGGTTGTTCACTGGTTTCTGAGTTTGTGACGCTCTCTATTCCTTTGGTGGTACAGCCCATTAAGGTCAATCCCATCGCATAGATTAGCCATTTGGTATTCATATTAACTCGTGATTATTTGGTAGCAAATGCTTTGCGCTCAAAATACAGAATCTCACAGCCATCATACGTTGCACACACTTGCCCAAAATCAACACTGCCCATGATAGCCAAGGTGGTCGCAAGGGCGTCAGCGGTCATGCCGTCATCGGCCATTACTGCAAAGTTGTGACGACTGTTTATGCCATACCCGGTCTTGGGGTTGATGATATGACCATACCGCAGTCCTTTATGTTCGATAAAGCGATAGGTGGTCCCCGATGTTGCAAGGGCCTTGTTCACCAGGACTACTTTGCGAATGTTACCCTGGGCATCGGCAGTTCCGGATAATGCGATATCCCAACCCTTTTTCCCGGGGGGTGCTTCTCCAGCAAGCAGATCGCCTCCCGCATCGATAAGAAAACGATGAACTCCTTGCCCACGAATCAAATCGGCAAGGACATCCATGGTATACCCTTTTGCAATGCCACCCAGATCTATTCGCATGCCAGGTTTTGTGAGATAAGCAGCCTTCATCTCATGTTGCAAGGATAAATTTTGGTGCTTAACCAGAGAAAGATTGTCCGCCACCGCCGAGCTATCCGGCATTTCATCTCTGCGAAAGGCCCTTCTCCACAATCTGGATAAAGGTCCTATGGTCACATCAAATACCCCATCCGTACGCACCGAAAGCTCCTGTGCAAACTTCAACACATCCCACAATTCTCTTGATATGGGCGTGGCACCCTCGTTTCCGGCAGCCTTGGACAGTTTGGTCACTTCACTGTCATCCAGGTAATCGCTGAATATCCGGTTTAGCCGTATCACCTCTTCCTCCGCCTGAGAAAGAACAATTTCAGCTTTGCGTTCATCATCACAAAAGATGGTCACAGCAAAATGCGTACCCATAGCCTGGAATTGTTTCTTCCATCTTAGGGTATCTGCCTCGGCAGTCAAAACGAAAGCCATGCACGTCGCTATGGCCATGGCGGCTGTTCTACTAAAGGTCATACTTCAGCGGCCTTATCTTTTACATTCTCTAAATCTTGGTTGGAAGCCTTTGCCGTCATCCGTCCCCAAGTACCAAAGCCCAGAAGTTGGCCTGTTCTTCAGGAGACGGTTGCCTGTGAGGTTTGATGATTCTAAATCCCACAAACGGAGAGTCAGTATTCCACCAGAAACTCTTGGGTATCTGGGGGTCTCTTTCTTTCCATTTTCCACTGGACGGGATGCGGCATGTGCAACGCTGTTCGGATGCATCGTCGTCCCAGGATCCACCTCTCACCGTACGTGGATGAAGCCGTGTCGGCTTTATCCAGGGATTAATCTCACCGGCCTGCTCGGTGACCATCCTGGCGTAGGCATCTTTGGTATATTGATCCAATGTCCATTCTGAAACATTCCCAAGCATGTCGTACAACCCCCATGGATTGGGTTTCTTTCTGCCTATTTCATGGTATTTATCGGAGCTGTTGTCGTAGTACCAGGCGTTCTCATCCAACGAGGAAGAGTCGGCAGAGAAATAGTAAGGTCCATTCCCTCCAGCCTTGCAAGCGTATTCCCATTCTGCTTCGGTGGGCAGGCGATAGAAATCGCCAGTCTTGTCACTGAGCCATTTACAAAATTGAAGTGCGGCAAACTGCGTCATACTCACGGCCGGAAACCCATCTTCACCCATCCCAAAAGTAGGGTCCTCGTAAGGTGGGCTGGGTCTCGCCACAGCATCCGCATTCCATTCTGGAAGATCTTCAGGAACGAGATCAAGTGCTTTGTCCCGGAAGACCCTGTAAACTTCATAGGTGATTTCATATTTTCCCATCCAGAATGAATCGACCTGCGTCTCAAAGGTAGGACCTTCATCTTCTTCCCTCAGTGCGTCTTCATGATGGCTTCCCATTACAAATGTACCCCCTGGAACAAGCACCATGGGAAATTCCTCATCGGTACCGGGTATCCGAACCGTCAGACTATCATGAATGGTCTGTCCGCCGAGGACAGTACAAAGGGTTAAGGCCAAAATGACCAAACACGCGTTTCTCGCTGTCATATAGAGATCTTTTACTTTTAGTTGCATTATTGAACGGTATGATAAGCAAACCTGAAATGAAAGGTAATGTCGTCTTTGGTCTTTATTTGCCCAAACATTGCTGTGGGTGGTTCAATTCCATAATCGGACATGAGAAGACTTTTGGCCCCTTCAAAAATGAGCATTCCCTCTGCACGCCTTCCTGAGACCGTCACCTCTACCGCTTTCTCTACCCCTGCGATGTTAAGGAGACCCTTAGATACAAGGCTAAAATCCGATCCGTTTGGACTCCAAGTGATAGGTGCCGGTTCATTCTGTACATAAGTAATGCGTGGATGGGATTCAAATTTCAAAGCCTCCCTGATCTTCTTGTCCATAGTGGGTCCTCGCCCACCTGTCATGGATTCCACCCCAACGCTGAATTCGAAAACATCGACCTTGCTTTGTGATTGTGAGGTCCATCCCATCGACAATGGATAGCCTGCGACGTCGGATATACGAGCCGTCCAGTCATGTAGGGTCGAACCACCTGTCACATACACTTCCACCCCGTTTTCAGGAGCTAGGTTAAAATTTAGATCCTGTCCATTTGACGAATTGATGGTAAAGCAAAATAGGAGCATAGCCATCCATGGTACACAGCTTTTGTGGCTATCATTGTTCATTTGTTTTCTAAGAATCATCGGGATAGTCTTTTCATTTCAGGTCACGAATTTAAGGAAACAAGAAAAACATTGTTGAGACTGGGCACAAAAACAAAGTACATAAGTGAGATTGATGCTTAAAGAAACATTAAGATTTGTTGGGCGTTCGTAGACTTGGCGGGATGCACGGCCGCGCTTAAAAAATGACCCAATCGATTCACCCATCGAATAGCACGTATCAGCTATCGGATATCAGGTTTCGATCTGAAGATTCTTTCTGGTATGGTTCAATGGCATGTTGGCATCATCCGACAGCACCCAAACCCCATTACCCCGAAACCCGGTTCATCCCTACTTTATAACACTCAGAACATCCTCGACGGTAGCCCGATTCCGGTAATTGACGTCGTAATGCGCAAAACGCACCTTGCGGTTCTTGCCAATGAGGTAGGTAGCTGGGACGGGTAGAGCAGCACGGTCCTGTCCATTGATGGCAGCGAGATCACCACCGATGTATTCATTAAGCCTTTCGTTAATGTCGGATGTAACTTCATAAAAAACCTTGTAGTCGCGCATGATCTGTCCGTCTGCATCGCTGATCACATCAACGCTTAGTCCTGTTCTTTCTCTCATAACATCTACATATTCATGCTGTTCTGGTGTAATCGCAATTACGCGGATACCTCTTTCGGTTAGCTGAACCAGGTCTTCCTCAAATTCAGAGAGATATTTATTGCATACTCCGCACCAGTATCCGCGATAAAAAATGATGAGTACCTCATGGTCTTTGAGGGCTTCGGAAAGTATGAAGGACTGTTCGCCGATCGACGCCTTGATTTCCGGTGCTGTATCACCTACGGACAGACCACCCAGAACGGCATTGTCATTGAGGTCGATGCCAAATTTCGCTGGTCCCTGCTGGCCGTTCAGGACAAAGGTGAAGATCATAGAATAGCATAAAAGCGTAAATGAGCGCATAGCGGTATTTTGATTGCAATGATACAGCCAAAACCCTTGAGCTGTCGTTGGCTGGCGGACTTTTCGATCTTTTTGGCAAAAAAATTATTGAATTTGCTTCAGCCGATAATTTTGAAAAGAAGCGTAGTGGGGATCATTTCGTCCGAAAAATAGGTTAATTCGAAAGATCATTTTGTCTAACTTCATTCAACTCAGTTAAGAACGTATATTCATCGGCCACACATCAATTTTCTTGCTAAATATTCTTTAATTTCGATGCCTCGTTCAAAACGCATTATAAACCTATAAAATAGCAATCATGGCCAAAAGAATAGCAATCAATGGATTTGGAAGAATCGGCCGCCTCACATTCAGAAATCTCCTCACTAGAAAAGGAGTCGAAGTCGTGGCCATCAATGACCTCACTGACAACGCCACCCTGGCTCATCTGTTAAAATACGACAGTGCCCACGGTAAGTTTGAAGGCACTGTAGACTATACCGATGACAAGATGATCGTCAATGGAAAAGAGATCTTTGCATCTGCAGAACGCGACCCGTCTAAACTGCCCTGGAAAGAACTCGGTGTAGACCTTGTTCTCGAGTGTACAGGTATATTCCGTACAAGAGAAAAGGCAGGTTTACACCTGGATGCAGGCGCCAAAGACGTGGTGATCTCGGCCCCTGCGAAAGGAGCTGGTGTTCAGACCATCGTGCTTGGAGTAAACGACAAGGATCTCGACCGCAGAGCCAATGTCTTTTCCAATGCTTCCTGCACAACCAACTGTCTTGCTCCGGTCATGAAAATACTTGATGAGCATTACGGTGTGCGCGTGGGAGCTATGACGACTATTCATGCTTACACATCTGACCAGAACATCCAGGACGCCCCTCACAGCGACCTTCGAAGGGCAAGGGCTGCTGCATTCAACATAGTACCCACAAGCACAGGAGCTGCTAGTGCCGTGGGCAAGGTGATCCCTAGCATAGCCGGTAAACTCTTCGCCATCGCTGCACGGGTACCGGTTGTTACGGGATCGATGATAGAAGTAAACGTTTCTCTTGATAAGAATGCGACTGTTGAAGAAGTGAACAATCTCTTTAAGTCCTATGCAGAAGGAAGCATGAAAGGCATTCTCGAATATTCCGAGGACCCCCTCGTATCGAGCGATATTGTTCGCAACCCGCACTCATCCATCTTTGATTCACTAATGACTCAAGTCAACCAGGACATGCTAAAGGTGGTAAGCTGGTACGACAACGAAGCAGGCTACTCTGCCAGGTTGACTGATCTCGCTTGTCTTATACTCAAAGTATAACCACACAAATGGACTTTAAAGGCAAAAAAGTCTTGATCCGGGTGGACTTCAACGTCCCTCTCGACGGATCGCGACAGGTAACGGATTCGACGCGCATCCAAAAGGCCTTGCCTACTATCCACAAAGTGCTGGACAGTGGTGGTGCCGTCATCCTGATGTCGCATCTCGGGAGGCCCCAGAAAAAAAAGAAAGAGGACGGATCTATTGACCGTGAGGCGCTAACGTTGCGCCATGTGGCGCCTGTCCTAAGCGACCTCCTCAACAAACCGGTGAAATTCAGTGATGACTGTATAGGAGAAAGGGCGCTGGCAGCTTCGGCATCGCTGAAACCTGGTGAGATCCTCTTGCTTGAAAATACCCGATTCTACGGCGGTGAGGAAAAGGGCGACGAAGGTTTTGCTGCCGAACTGGCCAAGCATGGAGATATTTATTTAAATGATGCCTTTGGCACTGCTCATCGCG
Source organism: Saprospiraceae bacterium (assembly GCA_041628815.1). Taxonomy (GTDB): domain Bacteria; phylum Bacteroidota; class Bacteroidia; order Chitinophagales; family Saprospiraceae; genus JBFKOL01. Next base: position 7,349 of record JBFKOL010000054.1, on the reverse strand, counting down.
CCCATGCAAGTACGACGCTGGTGGCGCAACACTTCTCATCGGAGAACAAAGGATTTGGGTTGCTCATGGAAGCAGAAGTCATCAATGCAGATAAGGTATTGCACAACCCGAAGCGACCTCTAGTGGCCATCACGGGTGGCGCCAAAGTTTCCGATAAGTTGTTGTTGCTGGAAAAACTGATTCTATTTGCTGACAAAGTAATTGTAGGAGGTGGTATGGCCTATACTTTCATTAAGGCACAAGGCGGCCAGGTCGGCGACAGCATCTGCGAAGACGACAAAACGGAGCTGACCCTGGCTTTGCTGGAAAAGGCCAGGGCAAAGGGTACAGAACTCTTGCTCCCTGTCGACAATGTGGCGGCAAATGCTTTCAGCCCTGATGCTAAAAGCCGGGTAGTAAAGAGCAATGCCATCCCGGATGGGTGGCAGGGTCTAGATATCGGTCCCGATTCGGTCAAAGCATTCAGCAATGCAATTGATGATGCAGGCACCATCATATGGAACGGCCCTATGGGGGTATTCGAATTCGACCAATTCGCTGTCGGTACCAATGCCATTGCCAAGGCGGTGGCAAAGGCAACAAAAAAAGGTGCTTTTTCTCTTGTTGGTGGTGGTGACTCTGTGGCAGCTCTATCCAAGATGGGCCTGGAAGACGCCGTGAGCTTTGTGTCGACTGGTGGTGGAGCAATGCTCGAATATCTCGAAGGAAAGATATTGCCAGGTATAAAGGCCATCCGAGAATAAGACCGTGGCACCCCAGGATATTAGCGGGGCCATATTACCTGACCGGAAGTGTCTCATTATCACCGGGATGCACCGGAGCTTCACCAGCGTGACGGCACAGATTCTTCATGACGCCGGGCTTTTCATCGGCGACCAACTCATTGGTCCGGGCAAGGGGAACTGGGGCGGACATTTCGAACAGAAGGACATCGTCGAATTCCATATTCATTTGCTCGAAAAATCCGGAACTTTAAAGGCCCCATTCCTTCCTTATTCTAGAAGTCTAAAAAAGGTGCTTCGGTTAGACTTGCACCAAAAAAGCGCTAAAAAGCTGATTGAAAAGCACTTTCAAAAAGGTAATTTTGGCTTTAAAGACCCTCGGGCAGCACTGTTTCTTCCCATTTGGCAGGCCGTCATTCCCCAGGCAAAAATCCTTCTCCTTGTGCGTCATCCCCTGGCATGTGTCACTTCATTGATGCAGCGAAGCGAACAATCCGGTAAATCGCAGAGAGGCTTATTGACAATATGGAGATATCTCAATCTCTGGTACTTGTACAACCAGCACATCCGGTATATACTGGAATCAGCCCCGGCCAGTTGTCACGTACTCCACGTACCCTACGACCTGAATGATCATCGGATGATCGAACATTTGCAAAACAGGTTGGTCGTTTGGGGATTTGATCTCTCCGCCATGCGGATAAATGCCTTTTTTGATCCGAAGCTGATAACAACCCAGGATTGTGCAACGCTTGTCAGATTGATGTATGGTCTTCATCCGGCCAAGAAGATGTATGAGTGGATATTGGCACACCGGCAGATCAGCGATTGAATGGGTCTGATTTCGGTTGACGGTTGTAGGTTTTCAATTGTCGGTTGTCAGTTGTCGGTTGACAGGAGCGTGGCGTAGGGCGCCGAGACTAGGAGCCCCCAGAGGATCTTCTACTCGAGGCAAATACTTTCTATTTATGGGTGGATCAATCAGTTGGGTTGTGAGGTAATGAGAACAACTAACTCTTCACGCATCAAATATCTACAATCGTCAATCGGTTATCCCATTTATACTTACGTCAAGTGCATATCTTCTTTCCGTTGGTGTGCGACTTGCAAGCTGTAGCCTGAAGCAATATCTTCACTCCATATTGCAGCCTCATGAAATGGTTATTCTTCCTGTTACCGATCGTATTTCTATCCCCAATGACAGAAACCGACGATGTGATCATCGTAGATCATTTTGAGTCCGGCAAGCTGACCGAGTGGAATGGTAGGTACGATGTATTTGATGATGTCTATTCCGTAGAGGCTACGGATGATGGTCATATATTGCGCGCTTATTCGGAGGACTCCGACAACTTCATTCTCAAAAGGATCAAGGTCGACCTTATGGAATATCCCTACCTCAACTGGCGGTGGAAGGCAGACATACTGCCATTGGATGGTGACGAAAGCGTGAAAAAGTACTGTGATGTGGCTGCATCGGTTAATGTCGTATTGAAGTTGTCGAAATGGCGGCCTCGATCGATCAAATATTCGTGGTCTACCACGCTACCAAAGCAGACTTTTACCAAAAGCCCCTATGCCATCTGGCCATCGCGTACCGACATCGTCGTTCTGCAGAGCGGTATGGAAAACGCGGGTACGTGGCAGACCGAAAAGGTGAATGTTCTGAATCATTACCAGCGCTTATACCACCGGAAAAAGATAAAATCGTGTAAGGTCGAAGCCATCGTTCTCATGACTGACTCGGACAATACCGGGACACCGTCAAGGGCATTTTACGATGATTTATTTTTTTCGAAAGAGTGAAGTACGACCTGGTTAAACCTAATATGCTGTTTTAGTTAGTAAAAGTGTAGCTCTGTACACATTGGAACACCCCTACAAATCTCGTAATTCACTCCATGGATGATTGCAGGATGACAGAAATAGTCAATGTAATTGTTGAACTAGATTAAGAATAATAAGAATAGATTGTTTCTCCGGTTTAAAATGTGGAGAACTATTGTTCATAGATCACCAACACCCGGATTGGTCTGTTCAGTACTAAAGTACTTCCGGCACTCGCGTTGTTTTGAACAGTCACATTGTATTCGTCCCAGAAATAGGTATAGTTTTGATTGGTAAACTCTATTTCAGGCGGATAGTAGACATCGTGTCCTCCTGGTTGAAAATTCATATGAACCTGGACGCTCAATATTCTGTTGGCATCCCCCAATCCATGAGGCAATTGCCTCGCCCCAGTAACAGTGCTTGCCGATGTACCATAAAGCATTTTCATTTTTATTGAAGGGGCGTCACTTCCCAATTTTGTATATCCGAAATTATCAATGACGACATCATTGACAGTGTTTCCACCTGTTCTAAAGGCGATGTTATATAGAGAATTTAGCCGCAGTGTTCCGAGATAGTGGCTCGATCTTAACTCGTAAATGGGTCCAAACGGAAAATATTGATAATTTAAATTAGCAAGTTCGTATGGCCCCACGTCAAATTTTAATTTGTCATTTTCAATACCTAATTCCTGACCGGTCATCTTTGTGACCAACAGAAGAATGGACATGCTTATGATGAAATATTTTGGATTCATTTCATTTTGAATTTCTAAGTCATTTTCAACGATAAATTAGCCTATAAATAGGGTAAAATCGATAGATTTCGTATCGACAGTTATTGTATGGTCTATTTATTTATTCCTTGGTACTATTTAGGAATTAGTGGATGATTTACGATGAGAAGAATCCTACAATTGAATTATTGTGAAGTTTTCAAGGATGTCCGGGCTTTGAAAACTCCGAATATGAATTTGCTGATATTCGGGACTTCGCAGAATTGCAAATTGCACATCACCAATCCGAAATCACACCTTTTGATATTATCCTAATCCAGTCTCTGCACCAGCAAAATTAGAGTCAATATCGACATCGCCTGGGCGACGCTATCGCCGAGAACGCGTGTCCAGTTAACGTCTTGGTCTCCGGTGCCGGTGTTGAGTTCGGGTTTCTTCCTACCCACCGAGATTATGGAACCAGGAAGGACCCTGGGGTGTTTCTTACCGAAGGGGAAACGGCGTTCAGTCGTTTTTACCTCGCCGTTGGGGTATTTCACGAAGATCTTGTCTTTTCTCGCGTCATCGGCAAATCCACCGGCATAGGTATTGATGTAGAACAAGGCATCTTTTCCCTGATGGAAAGCTACCGTAATGGCATTGTCCGCACCCAGCAGTTCTGTGTCAAGGGTGCGATAGGCATTCGTAGAGCCGACTATGGTGACAAAATCCTTTTTCTTGGGGATGGTGACGACATCACCATTCTTGAGGGTATAATTGTATCTGCTGGAAGGATTGGCGAGCACTTCTTCCAGACGCATGACGATAAAACCGAGGCTGTCTTCTGCGCGATAGAGTGTGGCGGCCGGCGGGAACGCCTCCTGGGTCAGCCCTTCCGCCCTGGTGATCAGGTCGAAGACGGTCTCATTGTCGCGGATGAGGCTATAATCCCCAGGCAAAATGACTTCACCGAGGATGGTTACATTTTGTTGCAGCTCGAATTCCGGAACATAGCGCACAAACACATTGTCAAAGGGCTCCAGCTCGTAGCTCCCTTTACCTCCGAATTCGGTCAGTTGTCCTCTGTCGACAGCGATTCTTTCAACAGTCGTCTTGGTGGGCTGATTGTCGCGGATGATGACACGCGATATCTCTATATTATTAGTTGCTGCCGAACGACGCAAGCCACCTGCGAGGACGATGGCATCTTCGAGACTCATGCCGCTGCCAAAGGCAAAAACACCCGGATTGTTAACCGCTCCCCTAACTTCGACAGTTAGGTCGTCGTAAAACTCATTGCGTGAATAAACGTGTATCGAATCAAACGGTTGTAAAAGCACGTTATCGGCTGCATTGGGTTCACTCATCACTCTCAGCAGGTCGAGCCGCACATATTCGAGATCATCGGGATTCAATGGGTCGACGCGGTGGATATGAGCAAAAGAAGCGGCGTCGCGGCTGAGCCCACCAGCCATGGTAATGATGTCGAAAGCACGCAAATTCCCGCTTTCGTCAAAAGGGAATTCATCCGGATAGCGAACCGCACCGGCAACCTTGATGGTCTTGTTGTCGACAAAACGTTCACGGGCATGCACGATGAGTTGGTCGCGGTCTTTTAACAATATATCTGATACGGGATTGGTACCCGATAATACTTCATCGATCGAAAACGACAGGATGTTGACGCTTTCGTCTTCATTGGTCCTGACAACAAAGGCCAGATCCGTTTTGCTCCCGGGCAACAGTCCTGCCTGCCTGATGAGATCGGATATCCTCATTCCTTCTAAACGTTCGTAATCCCCATCTTTTCTAACCGCTCCAGATACTGTAACATAATTTTCGAGCTGATCGCGGATGAATTCTACGGTCACCTCGTCTCCATCGAGTATTTCAGGATTCTGCCGGGTAGACAGGCTTTGTGCATAGGGTATATCCTTCAGTACTTTCCTGTCACCCAGGTAGCGCACTACCTTGATGGCATTGATATATGCGTCTTTTTGTAATCCCCCGGCATAGCGTATAAGGTCAAAAAGGCCTTCCTCTTCAGTCAGTTCATAGGTGTGAGACCTGCGCACCGCACCTACAATGGTGACGACTTTGCCAGCTACGGGAATAAATACCAGATCGCCGTCTTCCAGGAAGAGGGACGACTCCCGTCCCCTGTTGATCAAGTCGTAAAGGTCAAGTTTTTCCGTCCTGCCATCGCGCTTATTGAGTTGGATATTACGGACAGAAGCATTGTCTGTGGGTCCGCCCGCAGCTGCGATCAGGTTGAGTACCGAGTTGAGCGCCGATACAGTATAATTACCCTGTACATTCACTTCTCCAAATACACGGACGTTGATGGTACGGACACTGGAGACATTCACCGTAAAGTCGGCTGGTGTAAATACATAGAATTGTCTGAATCTTTCGGAGAGTCTTTCCCTTGCCTCAGCCAGCGTCAAACCTCTGACAAAGACGCGGACCCGGCCATCGCGAATTGCAATCGCACCATCAGGCCGGACAGTAAAGGTATTCTCAAACTGATTGGTCCTGGCATAAATGCTTACCGATAACACGTCACCCGCGCCGATGCGGTAACTGGCCGGAGGGTTGAAGTTAGGGTTGGGAGGAATGACCCCTATTTGTCCGTTTTTGAAGAGGTGGTGACCATAGATGGCTACGACGATGCTGTCCTCCCCTCCGGTGTCTGAAATGTCTTCTTCAAGGGAATCAGGTTCTGCCTGCTCCAGTGGAAATAGCAAGGCCGGCAATGTATCCAGTGAAACAACTGATGCCTGCTGCAACAAGTTTAATTCTTGCAAAGCCCTCTGAAGTTCTAGTATTTGTTGCGCCGTAAGATTTTCGAGATTGTCCAGGTCGATGCCTTTTTCAAAAAGTAAAGCCCGAAGCTGTTCTCGGTCGAGCCCTCGCCTGTCAATCTCCCGTGCTACCTGGTCAGTATAGGAGGTGACCTGGGCGCATACCGGCCAGGTGACACTAAAAGCGAGAAGCAGCATACAGAACCAGTGCTTCATCGATCAGGAGTATTGTTTTTGATAGTAGGTTCTATATGCACCTGAAGTGACGTGATCCAACCATTCCTGGTGGGTAAAATACCATTCTATGGTACGTCTTAAACCCTCCTCAATACCAGTAGCGGGCGTCCAGCCAAGCTCAGACTTGATTTTGCTGCAATCTATGGCATAACGACGGTCGTGACCGGGTCTGTCTTTGACATAGGTGATCAATCTCTGTGAAAAGCCTGGCTCCTTTCCTTCCCTCTGATCGATCAGGTCACACAACAACCGGACCAATACTATGTTCTCCATTTCGCACTCACCACCTATGTTGTAGGTTTCTCCCGGTTGACCCCCATGGAATATGCGGTCGATGGCTGCAACGTGATCTACAACATACAGCCAGTCTCTTACTTGTCGACCATCGCCGTACACGGGTAGTGGCTTACCATGGCGTATGTTATTGATCATCAATGGCAGGAGCTTTTCCGGAAACTGGTACGGACCGTAATTATTCGAACAATTCGAAATTTTAATGGTCAAACCATATGTGTTGGCAAAAGCACGTACAAAGTGATCCGAACTTGCCTTTGAAGCAGAATAAGGTGACTGAGGGTCATAAGGAGTGGTTTCCTTAAATAACCCTGATGAACCTAAACTTCCATAAACTTCATCCGTAGAAACGTGGTAGAAAACATGCTCTTGGTACGCATCTTTCCATAGGGATTTTGCTTCGAGCAGAAGATTGACAGTTCCAAGCACATTTGTTTTGATAAATCCAAGAGGGTCTGTTATGGATCTGTCTACATGAGATTCTGCCGCGAAGTGTAGGACATCAGAAACCTGGTAGTCCAGAAACGTTTGCTTGATGACAGCACCATCGGTGATGTCACCATGTACAAAGATGTAATTAGGTGCTGATTCAATGTCCCGGAGGTTTTCTAAGTTGCCAGCATAGGTCAACGCATCAAAATTAATCACGAGGTATTCAGGATAGGTATTCACAAAGAAACGAACGGCGTGTGAACCTATAAATCCAGCCCCACCGGTAATTAATATGCGTTTTTGATATGTCATTTT
>JBFKOL010000053.1:0-17593 GCA_041628815.1 Saprospiraceae bacterium | reverse complement strand
TGCTCGGCGATGGAACGGATCCTGATGACCAATTGAAATGTGGTGAGATAGGCACCGATCCACAAAAGGTAGTACCACGGATGACCAAGAAGGGCAAGAATGGACCAAATTGCTAAGTTTATGGCAACGGGTCCGGCAAACTTTTTGAATAGCCTGAGGAAGAACGCTGACCAGCTCCGGTTTTTCTGCGATACCCGGACAATTTTTTTGCCCAGGTTATATTCGAGGTATCCGAGATGCATCATGATCAATCCAATAAGGGCCTTAAAGCCGGTAATCCCGGACAGGTCTCGTAATATCTTCCTGATCATGCTTCGTCTGCTCGTGGGATAACCCCTTGTCAGCAGTATGTCGGGGTCTTCCTCCAGCCCCGTAGTTTGATGGTGTTCCAGATGATAATATCTGTAAGCCACCATATCCTGAAATATGGGCCATGCACCGAATACCTGTCCTACGGTGTCGTTGATTTTCTTATTTTGGAATACGGCAAAATGCCCTGCATCATGCATGAGTACCGAGCAAGCTAGCTGTCTTCCTCCCAGGATCAATAGCGCTATAAGGACGGTCAGGAAATGGGGTGCCCAAATCACGAGTGCAAACGCGCCTGCAATCCACGACCAGTGAATTACTATGGCCAGAAAAGCCTTTCCATCGGACTTTTTCATCAGGTCAGTCCTTTCTTCCAGGGTGAGATAGGGCGTCGATGAGGGTATCTGACTCATAAATTCATTACGATCATCTCCTTGGAATCAATGTGGTGGGGTAGGCGACGACGCTTTCGTGGCCATCGTGGGAAACCGAAGCAACACCAAAGAGATAGTTATCAATTACTACGTTTTCCAGGGTAAAATCCGTGATCTTACCTACAAACCTCGAATGGGTCCATTGCGGCGAGGTTGTGTCCCTCCAATAAATTTTGAAGCCCGCCAGACCCGTATCGTTTTCAATTTCCCATCGCAGCCGGGTGGAAGGCCTTACGGCACCTCCGATCTGAAGGTTTGCAGGTGGTGGCGGCGCCCAGGCTATCGATGCAAGGGCAATGGCATTGACCGCGGTGAGTTTTCTGGCATAGTCAAAATTGACCCATTCGACCACGTCGCCATAGCGCTTACCTTCCTCAGTCCTGAGGTCCTGGTGTTGCCTGTCGTAGTGTTCGTGGGTCTCCATGATCCTGATGCCGGCAAAACCTTCATCATTGAATGGCCTGTGATGCCCTCCTCTACCGAAACGATCCAGCCTGTAGATCAATTTAGGGTTCATCAACGGCATATACTGTCGGGTAATACGCTCGACATACCTGGCCAGTTGCCTGGAAGGCCCGTCCACTTCACCGCCGTAAAATCTCTTCCAGATGCGTTGTCTCTCGTCCTCACCAGGTGGGGATGCTTCAGAAAATATCCTGAATGACGTATTGTCTATGATGCCGTCAATACCGTGTATATTGCCGATCATGTCGTTGTTCAGGACACCAATGATATCCCACCCCTGCTCTTTTGCATAGGCAGCGAGAATTTTCCCTCCAAAAAGGCCTTGTTCTTCACCTGACAAGCCCACAAAAATGATACTTGCAGGGAAGTCGTATTGCGACAACACTCGGGCGGCTTCCAGTGTGCCTGCCATTCCTGAAGCATTGTCATTGGCACCGGGAGAATCATCCGTGCCATTGAGCGCATCTGATATGCGCGAATCTATGTCGCCAGACATTACAATGTACCGATCCGGGTAAAGAGTACCCCGCTTGATAGCCACGACATTTACAATCCAGGTGTCCTCGGGAATGCGCCTGGATTCACCCGCCTTGACCATGCCTTTTTGATAATGTACTTCAAGACAATCGCCACAAGCCGCGGAGATGATATCAAACTCGGATTTGATCCATCGCCGGGCAGCGCCGATACCTCTCGTGTCCGATGTCGTATCCGACAGGGTATGTCTTGTCCCAAAACCAGCAAGGACCCTGATGTCGTTTTCGATGCGTTCAGCCGAACAGGCATCGATGATATCATATAAGCGTTGATCTGCTGCTGGCGGCGTTGTTGCGTCTTGACTATAAAGACATAGAGTGATGAAGGAGAGCAGAAGAACGAGGCATGTTTGGTGTTTCAAGGCTTCAATTTACCGGCAATATCGTGATATTCCCGGTAAGATGGAATGACCGGCCGGCACAGCAATGAAACAACATTCAGAAAGCCGTTTGGCAGGTTCGTTTCTTCACTTATGATAGGAGACGAGAAGCGGAATAGTTTACGCCTTATGCCTCGAGGCCCTGTAAAGTCCGTAACCAATAAAACTACAGGCTACTGCAGCGAGCCAGATTTTATCATGGCCATAGGTGTTGGCGACCCCGGTCACTTGAAGCAACGATAGAATGGCAAGCCCAATGGCCATACCCAAAAAGAACAGAGCAAATTTTCGCAGCATAAACTTTCACCTTATTGGTTTCCATCAGTTAAGATAGCGCGATAAAACTTCCCAAACATTGTCTCTTACTACTTTTTGTCCTTCCTTATTCGGGTGTTTGGCATCAGGCAAATTAAGAGAGGGTATTCCGGCAACGCCATCCAGTAAAAATGGGATCAGCCCTGCATTATAATCCTTTGCAAGCGAGGAAAAAATCTGCCTGAACTGGTTGGTATAACCGGTACCCATGTTGGGTGGAGCCTCCATTCCGGCAATGATGATAGCCGCCTTGGGCGATTTCTTCCTGACCGTATCGAGTATATCCCTTAGGTTTTGTTCCGTAGCATCCAGTTCGAGTCCTCTCAGCACATCGTTGGCACCGAGTTCTAATACGAAAACATCAACCGGTTCTCGCAAGACCCAATCGATTCTTCCCTTACCACCTGCTGACGTTTCACCGCTGAGACCTGCATTGACTACTTGGTAGGGCAGGCCGAGCGAATCTATCCTGTCCTGGATCAGGGAGGGAAAAGAGAACTCTTCGTCCAGCCCATAACCTGCCGTGAGGCTGTTGCCAAAAAACAAAATGGTCCTGAATGCTTCGCTTGAATCAGTTTTGGTCGACACTATCTTGTCGTTCGTCTTTTCTGGTACAACTTCTTCTGTCATATCCTGTTTATCTTTGCAAGCCCCAAGAGAAAGGGTGGTTGAAAATGCAGCCATCCACAAGCAAAGTACGACGGAGGTCGAAATAACTTCAATGCTTAGATACGGGATTTTGATCATCGTGCTTCTTTTAAAAAACAAACAGCTGAATGTTAGCGGACATGCAAGATATATTGAAAGTTACCAATCTGTCAAAGGTTTACAAAAGCGGCAGCCGGGATTTGAAGGTTTTGGATGACATCAACTTTGGAATAATGCCTGGTGAAAGCATGTCGATCGTCGGTCCTTCCGGCAGCGGGAAGACGACACTTCTTGGTTTATGTGCCGGCCTGGATGATCCAAGCTCGGGTGAAGTGCAATTGTGCGGAACACGTCTTTCAGGCATAGGAGAAAATGAGAAAGCTGCACTTAGGAATAAGTTTGTGGGATTCATCTTTCAGAATTTTCAGCTCATTCCCACATTGACGGCTGTTGAAAATGTGATGATCCCTCTTGAACTGTTAGGCCAGGCCAGGGGTGCGTACAAAACGGCGGCTGGACTCTTGGATCGCGTCGGTTTGGGAGACAGGATGGATCACTATCCCAGCCAGCTTTCCGGCGGCGAGCAACAAAGAGTTTCACTGGCAAGAGCCTTCAGCAATTCTCCACAGATCTTATTTGCCGATGAGCCTACCGGGAACCTTGATGACGATACGAGTACAACGGTAGAGGATCTACTCTTTGACCTGAATCGTGAAAAAGGGACTACACTTGTCATCGTAACACATGATCTCGATCTTGCACGGAAAACAGGTCGCATCATACAGCTAAAAGGAGGCCATATTGTGTCAGACCGGCCCAACGAGGTTCTCACAACTGTCCAACACTCATGAGCAACCTGCCTTTTCTCATTAAAACGGCTCTGCGCGACAGCAGAAAAGACCGCGGCAAGCTGGTTCTCTTCATGTCCTCCATCATACTCGGCATCGCAGCATTGGTGGCTATCAACTCATTCAATTACAACCTTGTACAAGATGTCGATGAACAGTCCGCTACGTTGCTGGGTGCAGACATGGTCATTAGTGGCAACAGGGAGGCCGCACCTGAATTGCGCGAACTGATGGATTCGCTGCCGGGAGAGAAATCGAGCGAGATAGAATTGTTTTCCATGGCTTTTTTGCCCAAATCAGATGACAGCCAGTTTGTCCGTATCAAAGCACTGGAAGGGGCCTTCCCGTATTATGGCCGGCTAAAAACGACTCCTGATGAGGCACATCAGACTTTCAGGAAGAAAAAGGCAGCCCTCGTCGATGACGGCATGATGATTCAATATGGACTCGAGGTGGGGGACACCGTACGACTGGGACAATCGTTTTTTCCCATTGAAGGACGGCTCCAAAGCGCTTTCGGCAACATTGGGGCAGGAACGTCTTTTGCGCCTACCGTCTACATCGCCATGGATTATCTCGACGAAACCGAGCTCGTCCAACCTGGAAGTTTACTGGACTTTGCCTACTACTACAAGCTGCCGGAAGGGTTTGATCCCGATGCATGGGAAGATGAAAAGCGTCAATCTTTCAGAAATGAAAGCATGCGCATCACCACCATCGAGGAGCAGAAAGAAAATTTGGATGAGGCATTTTCCAATCTCAACTACTTCCTGAACCTGGTGGCACTTGTTTCGCTCCTGCTCGGATGTATTGGTGTGGCGAGCAGTGTGATGATCTACATCAAGAATAAGATTTCATCGATAGCCGTGTTCAGATGCCTTGGCATGAAGGGTGGAGAGGCATTTCTTATCTATTTCTTCCAGATATGCATCTTGGGTCTGATGGGGGTCCTGGTGGGAGCTGCCCTGGGCAGTTTGATCCAGGTAGCGCTGCCTTATGTATTTAAGGATTTTCTTCCTTATGAAGTGGACATGGATGTGTCATGGATTGCCATAGGTGAGGGTATATCGATCGGATTGGTCATTACGGTACTCTTTGCTTTGATCCCACTGATAGCTGTCAGGAAAATCAGTCCCCTCAGAACTTTAAGAGCGTCTTTCGAAGAAGACCAACGTCCAAAAGATCCCTTGAAATGGGTAATCTATGCGGGTATTGTTGTTAGCCTTTTTGTTTTTCTCTGGAAACTCACAGGAGAATTACTCAACGCCGGCATTTTTACTTTCGGCCTCGTGGTGGCATTTCTTATCCTCTTTGGTGTTTCAAAGTTGATCATGTGGGCAGTGCGAAAGTTCTTTCCACGCAACTGGAATTACGTCTTCCGTCAGGGGCTGTCCAATCTATACCGTCCTAATAACCAGACCCAGACGCTGCTGATTTCTATAGGGCTGGGTACTGCGGTTCTGACCACATTGTTCATCATCCAGGGTTTATTGCTGAAAAACGTAGCTTCTATGGATGCCGGAAACCAACCCAATACCATTCTTTTTGGCATTGAACGCGACCAGGCAGACTCGCTGCGAGCGTTGACACAATCATTTGACTTGCCGGTCATTCAGCAGGTACCGATTGTTACAATGAACCTGGCGGGATGGCAGGGTAGAACCAAAAAGGAATGGATGGACGATACGACACGGACAGCCAGCAGGTGGGCCATCAACAGGGAGGCAAGGGTGACCTTTAGAGATTCCCTGACGAACGATGAAAAATTGGTGAAAGGTACGTACACCGGGAAAGTAGAACCTGGTGACTCTATTTTCATTTCCCTTGCAACCAATTATGCCAATGCACTTGACGTAGAAATTGGTGACGAAATGGTATGGAATGTACAGGGAGCCATGGTGACGACTTATGTAGGAAGCCTAAGGGAGATAGAGTTTCGGTCCATGTCCACCCGATTCTTCATTCTTTTCCCAACGGGAGTTTTGGAAGATGCGCCCCAGTTTCAGGTACTCGTAACAAAAACTCCGGATACCGAAACTACTGCCCTGTACCGAAGTGCAGTGGTCAAGTCGTTTCCTAACATCTCTGTGGTCGACCTTGGAATGATTCTCAGCGCATTGAACGATATACTCACCAAAGTCAGCTATGTCATACAGTTTATGGCCGGATTCAGCATATTGACCGGTTTGATTGTTCTCATCAGCTCACTCCTGCTTAGCAAATTTCAACGCATCCAGGAAAGTGTCCTGCTTCGCACTATAGGAGCCGTACGAAGACAGATTCTGAAGATCAATGCCACCGAATACTCTCTGCTGGGTGCCCTATCTGCTGCCACCGGCATACTGATCGCCCTTGGAGGCAGCTATTACCTCGCTACTCAGCAACTTGAATTGGATTTCAACATCCAGTGGTGGCCTATATTCGCAGTATTTATATTTGTAGTGGTACTTACCCTAGCTATTGGCCTGCTGAACAGCAGGGAAGTGTTGACCAAGTCACCCTTGGAAGTGTTGCGTAAGGAAGTGGGGTAGAAAAATCAGCTGATGAAAGAAGAAAAACCCGTTGTTGTCAAAGAATCATTTGACGTCTCGCCCCGTGAACTGTGGGATGCAATTACATCTCCGGAGAGAATGGTCCTTTGGTTTTTTGAAGACATTCCCTCCTTTGAACCAAAAGTTGGATTCTCAACCCGCTTCAATGTAGTCACGCCGAATAGGGACTTCGTGCACCTATGGTCCATAACCGACGTGGATCACGGGCGCAAAATAGTTTACGATTGGAGATATGAGGGTTACAAAGGAAAATCAAAAGTGACCTTTGAAATAGCACCGGCGAAGGACGGATCAATATTAACGGTGACGCACGTGAATACCATTCCGTATGATCAGGGAATACCAGAATTTAGAAGGGAGAGCTGTCTTGGTGGATGGAAATACTTTATCTCCGAAAGGCTAAAGACTTATCTGGAATCAAACAGTAAGTAGCAGTTTTGTGGCTTATTCAGCAGGTGAAAGATGTAAAATCTGAACCTTCATTTTATGAACCCCAGAGCAACTTGCCGACAGTTGCGGACCTGCAGGCAAGTTTCACGATTTTCAGCTGGTGGAGATGGCTAAGTGTCCGGGTATGTTGGAATTGGGCCAGAAGAATCAAAGGTTGGCCATTATTGGCTGAAAATGGTCAACTTTGGTCTGTAAATCATTTCTGATCGAAACATGGCAAAGCGCGTCATTCAGTTCTTGGGACTTCTTATCTCCCTGATCATTCTGTTTTTCATATTTGTTCCATCCAAAATAGATGCTGTTTCCTGGACACCAGATGAAATTCCCGCCAGGAAAGGACAGTTTGAGGCCAACACGGTCCTTGACAGGATGGAAAAGTTATATGGTGGGCAGTGTCATATGTGCGAGGATGTGGCCATTGACAGTGCGGGTACATTGTTTGCAGGTCAGGAGAATGGCGACATCGTGCGCTTCTCCGGAGGTCAAAGAACGGTCGTTGTAAATACCGGAGGACGGCCCCTGGGTCTGGACTTTGACAGTGATGGAAACCTGATTATTGCCGATGCCGTCAAAGGGTTGTTGTCATACACATCTTCAGGAGAGCTGCACACACTTGTGACTGAGCATGACGGCACTGCTTTTTTATTCACCGATGATGTCGAGGTAGGCCCCGATGGCCGGTACTACTTCACCGACGCAAGTTCGAAATATGGCTTTAGTGAGACGATACTCGACTTGCTCGAACACGGAGGTCACGGCCGGCTCCTGGTCTATGATCCTGCAACCGGGCGAACAGACTTGTTGATGAAGGGCTTGCAATTTGCCAACGGGGTAGCAGTTTCTGCCGACACGTCCTTTGTACTCGTGAACGAGACCGGTCTTTATTGCGTCAACAAATACTGGCTGAGAGGAGCTAAGGCCGGTCAATTTGAGAAGATCATGCCCAACCTACCCGGATACCCGGATAATATCTCACGAGGCAGGGACGGTATATACTGGTTGACGCTGGTCGCTCCACGGGATCCTGCCGTGGAAAGACTGTCAAGATACGGTTGGCTGCGAAATCTCATATCGAAGTTACCCCCTGCGATCAGTGAACCCAAACCCAAGTATTACGGTATGATACTGGGAGTCGATGGGAATGGCAACGTGTTGTACAATTTCCAGGACCCCGACCCCAATGTGAAAATGATAACTTCCGTTCAGCAATTCGGCGATGGACTATTCATGGGCAGTTTGGTGGACGATGGTATCGGCAGAATGTCCCTTGAATAATCGAGGATGAATAATCCCGATGGAAGTACAATATCTTATTTCGTAAAAAAGTGCGGCTATCTTTGTCAATCATGAACAGCAACAAATGATCGTACCCTTTTACAAATACCATGGCACGGGAAACGACTTTGTCATTGTGAACCAGATGTTGGTCGGCTACCTGAAAAATCCTTCGCGTGATCTGGTCATGAACATCTGCAGGCGGAGATATGGCGTCGGTGCCGACGGGCTTATCATTCTTCAGAAGAGCGAATTCGCTGACTTCAAAATGACTTATTTCAACGCCGACGGCGGGATCAGCACCATGTGTGGAAACGGTGGCAGGTGTCTGGTTCATTTGGCGCGTGACCTGCGGCTGTTTGACTACGAATGCACTTTTGAGGCAGCAGATGGCCTTCACCAGGCAACGGTGTCAAAAGATGGCATGGTATCCCTGAGGATGAACGATGTACATGGTTTTCATGCGGATAACGGACGATACATTGTCGATACCGGATCTCCACATATGGTGGTGCCCAAGGAATCCGTAACCGAGGTAGACGTTTTCGCCGAGGGAAAGGCATTGCGCAATGAAGAGCCCTACAAGCTCGAGGGCATCAACGTTAATTTTGTTGAAAATAACAATGCCGGAATCCATGTCCGCACCTACGAAAGGGGGGTCGAAGATGAGACGCTGAGCTGTGGGACTGGCGTAACAGCATGTGCACTTATGGCTTCAGAAATTTACGATGATAAAAGAGATTTGCGGGATATGCTTGTTGAAACGACTGGAGGCAGGCTTAAAGTAAACTTCGCAAAGGCAGGTCAAAGCTTCACCGACATATGGCTGACAGGTCCTGCAGTCAAGGTTTTTGAAGGGCAGCTGACCCTATAATTCATATTCCAGATTGGTTTTGGCATTTTTGAGTTCTGACAATGCGTGCAGATCACCGATTTTTTCGGCAATCCTGATACCAGTCTCATATGTTTCCATGGCTTTTTCATCTTGATCGATCATATGATAGGCGGCAGCAAGATGGTAGTACAGCCCTACGTAATTTGCATTGTGGTCTTTGAGTTTTTCAAAAAACTGGATGGCAAGTTCATAGTGACCTTTTTGTAGATGCTCCTGGGCTATGGCATAGAGTACGAAGTCATCCGGGCGATTTTCGTCGAGAAGCGAAAAAAGGTATTCAAGCCTTGAATTCGTATCCTTCGGTGTCATTCATTTAATTTTTTAGAGACGGTCCGATCTGCCGTAACCATTTCTGCATCTATTTGTTCAATAATCGTAATACGGAGATTGTTTGATAAGTTCTACATTTGTAGCGCCCAGAAGCTTGCTGCCAGAAGCAGCAGAAGCATCTGTTGACGAAATTAAAAAATAAAGTATGAAGTGCCTGGTCTGTATCACAAAGACACCTGAAACAACAGCTAAAATTGCCTTTACAAATGGCGATACACAGTTTGACACATCCGGGGTTCAGTTCATCATGAACCCCTATGACGAATGGTATGCCTTGGTTCGTGCCATAGAACTCAAGGAGAAGCATGGTGGCATGGTGACGGTCATCAATGTGGGTCCTTCATCCAACGATGTTGTGATTAGAAAAGCATTGGCCATTGGGGCGGACGATGCGGTGCGTATAGATCTCGAACCCAGCAGTGCGCTGCAGGTAGCCCATAATATAGCGGAATATGCCAAAGAGAAAAGCTTCGATGTGATCTTGACGGGTAAGGAGTCCATCGACTACAACGGATCTGAAGTTGGCGGCATGATAGCTGAGTTGCTGGGAATACCATTTATTTCCTATGCTTCGTCGATGACGCACGATGGCACGAATGCTGTGGTGGAAAGAGATATTGAAGGTGGCGTCGAAGTGGTCGAAGTAAGTGGTCCCTTTGTAATCAGTGCCGCCAAGGGTCTCGCAGAACAACGCATTCCCAATATGCGCGGCATTATGATGGCCAAGAGAAAGCCGCTCGAAGTCATTGCCGGCAAGGAAGTGGATGGTCATGTCGAAATTGTGAAATACAGTTATCCTCCTGCCAAAGGGGGTGTAAAAATGGTCGAACCCGATCAAATGGATGAATTGGTGAGATTGCTTCACGAGGAGGCGAAAGTGATTTAATAGTAAATTGAAGAGAATAGTATGTCAGTACTTGTATTAGCAGAAAATCCAAAGGGCAAATTTAAAAAATCGGCATTTGAAGCCGTTCATTATGGACATTTATGTGCCGAAGCGCTTGGTACGGAATGTGTGGCTTTGATCATTGGCCCGGCTGAGAGTGCCGACCAGTTGGGCATTTATGGGGCGAAAAAGGTAGTCCAGGTGAACTTCGAAGGCGGATTTGACAGCCTTGCCCATACGTCCATAGTGGCCGATGCGGCCATTAAAACAGGGGCATCCCTTGTCATATTCAACCATTCAAGTGCGGGTAAGACTTTGGCAGGAGCCCTGGCGGCGCGTTTAAATGCGGGTGTTGCGACGGGTGTAAATACTGTAGTTTCCAAAAAGGAGAATGGTGTAAGTGTTGGAAGGCCGGTATTTTCGGGTAAAGCATTTGTGGAAGTCAGTCTTACGGCACCAGTTAACGTTCTTACCTTAATGGGCAACGCCATCCAGCCCCAACAGGTAGGGACTCCCTGTGAGGTAACGAGTTTTCAAACAGAAATTCCCGCCGCGAAGGTGAAAGTGCGGGAAGTAAAGACCGTGGAAGGGACGGTGCCCCTACCGGAGGCGGAACTTGTCGTATCGGCAGGTCGCGGCATGAAAGGTCCTGAAAATTGGGGTATCATCGAGGAATTGGCCGAAGCCCTCGGCGCCACTACAGCATGTTCGAGGCCTGTAGCCGATACCGGCTGGCGGCCTCATCACGAACACGTAGGACAGACGGGTGTAGCCATTCGGCCAAATCTTTACATAGCCGCCGGAATCTCCGGAGCGATTCAGCATCTCGCTGGCGTGAATAGCTCGAAGTGCATCGTCGTGATCAACAAGGATCCTGAGGCCCCGTTTTTCAAGGCGGCTGACTATGGCGTATGTGCGGACCTTTTTGAGGTAGTCCCAAGACTTACGGAGGCGATAAAAAAGTTCAAGGCTACACAATAAAAATGTGTCCGGGCGTTTGAACTTTCAGCAGGCATTTATGCCTGCCTACTGACACAATTGATGAAAAATTGAAGATGTTCCTCCAAGTGTTTGTATTCATTTACAAATTGGAGATATTTGTAAAGAACCACTTGGCCATTTAAGATGATCAAAATAGAATTGGACATAGTAGCCTTGTCACACAGCGTAACGCAATCCCACAACTATGCGGTGGTACTTGGCGAGGTAGAAGGCAACCGACGGCTGCCAATCGTGATAGGTGGTTTTGAAGCACAAGCTATTGCAGTGGCCATGGAACAGATGTCTCCCAACAGGCCCCTGACCCACGACCTATTCAAAAATACGCTTGAACATTTTGACATTACATTGCGTGAAGTCGTCATCAACAACTTGCTCGATGGCGTATTCTATTCCAAGTTGGTATGTATAAAAGATGGAGAAGAATACGAGATAGATTCGCGGACATCGGATGCCATTGCCATGGCTGTGCGCTTTGATTGTCCTATCTATACCTATGAGTTCATATTAGAATCTGCGGGGGTAGAGCTTGAAGAATCGGAAGAATCCAAGAGCATATCACCTAAATCAGGTGGCAAAACCAAGGATCCGGGGACAAAATTCCACAAGATGACTGAGAAGGACCTGAAGGATCTTCTCAAGGAAGTACTGGCCACGGAAGATTACGAAAGAGCTGCAAAGATCCGCGACGAGCTTCAGCGTCGCAAGACCGGGGATTGATCAATAGGTGGTCATGACCTTCCTTACTTTTTCAAGCATCCTGTCATCGATACCAAGGTGAAAAACAAACCGGACTGACCTGGGGCCGAAAGCCGCTGATGAGATGCCGTTTTCTTTCAGAAACTCTACCATTTTTGAAGCGGGATCTTTCGCCAAATGGAAAATGACGATGTTGGTCATGACAGGGCTTACTTCATGAATATAAGGGAGGGTCCGCAAAAACTCACCAAGCCTTTTCGCCCGATCATTGTCTTCTTTAAGTCTGCCAATATGGTTGTCCAACGCATAAATGCCGGCAGCGGCTAAAAAGCCGGCCTGGCGCATTCCGCCACCCATGACTTTGCGATGTCGCCTGGCAAGGGTGATGTCGTTATTGCTGCCAATAAGGACCGACCCGACAGGGGCTCCAAGACCTTTCGAGATGCATATGGAAATGGTGTCAAATAATATTCCGACATCCCGGGTAGTCTCTCCTGTCTCTACCAGTACATTGAAAAGGCGGGCTCCATCTAGGTGCAATTTAAGCCCCAGTGATTTGCAAAGCCGGTGGATGGGTCTGATCTCGTCCAGGGTATAGTAGCTACCCCCTCCCTTGTTACAGCTGTTTTCTAAGACGACCAGCCGCGAGGCCGGTAACCAATCGAAGTCAGGTCTGACAGCTGCTTCAATCTGTTCTGCGGTGATCTTGCCGTTTTTACCTTCCAACAACTGAATACCAATCCCGGCATTGGCCGCATATCCGCCCGTTTCGTACTGATAAATGTGTGAAGTAACGTCGCAGATCACCTCGTCCAAGGCCCGCGTGTGCACCTTTAAAGCGATCTGGTTGGTCATGGTGCCGGAGGGACAAAATAAGGCGGCCTCTTTTCCAAACATGCCCGCACATTTTTTCTCTAATTCCTTGACAGTGGGGTCAAGGCCAAAGACGTCATCACCAATTTCCGCGCGCAACATCTTTTCAAGCATGGCCTGGGTAGGCTTTGTGACGGTATCGCTGATGAGGTCAATCAGTATTTGGTTCATTCGAATATTGCATTTTCACAAGGAGTCAAAGATAACCGTAAAGACACTAAAAGCACATTCGGGCCGCAATCCGGATTTTACGTGAGAAATTGTTTAAAGGTTACTTTACCCGACATACTGTTCTGGACGGCTGAAGTAATATTTTAAGTAATCTCCTTTAATTTTTTGAACCTGAAGACAAGCAGTTGTATTAATTAATGGAGCCCTATCTGAATAGGGTTGAATCAGATGTATATTTGCACACGATGAAGAATATTAGGAATTTTTGTGTCATTGCACATATCGACCACGGGAAAAGCACCTTGTCGGACCGCATATTGGAAAAAACAAAGACCATAGCCGACCGCGATATGAAGGATCAGGCGCTGGACGATATGGATCTCGAGAGAGAGCGGGGCATTACGATCAAGAGCCATGCCATACAGATGTATTACCATCATACTGACGGCCAGGAATACACCTATAACCTGATCGACACCCCGGGACATGTGGACTTTTCCTATGAAGTATCCAGGTCGATTGCCGCCTGCGAGGGAGCATTGCTGCTCGTTGATGCTTCACAGGGTATACAGGCACAGACTATTTCAAACCTATACCTTGCGATTGACCACGATCTTGAGATCATTCCCATACTCAACAAGGTGGATATGGAGAGTGCAATGATTGACGAAGTATCTGACCAGATCGTCGATCTCATCGGGTGTGAAAGAGAAGAAATTATCCTGGCAAGTGGTAAGACCGGGGAGGGTGTGGACGATATTCTTGCTGCCATCGTAGAACGCATCCCGCCGCCGAAAGGAGATCCGGATGCGCCGCTGCAAGCCCTGATATTCGATTCCATGTTCAATTCGTACCGCGGTGTTATCGCTTATTTCAGGATCATGAATGGCACCATCAAAGCCCGGGATAAAATACGCTTTGTCAATACCGGAAAGGAATATGAAGCTGATGAGATCGGTATTCTCCAGCTCAGTCAGGTGCCCAAGGAAAAATTGAGTGCCGGGAACGTGGGTTACGTCATTACCGGGATAAAGGAATCCAAAGAGATCAAAGTGGGTGATACGATTACGCTGCAAGAAAATCCATGCAGTAAGGCCATCCAGGGTTTTGAACTGGTCAAGCCAATGGTATTTGCCGGCATCTATCCTATTGACAATGAGGACTATGAAGATCTCAGGGATAGCCTGGAAAAACTGCAGCTCAACGACGCCTCGCTGGTTTTTGAACCAGAAACCTCAGTGGCGCTGGGATTCGGTTTCAGATGCGGCTTTCTGGGCATGCTGCATTTAGAAATTATACAAGAGCGCCTGTCCCGGGAGTTTGACCAGGAAGTCATTACCACGGTTCCCAACGTGTCCTATCACGCCTATACAAAAAAGGGAGAAGAGTTGATCATCAATACACCGTCCGATTTGCCCGATCCTACTTTGGTAGAAAGGGTGGAAGAGCCCTATATACGTGCGCAGATCATTACCAAACCGGAATACATCGGTACCATCATGACGCTGGCAATGGAAAAGCGCGGCATGTTGACCAATCAAAGTTATCTCACTACGGAAAGAGTGGAACTGACCTTTGAATTGCCACTTGCCGAGATCGTCTTCGACTTTTATGACCGGTTGAAATCCATCAGCAGGGGGTATGCTTCCTTCGATTACCAGATGATCGACTACCGCGCTTCCGATCTGGTAAAACTCGATATAAAACTCAATGGTGAATCTGTTGACGCCCTCTCTTCGCTGGTACACCGATCCAAGGCCGAATCTTTTGGCCGGCAAATTTGTAAAAGACTCAAGGAATTGTTGCCACGGCAGCAATTCGTGATCGCTATTCAGGCTGCAATAGGTGCTAAAATTATAGCTCGGGAAACGATCAGTGCGCTTCGAAAGGATGTGACAGCCAAATGCTATGGAGGGGACATCACCAGGAAGCGCAAGTTGCTCGAGAAACAGAAAAAGGGCAAGAAAAAGATGCGCCAGATTGGTACCGTTCAGGTGCCGCAAAAAGCATTTCTCGAGGTGTTGAAATTGAGTGAGTAGGGGTTCGATATCAAGTTATCCGATTGCCAAGTTGTTTGGGATTTTGATCAATTCACATATCGAATATTACAAAACAGATATCCGATATTCAACCAGAACCGCCTTAAACCTGACAACTACCATTTTACTGACTACCGGTCGGGATATTTGAAAGTATAAGAAAGAAAAACAACCAGCGGATAGCCCGTTTCGGGATCCTTGTTTTTGAAATGTACGTCAACGTCGACAGGCTCTTCCAATTCTTTTTTATTACTGTCAAATATGAAAGAAACAACGCCTTTTCTTCCTGGTGCGATGGGTCCTTTTGTCCATTTGGCATGGGTGCAATCGCAGGTGGATACAAGGTCGATTTCCACTGGTTCGTCCGAGGTGTTTATAAATTCGAATTTATCCGATACTTTGGCTCCCCGATCGACCATGCCGAGGTGTATCTTGGTTTTTGTAAACTCGACAACGCCTTTTCCCGCATTTTGAGCAGGTAAAACCTGCGAGGCTAAAAAAGCAAAGGCAAACAGCACGGTACGCATAAATGGCATTTTGTGTATTAGACGCAGCGTCCGGCCTTTTTATCACGGTAGCCGACAGCTTTAAGATAAAATTAATGACTCTACAATTTAACCACCTTTTTGACAATTGGTTTTCTTTTTTCTGTCCGGAAGACCAGAAAATAAATTCCAGCAGGATACTTATTGAGATCCAGTACGGTTACCTGTCCCGCCGATCTTTTCAACTGATTACCGTTGGAATCGAAAAACGATACGTTGAGGACGCGGTCATCCATATTATCCGTGATAATTTGAGCGACCGAAAGAACGGGATTTGGTAAAATTTGAATGCTTTTTCCGACATCGTATTCTGCAATGGATGTGATCGCCTCTACGGTGAATGTATCTGAAGAAACACTGCACTGGCGATTATCGATGACGTCAAACCAGTAGGTGCCGGGGAAGAGCAATTCCAACCGGTCGTCCGTTGAAAAAAGTTCATCTTCGGTATACCAGCGAAAACGATAGGGCGGTGTTCCACCGGTGATAAGCGGTGTAATCTTACCGTTGCCTGAGTTTGCATTGGTGGGGTGCACCACTTCTACATCGTCAATGCTCAGTTGCCCAGGTTCTTCGACCACAATGGAGCGGTTGAAGGTACACCCCGAATTGTCCAGGATCATCACTTCATGGGCTCCGGGCCCGAGATTGTTTACTGGCAGCAAATCGGGTCCTAACCCATAAGAATAAGGTGCGTTCGGGCCGGCAACGGTGATCTCTGCTGATCCGTCGTTCTGGCCGAAGCATGAAATGTCGGTGACCTCGATATTGACATCTATGGAGGGCGTGTTTACCACTGTTATGCTGCAAATTGCAACGTTTCCAGCCATGTCGACGGCTTGATAAATGTCGAAGGTGGTACCAGGCGGGAAAACGGAATTGACGCCCTGCCCGGCAATGAGCTCCGGGAACACCTCCATGCATGGGTCAGAGGCGGAGGGTCTGGCATAGCTGAATGGCGCACAGGTGGCTATCCGCAAATCCTGGGAAAGACATGTCATTGAAGGAGGGATCGTATCTGAGATCTGCACAAAGATTACCTGGCTGTTACTCATTTCCTGGCTGTCGGTCGCGCTGACGACTACCTCTATACCCGGGTAATCCGAGCATTGCAATACAGCCGGAGAATATTCGTATACGAACAGATCTCTACAGGTGACCTGTGGGATCCTGTCTGACAGCACCATCGATGCTTCATCCAGGTAGAGCAAGACCGTATCGGGCAGGGCGATGACAGGCACGCGACCCATTTCTATGGTTAGGACGGCTGTAGCTGTGGCACCATTTTGGTCTGTAACCGAGACTTCGTACGTGCCTGGTGTAACCGACCTTAATGTATCGACCGCCAGGCTGTCATTCCATGTAACCTGGAAAGGTGCTCTGCCACCTTGAATGTAAACGGCAAGATCCGTGGATTCAAGGGTATAGCAGTTGTTTTCCAACCGTATGATTTGTATTCTTAAACTGTCCGGCAGATGCTGTATTTTCAGCGTGTCTACCCTTGTCACGATGCGATCACCGGTACGGGCTCCATTGCCGTTGGTAAAATTCGCAGCCAGGTACAGGAAGAGGGTTTCCGATGACGGCGCCGCAGGCGATATCCAATCCACTTCGTACAGAATGGTGTTGGTAGTACCGAATGATTTGGCCGGCTGATGTTCAAAATACATCCTTTGTCCAAAGTCAGAAACCGTAGAACTGGGTCCGGGGTTGAGCAGTATCCCTGCATTGTTGCCCTCCTGGTCGAGGATGGTCATCTGAAAACCAGCGCGATGCAGTTGACCAGCAGTTTGATTCAATTCTACGGATAGCTGGTAGGTGGATGATGGGATTGCTTCATCTGGAAGGCCCAGAACATTGATATGTCCCTGTATCAGCACATTGTTGCCGCTGTGGCAAGACGGAGAGCTGCAAGTCGCCACTCCCGGAGCCCCTGTCCTTCCC
>JBFKOL010000052.1:0-17597 GCA_041628815.1 Saprospiraceae bacterium | reverse complement strand
GGAAGCCGGTGTGGAACACAAAATCAATTTGCGACTCTCGCCAGCCCTAGGAACACTAAAGGACCTAACCAACAACACAAACAGACCCATCTTCGATTTTATCTTTTTGGATGCCGACAAGCCGAATTATCTGCGCTACTATACGTATTGTATTGATCTGCTAAAACCCAATGGACTGTTATTGATTGACAATACGCTTTGGGAATTTAAAGTGAACGATCCCGAATACAAGGATTCTACCACCCAAACCATTCGGACATTGAACGACCAAATCCATAAAGATGAACGAGTGGATGTTAGTATACTGTTGTTTGGTGACGGACTGACCCTATTGCGAAAAAGATGAATATTGCGGAAATTCAAGGCTATAAGATCCGGGAGATTGTCGGTCCACTGGTTTTTTTGGTTCAAGGGCCATAGGTTTCAACGACAAACTCACCTAAATCATCATTCATGATCGATTCGCTCGACAGATTTGAAAACTCGTGGGACAACCGTACCCGGGCTGAGTCCTATGCAAAGCTTGAATTCCCCAACACCTATTATCTCGCATACCGAGATCTTCCCGACATCATCTCAGAACACATAAGGGGTAGACTTGCCGTCGACTTTGGTTGCGGGACCGGGCGGTCCACCAGGTTTCTCAGATCACTGGGATTCGATGTCATAGGCATAGATATCTCCCGCGACATGCTACAGGAAGCGAAGAGCGCTGATCCGTCCGGAAAATATGAATGGGTTGAAAATGGGGCATATAGACACCTGGGACCGGGACGATTCGATCTGGTACAGTCCATTTTTACTTTTGATAACATTCCCGGATGGGACAACAGGACCAATATCTTGACCGGGCTTAAGGCGCTTTTGAAACCAACCGGCAAAATGATCCTGCTGGATTCGACCGCGGAACTGTACACACACGAATGGGCGTCCTTTTCCACCAGGGACTTCCCGGAAAACTGGAAGGCGAAAACCGGGGATGTTGTCCGTGACATCATGCTCGATGTAGAAGACAAGAGACCAGTTGAGGATATATTCTGGACAATGGAAGATTACAAAACTTTGTTTACAAAGGCTGGTCTGACGATTGAAGCGAAGTACAAACCTTTGGGTAAAAAAGATGAACCCTTCTCCTGGGTTTCTGAAACAGAGATAGCACCATGGGTCATCTTCGTACTTGCCAAGGCAGCCCTTCATCGGTCTTGACAGGTTCTCGAAAAAGTTTGAGAAAACGATTGGACTTTATTCCGCATATTTGAAAGTACAACCAATAGCAATAGCAAATCGATGAAAAAACTTCACTACAAAAAAGAAATCAACGCTCCCGCTGAAAAGGTCTATAAAACGATGCTCGGTCTTGACGAGATCAAAACCTACGAGGAGTGGACCGCGCTTTTCAATCCCACTTCTACCTATGACGGAAGCTGGGAAAAAGGATCCAAGATCTATTTCATCGGGGTAGATGAAAATGGCAAACGCGCTGGAATGGTATCCGAAATTGCCGAAAATATACCCAACCGGTATGTATCCATTCGTCATTACGGGATGCTGGATGGAGACAAAGAAATCACAGAGGGACCCGATGTGGAATCATGGGCCGGCTGTCTCGAAAATTATTCGTTCGACGAAAAAAACGGCATCACCACCGTTTCGGTAGAACTCGAGACCACCGAAGACTACGTCGAATACTGTAACAATACCTGGACAAAGGCCCTCGATAAACTCAAGGAATTGTCAGAGGGATAAAACCGAGTGACATGAAATTCGAAGGATCCAAAGAAATCAACAAACCGAGAGAAGAGGTCGTAAAGTATTTCGCAGATCCTCAATACCTGGGCAATTACCAGGACGGTTTTATCGGGAAAGAATTGATCAGCGGCAAAGCCGGCGCAGACGGAGCCGTATCTAAAATGTATTATCAATATGGCAAGCGTGATATGGAACTGACAGAAACCATCACGGCCAACCGCCTGCCGGATTCATTCGAAGCCAGCTACCACCACATTCATATGGACAATACCATGAAGTGTACGTTTACGGCCCTCGATGCACACAGGACACTGTACGAATACGAATACGAGTATACCCGCATCAACTGGTTTATGCCCAAACTGATCGCCATCCTGTTCCCGGGCATGTATCGGAAACAGGGCGAAAAATGGATGCAACAGTTCAAAGAATTTGTCGAAAGTCAATGACGAACGCACACCAGGATCTTGAAAAGGACACGGACACCTATGGAAAAATATTCTTGACCCAATGATGATAATCTAAGTGAAAAAATTGCTGCTTCTGACAATACTGGCATTTTCCATCTGGATAACCTCCGAACTTATTGAAATTGTTATCGGAGGGTACAATGCGACAGTTTACTACCTGACATCAGTCTATCACGTGTTGGCAGGTTTTGGCATATGGGGGATACACCGTCTCCGGGTCCAAGACGGCAACCTACTTAGTTTTCTCAGTACGATCTTGATTTCCATATCATTTTTCATGCTGGCTTATTTTCCCATTCAGGTACTGCATTCGGGTTCATCAGTGTCAGAGTTCCTGACGGTAAATCCATATTACGCCATCCCTGGTTTCCTTAGTTTGATAGGATTTGTTTTGCTGGGCATTGCCAATATTCGAACAAAGTTCTTTCCACCCTGGACAGGATGGCTGATCATTATATGTACGACCATATACGCGGTTTCTATGTCGTGGCAGTTGCAGCTTTTAATAAATATTGCCAACATTGCCCTTGCCGCCACGATCATTTATATGTGCCTTTTCGGATTGAAAAGTAGAACCAATTTGCGCTGAAAAGACAGTTATCACTTCTCGATACCAAAGATCATTTGCTGTTTGAGAGGAAAGTTCTTTCGTCTTTTTTAATTGTTCTTACAGTTTGTAATAATGGAATCATAGCATTGGTCATGAGAAAGGAATGATCTGTTGGTCTCGATATCAATTGCACACGATAGTTGATGCCATCAACAGATGTATCAAATGAGGTGGCCAGCAAATGCTTTCCCCCGTCATTCAGAACTTGCGAGCGCTTATGCCATAAAATACGGTTGTATCTTGTCATGTACTCACCTCCTATACTATCATAATACGGACCATCCCCATTTCGATAAACTTTAACCTGTGCGTTATGGTAATCTGGATGAGTTAATTGGATTACCTCATCATAAATGAGGTACGACCAATTTTGTGGGATCTTTAAAGCAAGTCTCCCAATATCAATTCCAATTAATGTATTGAAATCATCGCTTCGTTCTTTTCTCAATTCCATGCCAAAACAAAACAACCTCACCGCTTCACCCTTTCTGTCAAACTGAATTCGCAGAAAAGAAGGTGAGCCCATATTCCTGCTTACGGCCAACGAAGGATTAACAAAGTCGAGCACGAACTCATTGATCACCTGTCCCTGCCTAATGACCGTTCCTTTTAACTCAGGGCCTTCTTGACTGATGATTACATCCGGATCATCATAGTAGACGAATTGGTCACCACCTTGTTTGAATTTATAATGTCCCGTATAATTATCCATCAACTCTAAAGGCAGTTGATAGGGGTTTTCAGTCGGGTCCTTTGCCACAGGAATCCCATAGTCTGAAATGGCATTGCCTGCGGCCAGGTGCAGCACGTTGTTCACAATGTGCAATCCAAAAGCGTAATCCCGCCGGTTAATCAATGTCAGATCGATGTTACTCAGCAGGGATACGGCCCATCCATTCGCTGGATCTATCATCGTAAAAGAAGAAGCCGTCCCGGTGCTGCCTCCGTGATGAACAACTTTTCTTCCGTCAATTTCAGAAATCATCCACCCAAGACCATATTGAAATTTGTTTCCATCTCCACCTTCCTCTTCTGAAAGACCGATGAAGTCAATTTGCGGATACCACATTTTCTTTAGGGAACCTGAAGAAATCACTTTCCTACCGGCATAAGCCCCATCATTCAGGTACATTCTAAGATAATGTGAGAGGTTAGAAACAGTACTCTGCGCAAATCTTCCTGCTGGAATAAATTCTCCACCCATCATTTCATTATCTCTGGAAGGAATGGCCTGGTGGATGCCGCTAAAATGACCCGTTGCCTTATTTTCTGAATTTATCGGCAAAACCGAAGAATCGAACATCTTCAGTGGTTCAAAAATATTCTCCCTGACATATGCATCATAGGATTGCCTGCTGACTTTACTGATCAACAAACCCGCAATACTAAAACCGATATTGGAATATGCATACACGGATCCTGGTTCTGTCAGGACATAGGCATTAGACAGATCCTCCAACATTTTTTCTATGGATCCATCTGACATGTCATAAGAGTTCCTGGTTTGTCCGGTCAGTCCGGATGTGTTGTTCAACAACATGCGAACAGTGATCTTTTTACTTTTCTCAGGGTTGGCGGTGGTAAAATCCGGCAGGTATTCGATCACGGGTGCATCCAGGGATAATTTTCCTTTTTCAGCAAGTTGTAAAATGGCAAGTGCAGTAATAGATTTTGTTAATGAACCTATTGGATTTACCGTTTGGATGGTAAAGGGTATTCCACCTTCCCTGTTGGCAAAACCGTACGAAGACGCGAACACCACTTCCAACTCATTCACTACTATCACGGAAAACCCAGGCATGACATGATTTGCATACACATGGGATAAGTATTGATCTATCTTGGATTGATTCTGTGCCAGGAAGTATTGGGCGTGGCCGTTAAAAAGCAATAGAAAAAGGATACATCTGATCATATTCAATCGAGTTTTAATGTGGTTGGCCGGATCCGGGTAATAATGCGCATCCCTGTCCAGGAGCTAAATCCCCCGAATAGCAAAACGGCGAAGGCAATTAAAAAAAGTTGCGCCAAGTGAATCGAAAAAGGGAACTCGGGTAACCCTATATTATGAGATAAACCACTCATCAAAGTCTTACCACTGGAATACGTGATGAGCATCCCAGTGCATAAGCCCAATAATACCATGCAAGCGTATTTGAATAACAGTGAATACCTGATCTGAAGGTTCGTAAATCCGATGGCTTTCAATTTTGAAAGGGTAAATCTGTCTCTGTGTATGCTTATATTGATATCATTGGCTATCAGAATCGAAATGATCCCGATAAAGAATGTGGATACCAGAATTACGCCTAACCGCACGTTGTCTATCAAGGATAAAAATGCTCCTCTCTGCTCGATGCTTTCCTGGATTTTGATCTTGTCCCCATAGAACCTTTTGAGCTCATCTTTGAAATGGCCGGTATGTAGTGGATCCTTCAAAGCAATGCCAAACTGGTCAGGTTCGAACAGTGGATTGATGGTCTCCATAGTGGATGAATGAAGGCGGTATCCTTGTCCGAAAGTTCCGACATCCTGATAGACTCCACATACAACCATGTTGACCTGCAATCCTTCGATCAGGACGGTAATGGAGTCGTCAACCCGGGCATTGGCGTCAGATGCAGTGGCTATCCCCAGGGCAACTTCCCCAGGATATTCAGGGTGCCGTCCATACAAATTATCAAACCCCGTTTCATCGATATCGAGATCATAAATGATACCCTGAGCTTCGATCAAGAAAGAATCCGTAACGATTTTTAGATTAGAATAACTGAACGGGTATACCTTTTCAACAGCAGGCTCAAACTGTGAGAATAAGCCTAGAAAAGTCAGATGGTCAAGTGGCATAAAAACCCCTTTTTCAAGGCTGACCTGCAAATCTCCATTTAAAAAGCCCCACTCAGCTTTATGATTTTTTATCTCTTGCAGTGAAGAACTGACCCCGGAAGTGAAATACAGTAGAAAAGAAAGCATCGAAAACCCAAAAAAAAGGACCAGGCCAGATAAGGGCCTGTTCACTAAAAATCGGAATCCCATCATGATTGCAGGTGGCAAATTGTGAAGAGGCAAACGACGGATCCTGCTTTGTCCATACACCGGTTTTTTTTGAAAAGCCTGAACAACGCTGACCCGGCCGGCCAGGTATGAGCTGTAGAAAGTAATGATCACAACCAATAGAAAAATGAAAAGGCCAGGCAACAAATATGGGTTGAGTGCAAAATCTACCTCATAGTTCAATCCGGTTGAACCATTGATATAGTGAAATAACAAGTTGAGCGTAAGGTGTGCCGCCAATAAGGCCAGAGGTATTACTACGACACAAATCAAGAAAAGTTTTAGCAGATAGATGGTACGTATTTCGGCAGGAGTAAATCCCAAGGCCTTACAAATACCAATCGTTCTTTGGTCCTCATATACCTGACCTGTCAGCGTGCCATGAAGGAGAAGGAATGCAATCGCAAATACCATCACCGACAATATCAGCAACACCATACTGAAGATGGAATAAACCCCGGTGAAGGCCGATTTGAACAACCTGTATTCCAGCTTTGTGCCTGAATAAGGAATTTCTGACAGAAACCTGCTGTACAAGCCTGATGTTTCCAAGGGTTGTTTCTGCCTAACACCCACCATGAAGTCGCCCAATTTGTCCAAGGGTTGATAAATGGCCATAGCACCCGGTGCCATAAAAATGCGCGTTGGGTTGAATAAACCACTCAAAAAATGGGGATCGATCACAAATGAAGAAATCACCAAATCATGACTGCCCGTTGCAAACTGAAATTGGAGAGTGTCTCCGAGCTGTAAACCATAGTTTTTCGAAAAGTGATATGGAAGCCATACTTCTTCATAACGAGGGACTTTGGTAGCTTCAGGATTTAGTACGACCAGGCTGTCCTGGGACGATTGCTGGATGTATTCCGTCAAATGAGCCACCACATCGATTTGCCGCCCACCACTGGCGAACCCTCTATCAAAAATGGTATAGGGTACAGGCTTGGAAACACTCATCACTTCTGGCTGATTTTCGTACCAATACTTTATTTGATCGTAGTCATCAGTCCCGGCATCGAAAAAAAGCAGCAGATGCGAAGCTTTCAACTTTTGAAAATTGTCGTCAAAAGGATCTTCGGTCACCCGCCGTAAATGAAGGGCTGCTACAAACAAAAGTGTGCTCAGGAAAAGGGTAAGTGAAAGAAAGAAGTACTGTTTCTTTCTTTTCTTTAAACTCTGGCCGATCATTAAAAAGATACTGTTCATCGCTTTACCCGGTTTACCAGCCGTTATTTTGAAGCCATTCCAAAATCAATTTTTTCTTTAGCTCGCCTGTTGCAATGTCATCCAGGTTCAGATAATCCAGCAAGATCCCATCCTTCAGGTAATAGATCTCATCTCCAAACGATGCGGAAGACACATCATGTGTAGCCATCAAAATCGATGCGCCTTGCCGGTGAAGTGCTTGAAAACAATACATTACACTCAATGATGCAGCACTGTTCAGGTTGCCGGTAGGCTCATCTGCAAGAACTAATTTGGGGTCGTTGATCAAAGCCCTGGCGATGGCCGCCCGTTGGCTTTCTCCCCCCGAGATTTCACCGGGTAATCTTTGCGCCAGATGTCCGATTTCAAGTTGAGACATCAGTTGATAAGCCCGCTGTCTTACCTTCTTTTTATTCTTGTTTACAAGAAACCCTGAAAGAAGAATATTTTGTTCGAGGGTCAACTCCTCGATCAAATGGTGATTTTGAAAAACAAACCCAATGTATTTTCTTCTGAATCTGGCCAGTTGGGTTTCAGAATATCGGCTGATGGCTTCACCCGATAGCTTGATATGCCCCGAAGATGGATGATCAAGGCCACTTAACAAGTGTAGCAATGTTGATTTGCCAGAACCCGATGCGCCCATGAAGACGGTAAATTTTCCAGCGTTCATACGAAAATCAAGATCCTTCAATACGGGTTCGTTCATTGTTGAAGGGTGGTAGTACTTGGTGAGCTTTTGAGTTTGAACAACGATCTCCATGAACAGTATTTTTGCCACAATATTTGCCAAAAACATGCATTGATGCGCTTCATCGGGTAGGATGAGGCCTTCGCGTGGCTATTGACCCCAAATTTTTGAGGCTATCTCCTTATTTTGAATCAAGGAATGATACTTATGGAATACCTTTTTGTGGCAAGTGCAGCCATCACTGTTTTTATTCTGAGCCTTATTCTCGGAAAAGACCACAAAGTGGTGGCTGATTTCATTCTGTGTGGCATACTGCTTACCTTATTTACAAATTTGGTGTCCCTATTTTTATTGAATCAGACCGTACATCCTTTCCCCACCTGGAAAGAAGCAATCTTTGAGTTCAGCGAAGCTTCCATATTCCTCTACGGTCCGCTGCTGTGGCTGTATACACGTTCATTGACGGAAGCCAATTTTGCTGTCAGAACAGCGAGCATGATCCATTTCTTACCCTTTCTTTTTGCTTTGGGCTATTTCTTCGGAGGTATCATGCATTGGGTCACAGTGACCGATGGGCTGAGGAATATCATCTTGATACTCAAATTATCAAGTGTCATGGGATATACCATCCATACCTTATCGCTGTTAAGGAAACATCAAATAAAAATTGAGCTCATTTTCTCCAACCTCGACAGGAAGAAGCTGACCTGGCTAAGTTTACTTTGTTGGAGTATTTTGGCCATAGGATGTATAGCCGTATTCAGCTTGGCAGTAGACAGGTTTACCAGCTTGACAATTCCTCAATATGGCGGTGCATTCACCAATGTTGCCCTGTGTGTTTTTGTGTATGTCATCGGGTACTTTGGATTCAAACAGGAATTTATTTTCCATTCCTCCTCTCAATCTCCCATTGTAAAAGAAAAGTATGAAAAATCTGGTTTTAACCCTGAAAAGAAAGATGAGTCCTTTCAAAAGGTAAAAGATTACATGATCAATGCCAAACCCTACCTCGATCCGGACCTTACTCTTTTCTCCCTGGCTGACCAACTCGACCTGACACCCAATCACCTTTCACAAATAATCAACAGTACCTCAGGGTCCAATTTTTACGACTTTATCAACCGTTACCGGGTGGAAGAGGCTAAGAGGCAAATTGCGTCCGATAAGGTGAACAAAATGACTTTACTCGGTATTGGCCTGTCTAGTGGATTTTCTTCAAAAAGTACTTTCAACCGTGCTTTTAAGAAACATACCGGAATCAACCCGAGCGATTTTAAGAATAAAAGAAGTGGGATTTCCAACCATTAATCTACATAACAAGGGATGTTTTGATAGAAAAATGATTTCGATAAATGCTACGCGTTTGATTTGTTCCATGAACTGGTCAAAAGGTCTTCTTCACTCGGGATATGAGCTGATTGCTTTATTTAATGGCATGAGCTTATTATACCTCACTTTACAATCTCAATTCATCATTCTTTCCCGTTAATCATCGGTACTTAGGCTGTACTACATCATATCCGCGTTCAGGTATGAGTATACATGAATTTACTGCTGCCCGGCTCATCCCAAAACACCACCAATGGGTGTTTTTTCATACAGTTCCCTTCACTTCGTTCCGGTCATCTTCATTCTTAATTCTTAATTCTTAACTTTTCATTCTTAATTCATCATTTTGCCTTCCTGCGCTTTCCTGACAATGTCGAATACCAAAGGCTGGTTCATCGACGATGACCTGGTTCATCGGCCGTTGAAAGCACTCGGATACGAAGTAAAAAACGTGCCTTGGGACCAACCAGCAGACTGGAATGCCTTCGACGTCGTAGTAATACGCAGCACCTGGGACTACCAGGATCACCTGGATCGCTTTATGCAGGTACTGCATTCCATCGAAGCATCCAGTGCCGTACTGGTAAATTGCTTCGATATCGTCAATTGGAATATTCAAAAAGACTACCTTTTTGACCTCGAAAAGAAAGGGGTCGAATTGGTACCTACCATGAAATGTCAAGGCGTCCAAAAGTCTTACCTGGAACGCGCTTTTGAGCAGTTTGAAACAGATGAAATTATCATAAAACCAATCCTGGGAGCGAACGCCTACGATACGTTCAGCATCCATAGAAAAGATACAGCACTTATCAAACAAATCGTGCCGCTATTCGAGAAGCGCAGATGCATGATCCAGCCTTTTATGCAGCATATTAAGGATGAAGGTGAATACGCACTGACCTACCTTGAAGGAGCATATTCACATGCTGTATTGAAGACCGTGGCACCGGGCGATTACCGCGTTCAAGAGGAACACGGAGGTGGTATACAGGCCATCAAGTCACCTGAAAAGCTTTTGCTCAATGCCGGGAATAATGTCATACATACGCTGAACCGTACTCCACTCTATGCGAGGGTCGATCTGGTAAGAACGCCCAGGAACACTTTCGCACTGATGGAATTGGAATTGGTAGAGCCTTCTCTCTATCTCAGGTTTGATATCAACGCCCCGGGTCGCTTTGCCTCTTCCATTGACCGATACTGGAAAGAACATATAGTCTAATCATAGAAGTCGTTTGATAGCAGGAATACAGGAAGTAAGAATCATTGCCGGTATAACCGAAGCAAGGATCACTACCAGAACAGACCAAAATGAAGCAAGAAGAGTAAAAAGGGATCTAATCAACCAAGTGAATCAATCCGGCGCAATACTCTTTAAGACCAAATTGGTACAGCTTGAAGATGCATTGTAACAGGATTACAACAACCCGGCAACCCGTGCTATTTCCTATTCTAAAATTTGTTGATACATTGTATTTAACGATCATGAAATCATGAGCAAAAAGAAATCCGTAGAATCAACACTTGACACCCATGAATCACTGCTGATCATTTTAGAAGAGCGATTTCAAAATAATATGCACCGCCACCAAGATATCCGATGGGAAGATGTGGCACATAGATTGGAGATCAGTTCTGACAAGATAAGTTCGTTACAGGCAATGGAAAGCACCGGGGGCGAACCGGATGTGATCGGTTGCAACCCGGACACAGGGGAAGTCATGTTTGCAGATTGCTCAATGGAGAGCCCCAAGGGACGGCGCAGTCTTTGCTATGATAGGGCGGCACTGGAGGCCCGCAAGGAGCATAAACCAAAACACAATGCCGTGAATATGGCGGCCGAAATGGGGATTGAAATAATGACTGAAAAGGAGTACCGCCAACTGCAGAAACTGGAAAACTTTGATACCAAAACCTCGAGTTGGCTCAAAACACCTTCCGCAATCCGTAAACACGGCGGTGCTATTTTTGGTGATTTCCGCTACGACCATGTATTTATTTATCACAATGGTGCGCAATCTTATTATGCGGCAAGGGGGTTTCGAGGTATGATCAAGGTATAATTCCTATTTTATGAATAGATCAGACCTCAAATGAAGTCAACGATAACCTTACTGATAATTATCACTTTACCCTTCTCGATTTTTGGGCAGTTCAGCGAATCGATCAGGACAGGAAGACCCGGCCAGGGCATCAATCCCTTCACGGTAGGCAACAAGGTTTTCCAGGTCCAGACAGGAATGACCTTCAACCGTATAGATGATGGTAGCACATCCCTGTCCTCTTTTTTAGAAAATACGGTCTTAAGACTGGGGATTACGGAAAACATCGAAATCAACGGTGCGATTACATGGCAATCCACACGTTTCAACTTTAACGGGCCGCAAACCAATTCCAACGGCATCAGTGACACACAGATTGGCGGCCGAATCAATTTGTACGAGAGCTCAGGCGTCATACCTTCCGTAGGTTTGCAGGGAAGGCTATTGCTGAAAGCGCAAAGTGCGGATTTCAGACGGGACCAATTGGGCAGCATGTTCACCCTTTCATCCGTCAGTCAACTCACAGGTCGTCTGGCAATCACTTCCAATCTGGGCGTCGCCTGGATGGGGAATGGCGGTGATCCCAATCTCATTTACGTCCTGAATGCTTCTTATGCCATTACGGACAAGATCGGGGTCTTTGCCGAGATTTATGGACTCTTCAATGACTTCGATATCAATACGGATACCGGGATGTCCCTGGTGATCAACTCAGAATTACAACTCGATTTTTCCACGGGATGGCAGGGAGACGCAGATGCAACAGACTGGTTCATCGACATGGGAGTTTCCTGGCGCTGGAAATGGCGCAATAATAACCACTGAACTTCTATCCGGGGATTTCCTGATTGAGATCGTGAAAACCGTTGGGTTTTGAAAACTTCATTTCTATTTGTTCATGTTGTCCTTAAGCATAATTATCTTAACCTACCAACTTTTTAGGTCGCTCTACAAATTGATCGAATGACAAATGATGATTCCAGGATTACCATACACATGGTTGCCAGTCTCGATGGCTTCATAGCCGCAGAAGACGAAACAATTGACTGGATGTATTCATCCTCGACCTATGAAAAAGGAAAAACACTGGCAGATACAGAGATTGCTGCTTTCCTTAATAGTATCGATTGCTACGTGATGGGATCACGTACTTATGAAATAGCACTTCAACTTGGTTGGCCCTATGGCGAAAAACCCGTAGTCGTGTTGACCACCAGGACACTGCAATCGGACAATAAGCAGGTCGACTTCCGCTCTGGCGATCTACGGGAGCTAGTCGTAAACGAACTCAAACCGAAATACCAAAACATATGGATGGTAGGGGGTGCCGCACTCACCAAGGAATTCATCCGCCAGGATCTTGCCGATGCAATCGTAATATCCATCATGCCCGTACTGTTGGGTGCCGGTACCTTGTTCTTTAATTTTATTGGCAAACGGATAAATCTTAAATTAATAGATGTGACAGCTTATAAAGACGGAATGGTGGAATTGGAGTACACCATAAATCCATGACTCAAATCCATCAGATCAACAAAAACATGGCAAAGGATATCGTAAGAAGGTACATCGAGGAAGTCGTTAATACTGGTAACATAGAGCGGATCAGCGATTTCATAAGTTTCGATTATGCCGAGGAATATTACGGGAAGCGATATCAAGTGGGCATACAAGGGGCTATTGACCATATCAATGGTGTCAGAAAGACATATGCTGACTTAAAACTGACCATTACATTACAAGTCTGTGAAGATGAATGGGTCGCCACTTACTATTTCATGACAGGTGTGCACGTCGGTGAGTGGATGGGTATTCGTCCAACCCATAAAAAAATAACGGTTACAGGCATAAACCTCGATAAGGTGGTGAATGGCAAAATTGTAGAACATACCGGCGCTGCCAATCTTTTTGAACCCTTGCTTGAAATAGGAGCCATAGAATTGGTTTGAAATGACAAAACATCCTACAAATAAAACAATAAGACTTGGCGGTGTGCCGGAACATTTCAACCTGCCAATACACCTGGCCGTTGAAAACGGCAGTTTCAGAAGCAGAAGGATCGATATTGAATGGACCACCTTCAAAGGTGGCACGGGTGAAATGACGAAGGCCCTGAGAAACGACGATGTCGATGCATGTATCCTGCTGACCGAAGGCATCATCAAGGACATCTTTGCGGGCAACCCGTCCCAAATCATTTCCGGGTATGTGACCACTCCCTTGATCTGGGGCATTCATACCGGAATACGAAATGCACTGATGCATCACGCTGAGATTTACGACAAGCGCTATGCCATCAGCCGTTTCGGCTCGGGATCGCATCTGATGGCCATTGTCGACGCGACAGACCATGATAAGAGTTTAGCAAGGGATCAATTCAAGGTTGTGAAAAATTTGGAAGGTGCCCTGGCTTCACTGGAGTCCCTGGAGGCAGATGTATTTTACTGGGAGAAATATACCTCCAAGCCCTTTGTCGATGGAGGCCGGCTCAGGAGGATCGGAGAATTCATTACTCCTTGGCCGTGTTTCGTAGTAGCGGCCACCAACAAAATCATTAAACAGTCTCCCGAGGCAGTCATCCGCATGCTGAGGACGATCCACGACAGTTGTGACCGGTTCATGCAGGACGACGCAAACATCGATCTGGTCATCGAGCGGTATGGTCTTAACAGCAAAGATGCCGAGCGTTGGTACCATGCCACCGAATGGGCGATCCATGGATGGGTGAGTGACAAGATGCTCAGAGGGGTGGTTCATAACCTTAAATCCGCCCGTATAATAGACAGTGATACCCGCATGCCAGAGCTCGTATGGAAGCGAGAATAGTTTCAAATCAAGGATACAGGTATGACTAAGAAAATATTATTTGCTTTTGCAATCCTGGTGATGTATCTCATCATTGAAGACTCCTGGAGATACACCGAAAAGATGGCCAACCTGTCTCATCTCAACGAGTGGATCAGGTACGGCCTCAGGTATACATTGCAAATTGGCTTGTGTTTGGTCTTTACTGTTTTGGTCGTCAAATCAATGAACAGGTCGGACCATGTGCTCTCCATTCTTGGTTTGGATAAGAATATTTTATCCGGATTGACACAGTCTTTGATCTTTACGCTTCCCATGCTCATTGGCTTTCTGATCATTGCTCCGGTGAATAGGGATACGACCTTTTTGGACATACTGTTTTGGTCATTCATTTCCGGCTTCAGCGAAGAATTGATATTCCGGGGATTCTTATTCGGCTTGTTATTCAGGGTCCTCAAAATCGGATTTTTCCCGGCCATTGTCCTGGCGTCTGTACTTTTTGGTCTGGGCCACCTCTATCAGGGCAATGACCTCGCTAGCACCGCGGGTGTATTCGGTATTACTTTCGCGGGAAGCCTGATTTTTGGGTGGCTCTACATCGAATGGGACCACAACCTTTGGGTACCGATAGGCACTCACATCCTCATGAATCTTTATTGGGAAATCTTCGATATCGATGCTACCAATGCCATAGGCGGATGGGGAGCCAATCTATTTCGCCTGCTGACCATCCTATTGGTGGTTGTCCTCACCGTCAGGAAAACAAAAAGAGATGGTAGTAACATCAAGGGAAAATTATTCAGCCTGGATTATCAGTAACCCAAGAGAGTTATAAACTTGCTCATCCCTCCACCTTGACGTAATGATTGTATCTTTCTGTATGGAATCTTATACAATGTTGCGAACTGCTCTATCATGGATCTTTGGAACACTTTTTTTACTCATCGGCGTCATCAACGCATTCTGGGGCAACGATCCCGGCTTTGGCATTTTCATCGTAGTGCTATCTCTACTCTATTTCCCACCCATTGATGCCTTCTTTACTCGTACAACACGATTCCGGATTCCCTGGTACATCAAGATCGCCGTGGGTATCTTTATTCTCTGGGCAGCATTGGGTGTAGGAGAATTGTTTGACAAGATCCAATTGATGAAGCAAGACTTCTTCTGACAAGGATTTAGCATAAAAGTTGAAGATATAGCGGGCAATTAACCTGCGTGTTTTGTACATTTCGAAAATACGGTCGTGAAGTCAAACACAACCCTTGGAATTCAGTCGTTTGGATATCACCAAACGAAATTCATCAAGGGTAATCGCCAGGGAATCCTTCCTGTGTTTGGAGGGTAAATGTGAATTGCTGAATCAAAAAATAAAAAATGTACAAGTTTCCACTTATTCTGGTATTGTTGCTCCTATGGTGTTGTAAAGGACCGGAACGACAAGAGATAAATGCTTTATATCAAAATGGACCAGAGCCCAGGGGTGCCGAAAATCTGGCCTACCGATGGGGACAAATCGCACTGACGGCCACCGCCAGCGACACTGAAAGGTTCAATCCCAGGCCTACCATTACCTCCCGTTACCTGGGACTCATCTTTGTGTCGGTTTTTGACGCCTGGTCCCGCTATGACGAAAAAGCCATACCGGTTTACCTTGAAGGAGTTAATCGCAGACCCCCGGATGAACAAACCTTGCAGAACAAAGAAATTGCCATCAGCTATGCCGCCTTCAGGGCCATGAATGAATACTATTATTCCGATAAAACGCTTTTCAAAGATTTTATGAAAGAATTGGGCCTGGATCCCAATGATGCATCCCTGGATCCTTCAACACCACAGGGCATTGGGAATCTTGCCGCCAAAGCTGTCATCGATGCTCGCAAAGGCGACGGTGCGAATCAATATGGCGAAGAAGAAGGATCCAAAGGCCAACCGTACTTCAACTATGTCGGGTATGAACCTGTCAATACCGCAGATGTCAATGTCGACCCCAACCGCTGGCAGCCCAAGTATTTTTCCGACGGTAAAGGAGGAAAATTTGCCCCGGGATGCCTGACGCCATTCTGGGACAAGGTAAAACCCATCGCCCTGCAGTCCGCGGATCAGTTCCGGCCAGGTCCACCCCCGATGATCGGTTCGAAACAGCTCGAAGAAGAAGTGCGGGAAGTGATAGACATGCAGGCCAACCTCACAGACGAACAAAAGGCGCTTGTGGAATTCATGCGGGACGGACCCAAATCCGTGCAGCAGGCTGGTCACTGGCTGATCTTTGCGCAGGACATTTCCAGGAGGGACAACCATACCCTGGACGAGGATGTCAAAATGTATTTTTACAACCAGGTCGTCGCCATGGATGCTTTTATCGCATCGTGGGATTCCAAGATGTTTTATGACTATGCACGACCTTATGCGCTCGTCCACCAATATTATGAAGACCAGATCATCAAAGCCTGGGGCGGCGAAGGTAAAGGCATGATGGAACTTGAAGGTCAGCAATGGAGACCCTATTCGCCTGAAACATTTTTGTGCCCACCCTTTCCCAGCTATGTATCCGGGCACAGCACCATCAGCGGTGGATGTGCCGAGGCATTGAAGCTCTGGACAGGTAGTGACGAATTTGGCGTAGATGTCCAATTGGTGGCAGGAGCCTTAACAGAGCCTGACAACCTCGGGGACACCGTCACTCTCCACTTCCCCACCCTCTCAGAAACCGCGGAAATGGCCGGTATTTCAAGAGTGCTCGGAGGATACCATATCCAGGCAGATAATGTAGCCGGTCTCGAACTG
Organism: Saprospiraceae bacterium; assembly: GCA_041628815.1. Classification (GTDB taxonomy): domain Bacteria; phylum Bacteroidota; class Bacteroidia; order Chitinophagales; family Saprospiraceae; genus JBFKOL01. Next base: position 854 of record JBFKOL010000052.1, on the reverse strand, counting down.
GGCAGAGATGTAGCAAGGGAAGTATGGAAATTTTATAAAAAACACATCGGCGAAACGAGTTGAACTATCAATGAACAGGCAGCCTATACTAGAGGACAATCTCGTAACCCTGAGACCTCTTTCCGATGACGACTTTGACGATTTGTACAAGGTAGCCAGTGACAAGGAACTATGGGTGCAACATCCCAGCTATGACCGCTACAAAAAAGAAGTCTTCCGGAATCTGTTCGAAGAATCGATGGCCTCGGGCGGCGCCCTCGTCATCATTGACCGGTCCACCGGCAAGGTGATCGGTAGCTCTCGATACCAGCCCATTCCCGGGGTGAACAATGGCATCGAAATAGGCTGGACCTTCCTGTCAAGAAAATACTGGGGTGGCAAGTACAATGGTGCCATCAAACGCCTGATGATCGATCATGCATTTAAGGAAGTGGACTTTGTTCTACTACATATCGGCAAGGAAAACATCCGCTCCATCAAAGCAGCGGAAAAGATTGGTGCGGTGCGTCTGACAGATCCATCATTGAAGCATTTGATGAAAAGACCTGAGGAGAATTACACCTATCGCATCAGGAAGGAGGAATGGGGGGATCAGTTTAAGAAGTTTGAGTGGTTTAGGTAGTTTGAGTGGCTCGCCCTGTACTCGGTGTATTAGGGAAGTAATATAGGGTATAAAAAGTTATACAACCTGCAACCAGGAACAATGCAACTCTATAAATTTGCAACCTGATAACTTGACAACCCCACAACTTCACAACTTCAAAAATTGAACAGAATGCATCCTTCAATCATTTACTTAACATTGTGTCATCAATCTGTGCATCGAACATGAAGTCCACTCTTTTGAGATCTTT
>JBFKOL010000051.1:0-17656 GCA_041628815.1 Saprospiraceae bacterium | reverse complement strand
CCACATCCAACAGGATCACACAGAGAGGATTGACGGGATCACTGCTCGAAATATTAATTGTCCCTTTGGCATCGGCGTATTCCTCAGGGGCGCTGTAACGCACGATGAAATGTACCTTTTCTCCCGCTTCTAATACTGGTTTTCCTGGTTGGTGGGTGATTTCGTAAGCGTCGTCACTACCTTTCGACAAGGAAAGTGGTAATTCCAATTTGAGTGGCTCATTTCCTTCATTCTGGATGACATAGATCAGATCCTCATGGGTGCCGGCACCTTTGTAGAAAAGGTATGACTCCGATCCGCATGCAACATAATAGGACTCACCGGTCGTATGGTCCTCAAGATGCGCTTCATCAACGCGCCAGATGCTGATCTGCTGCGTTTTTTCAGGACTTGCGTCCAGGTCCCTGCCCTGGTCCTGGTCCGAGAATTGTGCATGGACAGGATGCAAAACAAACAATCCTACCAGGATCAATATAAAAGAAAAGTAAGTTTGATTCTTCTTCATGGAGATAGCATTGAAAAGTGAGCAAGCTTATTCGATCGGTATAGATGAGGCTTGATAATGGATACAGTGAGCATATCGTAGTTTATGAAGGTTGGTTGGGATAGAGCGTATTACGGTTGCTAAATCTACAAAAGAAAAAGAAAAGAAGGGTCAATCGTGGTGGAATATGATGGGTTTCGTCGGCTGGGTGCTGGTTACTGGGTTGCCAGTTACCGGTTGCTGGTTGCCGGTTTTGTGTTCTATTTCTTACTCATGTCTTCTAAATTAGTAGATACAGTTATTTGAACTATCCCACTCCTTCGCCAAAGCTTGAGAAATGAGTTCAAATACCGGGAAGGACCTCAGGGAGGTCCCATTATATTAGAGAAAAATAAGTACCATTTTTTCGACCCTGTTGGGGTCGCATAGTAAGACCAATGATCTCGTAATTCACCACATCACCAATTCACCACATCACCAATTCACTACATCACCAATTCACTACATCACCAATTCACCACATCACCAAATGTCTTAGTTCACCATAAACAATGCATTGCTGAAGAGAAAAAGGCCATTGTACCAGAATCCACGGAAGAGCGGGTTATCTACCAGGTACACGACGTGCCCGCGGCCCTTGTCTTCCACACCAAAGACCAGTGTGTCTTCCAGTTCTTTTCTAATCTTGGAGCCTGCAAAACCGATGACCGCACCTCCTTCTCTGGGGTGAACGATTACATTGTGTATATCGGTGGCTAGGGGATATTGGGTATTACTGGTGCGCAGCGAATGATACTTTTTACCAAGACCAAATCCAAGTGGATGTGATCCGTCGACTTGCAATTCAAAAATGGCGCCGGGAACCATGCCTTTGATAAAATTTCTCTCCCTATCGGAATAGTGTTCATACCTGGCCGCCAGTGCTTCCTCTTTACTCATTTTTTCATCTTCCTTTTTTTCTTCGTCGGTCGCGAAGCGTTTCAGTGCAAATCCTTCTGCATCGGCAAAGTTTCTGGTAGCCCTGCCCATAACGATAAGCTTACCACCACCATTGACCCAACCGCCCAGTTTGCTTTTGAGATTGTTGTCAATACGATAAAAGCCGTCGGGCAGGACGAGGGTATTGTAGTCTGTAAGATCGATGGAAGCGAGTTGATCAATGTCCACCATCGTATGCCCCAGCTGGATTACCTTGTCAAAATACCATTTGACCTGGCCAAAGGCATTGGTGCCGACACCTTCGCCCATCAGCGTAAGAATCTTGGGTGCCTTGATGAGGTCTACCTGGTTGCTTCCCAGGTCTGGGCCTGAAGCAGAAAAACCCGTCGCAACAGGCACGATGATTCCTCCGCGTTCATTGAGCACTCCTTCAATTTTATCCATCATCTGCCCATGTCTTTTGTTATCGGCCTTGGACAGCATCACCGTACCGGCCTGGAAGCTATGACCATCTATTGCTACTGGCTTGGGTAAAATGCGCAGGCTGAATCCTTCCTTTAGAAGGCCTGCGACCAATGAGGCCTGGGTGACGTCCGTCCAGGGAACCATAAAAGCATAAGCTTTATTGATGGTGGCTGCAGGTTGCCCGAATGACAAGTCATTGCCGGGTGTAATCGTCGTTTCCGTTGCTATTGCTTCCAGGCCATATGCATAAGGCAGAGACCAGGCAGTGATATCATAGGTGAGCGAGTCTTCGAGTTCGTTAGACGGATTCATGAGTACCTGTGCAAGCACCGATTTAGGTTGTAATGCCGATATGACAAGGTCTCCGGGGTGTACTTCAGTGGTGACCGTACCCATCGATAGGTAATCATAGCCCGTAACTTGAATGGGTCCGGACACAGAACCATACCGTATGTCTTGTTTGTCGAGCAGCGCACACAGGCTTTTTAACCTGTGTCCCGATGAATCCCTTTTGACCACATAGGTTTTGTACCTTCCTTTGGGCTCTGTTGACGATTCGGCATAAAATTTTTGAAATTCTTGTAGAAGCCTGGATCTGTGCAGGTGTCCTGTCTCAATGGTCGACAAGGCGGTGGTTTTGTGGTGCATTATGCGGTTCTTCAGCGTAAGAATTTCACCGTTGGACAATTTCACGCCCCGGGCGCCCCTTCTCGAACCACCCTGTTCGTAGGTCATACCAATGGCCCCGGAAAACGTCGGGTAGGTATCACCGTAGGAAGGGTAGTACAAGTCGAATACCTCTTTGGTGAAATACAGCCACCCTTCCTCGTCGAAATACCGGGCGTGGTTCTTGCCGATGGTTACCTGGAATTCTCTTTGCCATTCGGTGATGTACTCGTGGTAGGGTTTTGCCGCGGGGGCAAAGTAATACGGGTTCTCATGACCCATTTCGTGGAGATCCGCATGGATGTGGGGCAACCATTGGTTGTATACCTTCATACGCTGCTGGCTTTCCACCTGAGTCTGCCAGGCCCAGTCGCGGTTGAGATCAAAAAGGTAGTGGTTGACACGTCCACCGGGCCATGGCTCCTGGTGCTCCACGTCGTTGATGTCTGTGTTGTTTTCCGCCGCAGCCACATTACGTATCCAGTGGGTATACCTGGAATATCCGTCGGGGTTGATGCTCGGATCGAGGACGACAACCGTGTTTTCAAGCCAGGCTTTGGTTTTTTCATTGGCCGGGTCTACAAGGTCGTAAAGCACATAGGGCGCACTTTCCGACCCCGCCGCCTCATTGCCATGGACGCTGAAGCTGAGCCAGACGATGGACTTCGCCATGGCGGTATCGGGATCACCTTGTTCTATGCCGGCCATTTTCAGGTTGTTTTTCCTGATATCTTCCAGGATGGCGTGGTTGGCCTCTGAAGTGACAAAGGCCAATATCAGTGGACGGTCCTGGTTGGTGCTACCATATTGCATTACCTCGACCAGTGGGCTCTCTTCTGCCACCTTTTCGTAGTAGTCGACCAATAGGTGATGCGGCGTAAAATGCTCACCCATTCCGTGAGGGAAAAAGGCATCGGGTGGTGTAACCTGGGCCGTCGTGATGGCAACTTCCGAGATAAATATCAATATCCAAAGTAGGTTCAAATGCGATTTCGTCATAGTTGTGCGCTCGTTATAAGGCGTGAAATTAATGGATTTGAAACATTTGTCTCAAAGGACAGAACGATTCCTTTTCATGACCGGTGGTCTTCCGGGAAAGAGCCCAGCTTCCATTTACTGAGCATCAGAAGGAGCGTTGCCACCATTCCTTCCATGGGTTTCATGACATGGTAAGTGACCCTCTTATTGGGAGCATACCAGAAGCCGCTGATGTCTTTGCGCAGCAGCTGATATTGATGATCTTTACTGGGGTAAATGCTGAGCACTTTGGTCCTATAGAGTATGACCAACAAGACAATCAACGTAAAGGTGGCCATCAGGATGAACTTACTGTGGCTCCTGAAAGGTCTGTTTCCCCTGATGCCCGCGGCCCAAATGATTAACAAGCCGAATGAGGCACCGACCAGGTTGGTCACCACATCGTTGAAATCGTAGTAAAAAGTGTCATCGGGAGCAAGCACAAAATATTGGTAGGCTTCATCCAAAGCGCCCGCCAGGGTTGTCCAGATCAAGGTTGCCTGGTAATTTGAAAGCAGCGGAAACAACAGCACTGCCATTAAAGCATACTGGGGAAAGTGAACGATTTCAATGTTGATGACGAACAGGATATTGATGATGATGACGGCGAGAGCGATGTTATAAATCATATAGGCCCATAGGGCTCCACGATAATGTTTGTCGCGGCCGGCAATATGGAAGTACCATGCATAGATCAAGAGCAATACGGAAGCGGCGATCAAGACATATAGGTTGTACTGAGCGCGCGTGATACCTACAAATACCTTGGTATTCAGAAAAGTGCCAAACATTTTGTGGGGGAGCACTACCAGTGGGAAGTAGGTGCAGATCACAGCGATGTTAACCCATCTATGTTTGCTCAACCAGCCAACAAACCTTTCCATCAGGCTTTCTTGGCTGTTTCTGTGACCGCCTGAACGAGTCGGTCCAATTCTTTGTAATGGGTAAACACGTTCACACTTATTCTTACCCCGCTGCCCCATTTTCCTCCAACCGATTTGGCGTGGATGTCGTAATCTTCATCCAGGATCTTAACCATTTTCCCTCCGGACAGGTTGTCAATGGAAAAGGTAGCCACCGCACAGCTTTTGGCGGGAGAAAGGTCGGTATGAAGATGCACACGGTCTACGGTTGCGATACGCTCCGTCCAGTAGCTTTTCAGTTCGTGCAGCCTGGCCTGTTTTGTTTGGGAACCAATGTTCATGTGAAAGTCAAGGGCGGTTTGGATACCTATTTCCTGGTGAAAAGCCCTTGTTCCGATGTGTTCATATTTGTCAATGGATCCCTGGGCGTCAAGGTTGGAAGAAGGATGGGCATGGAGTTCGTTTATGTGGTCTTTGTTAACATACAGGAGACCACAACCATGGGGTGCATTGAGCCACTTGTGCAAACTGGTAGCGTAGTAATCTGCACCGAGATTCCGCAGGTCGTGTTCAAATTGTCCGAATGCGTGAGCAGCATCCAGCACGACCTGGATACCTTTTTCATGTGCCATCTCGCAGATCCGTTTCACCGGCATGATATGTCCATGCCGGTGCGTCATATACGTGACAAGAATAGCCCTGGTGGCAGGAGTAACGGCTGCTTCATAGGCGCCCACCACTTCATCGTCATCGGCCGGAAGGTCTAATGACAATAGTTCGCAAGAGATGCCGTCCCTCTTTACCCTTTGTTGAATGGCGTTCAGGGCAAAGGGGTAATCGTGATGTGCAGCGATGACCTGGTCGCCAGGTTTCAATGGAAGACCATAGAGGATCATGTTGAGTGCTTCCGTCGTATTGCGTACCACCATGAGTTCTTCAGGAGAGACACCCAACATATCAGCCATTCGGGAAATATTGCTCTTCTTAGTTTCTTGCCACTCGCTCCATGCTACATAGGGTGCCCTGTTGTTCATGATTCTTATCAGGTCGAAAAGGTGATCCTGCACTGGAAGTGGCATGACACCGGCACTGCCGCTGTTGAATTGAATTTTGCGCCATTGGGTTATGGGAAACAGCTCCCGTACAGCGTCCCAGTCGACTTTTTCGCGCGTCTTTATCACTTGTTGTAAATCCACCATACCTTTGCCCCACTTCAAGGACATAGGTGCTAGAGAGGCATTGATCAGAAAAGTTCTTCTACTTGACATAGCATGATTCCTTGGCGATGAAGATAAGAGAAATCACGTTGATGTGCTGGGTGGAATACAGCATTGGAATATAAATACATTATAAAATTTCTTTATTTATATTTACATGAAAATCAGGTTTAATGGCTGAAAAAGGTGGTTCGGATTCACAGAATCATTCGGAAGAGCATGTCGTAGCCCTCGAAGGCATGTACGAGGATTATTTTCTGGATTATGCGTCTTACGTCATTCTGGAGCGTGCGGTACCGGCCATAGAAGATGGATTGAAGCCTGTTCAGAGGCGTATCCTGTACAGCATGCGTGAGAAAGAAGATGGCCGATATCATAAAGTGGCAAACCTGATCGGTCACACCATGCAATACCATCCGCACGGTGATGCCGCTATTGGTGATGCACTTGTGCACCTCGGGCAAAAAGACCTGATGATCGATACCCAAGGCAACTGGGGCGACATCAATACAGGTGATTCGGCTGCCGCACCCCGGTACATTGAAGCACGGTTAACCAAATTTGCCCTCGATGTAGCCTTTAACAACCAGACTACGGAATTTCAGCTGTCCTATGACGGGCGCAATAAGGAGCCCATTACGCTACCTGTTAAATTTCCCTTGCTGCTGGCCCATGGCGTAGAGGGCATAGCCGTTGGATTATCAACCAAGATATTGCCACACAACTTTATCGAGTTGATCAAGGCTTCCATCAAAGTTTTGGAGGGCAAAAGAGTAAAGATTTACCCTGATTTCGCAACCGGCGGGTTGATCGATGTATCGGAATATTCGGGTGGAAAGCGCGGGGGCAAGGTCAAGGTACGTGCCCGGATAGAAGTAGCCGACAAGTCTACGGTGCTAATCAAAGAGCTGCCTTACGGCGTCACGACTTCGTCACTGATCGACAGCATTATCAAGGCCGCCGACAAGGGGCAGATCAAGATCAAAAGGGTGGTGGACAATACGGCTCGCGAGGTAGAGGTGCAGGTGGATCTTCCATCCGGCGTCTCACCGGAGTTGACCATCGACGCACTGTATGCGTTTACGAATTGCGAAGTGTCCATATCGCCGAATGCCTGTGTGATCGTCGACAATAAACCGCGGTTCATGACTGTGGAAGACCTCCTCAGGATCTCCACTGAAAAGACCAGGGACCTCCTTCGACAGGAGCTGGAAATTAAGAAAGGAGAGCTCGAAGAGCGATGGCACATGGCCAGCCTGGAAAAGATATTCATTGAGAAATGGATCTACCGCGATATCGAGGAGGCAGAATCATTCGAGGAAGCCCTGGAAATCATTGAAACAGGCTTGCGTAAATACGTAGTTACCCCATCCGACAAACCCGGTTCGAACGACAACAGGGTACGGCTGATGCGGGATCTCGAAGAAGAGGACATCATCAAACTCACCGAGATTCGCATCAAGCGGATCTCCAAATACAACAAGTTCAGGCACGATGAAGCTATGGCCAAGTTGCTTGAAGAACTCGACCAGGTGAACTACGATCTAGAGCACCTGACGGACTATTCCATTGCCTATTTTGACCGCCTTCTGGAGAAATATGGGAATGGGAAAGAGAGGAAAACAGAAATCACCAGTTTTGACGAAATCAAGGCAGAGCAGGTGGTGGCCAACAATGCCAAGTTGTATGTCAACAGGAAGGAAGGCTTCATCGGTATGGGCATCAAGAAAGATGAATTCGTTTGTGACTGTTCCGACATGGACGACATCATCGTTTTCAAAAAGGACGGCACTTTCCAGGTGTCGCGCATCGAGGAAAAGGTTTTCGTAGGAAAAAACGTCATTCACGTTGCGGTATGGAAGAAGGGTGATGAACGCACCACTTACAACATGGTGTATCTCGATGGTGCCACGGGGAGGGCCATGGCAAAGAGATTCAATGTCAAGGCAATCACCCGCGACAAATCCTATCTTTTGACGAAGGTGGAAAAAGGATCCAGGGTACTGTACTTCACTGCCAACCCGAATGGTGAATCGGAAATTGTCCAGGTGATGCTTTCGCCAGGATGCAATGCAAAGAAAAAGGTATTCGAATTCGACTTTGCGGATATAGCCATCAAAGGGAGAGGTTCACAGGGTAACATCCTTACAAAATATCCGGTCAAGAAAATTTCCCAACTTGAAATTGGAAAGTCGACGCTGGGCGCCATCAAAGTATGGATGGATGAAGTCAGCGGCCGTATCAACAAAGAGGAAAGAGGACAATACCTCGGCGGTTTCGATACAGGGGATCAAATCCTGGCCCTGTACCGGGACGGAACATACGAGGTCCGCGAACTGGAACTCGAATCGAAGATCGATACCGACAAGCTCCTGGAGGTGAAAAAAATCCATGCAAAGAGTATTGTATCCGTGGTTTACTATGAAGGTGAGAAGGGATGGACCATGGTCAAGAGGTTTCAGATTGAGACTTCCACAACTGCAGAAAGATTCAAATTCATTTCCGAGGCGTCCGGGTCCCGGCTGTACTTTGCGACAGCGGCCAAGGAACCCGTAGTCGTCTACGGCTATAAGTCGGGAGGAAATAAGGTGGAAAAAGAACTGGATATCGCCTCCTTTATAGATGTCAAAGGGTGGAAGGCCTTGGGCAACAAATTGGGAGAATATAAACTGTTGACGGTAAAATTGAAATCGGACAAGCCGGATAAGCCCCAAGAAGCGAAATCCAAGACTGAAGTTGTCAACAAGCCCACGGGATCTAGGAATACCGAGAAAAAGAAAAAAAAGGATGACCAGGGTTCCGGTCAGAATGGCACCTATAAGCCGGGAGATACCATAGAACTCGATTTTTAGGACTCAGTACAGTCTTCCAGGAAGTCGCACAGTGCACGGTTGACTTTTTCCGCTTCTATCAGGAAGGCGTCATGGCCAAAGATGGTTTCGATTTCCATGAATTTGGCGCCAGGTATGAGTTCTGCCATGGCTTTTTGTTCGATTGTCGGCACGAGTATATCCGACGAAAAACCCATACATATGGTATTCGCCTTGATTTGAGCGAGTGCCTCACGGATCGAATTTCTGCTACGGCCCATGTGGTGTGTATCGAGGGCATTGATCAGGTGATAGTAGCAACGTGCATCAAAGCGGTCGAGGAATTTTCTACCCTGGTATGCGATGTAACTTGAAGCCCTAAAGTCCCGGATGACGTGGTCATGGCTTTCTGACTGGCGCAATGTGAAGCTGGCGTGTGAGCGATAGAAAGGCATAGCCATTGCCCTTGCAGCTACCAATCCTTGGCCTTTGCCGCTTCCGCTTATGAATCCCGGATCGATGAGGAGTGCCTGTCTTTGAGCTTCATGGATGGCTATTACCCATGGTGACTCCTGAGCTGAGCAGCAAAGCAATGCCAGGTTTTTCACTTTCTCTCCTGAATAGTAAGCCATTTCCTGGGCGATGTTGCCTCCGCAAGAAGGGCCGATCAAGAGGAAAATACAGCCTATGTCAAGGTATTCGAGTAAGGACAAATGCAGCAATGCCGTATCGCGTATGGTGTAAAACGGAAAATCCGCCTCCTTTCCGGAATCATGGGACCCTTGACGGTTGAGTGGTGATGTGGTGCCGTACGGAGATCCCAGGTTGTTGGGACAAATAATGAAATACTGATCCGGATCAAAAACCTTTCCGGTACCAAAGAGTCCGCTCCACCATTCGTGGACATCAGCATTGGCCGTAAGCGCATGTATGACGACTACTACGTTATCCTGTTTTTCACTTAACCGTCCATAGGTGCGATAGGCGACTTGCACGTCGCGAAGTGTTTCACCGCTCTCGAGGGTGAATGTTGGCAGATGAAAAGTCTTGAGGTCATCCGTCATAATCTGTCGAGTGCATTTTCCATGTCCTCTAATAAGTCATCCACCGCTTCCAGGCCAACAGATATACGGAGGGTGCCATCGGTAATGCCTATCCTATCTCTTTCTTCAGGCGACATCTTGCTGTGTGTAGTGCTGGCAGGATGCGTGACTATAGTCCGGGCGTCTCCCAGGTTGGCGGTGATACTGGGTATCGTCAAATGATTGATGAAAGCAAAGCACGCTGGTTTTCCGCCTGCAAATTCACACGTCACGATTCCCCCTCCCTGGGCCATCTGTCTTTTTGCCAGGCTATATTGGGGGTGGGATCGCAGGTAGGGATAGCGGACCATACGAATCCCTGGCTTCCCTTCAAGTTTAGAGGCCAGAGCCATGGCATTTTTGCAGTGCCTTTCCATCCGCACCTCTAGTGTCTCGAGGCTTTTTGATAACAGCCACGCATTGAAGGGGGACAGGCATGGTCCGGTTCGACGTAAAAACTCGAATATGGGTGTCACATGTTCTTCTTTTCCTACAACAACTCCTCCCAGCACGCGTCCTTGTCCATCCATAAATTTGGTGGCTGAATGCGTCACAAGGTCGGCTCCCAGGTCTACAGGTTTTTGCAAGACTGGGGTGGCAAAACAATTATCGACGTTGAGGAGAATGCCATGCGATCGACATAGCCCGGATAGCCATTGGATATCCACCAATTCGAGTCCCGGGTTGGATGGTGTCTCGACGAGTGCCATTTTGGTATTGGGTCGAATAGCTTTGGTCCATGCCTCTTGATCGGTCAGATCGACTAACGTGTATTGAATTCCCCAGTTGGGTAAAATGTGCTGTATTATGTAGAGACTATTGCCAAAGAGTGACTTCGCGGCGATCAGGTGATCACCCTGCCCGAGGTGTGCCGCCAAGGAGCTGAAAATCGCCGACATGCCCGATGCCGTAACTACGCCCGATTCTGCATTTTCAAGAATACACAGTTTGCGGATCAGTTCTGTAGTGTTGGGATTGGTAAACCGCGAATAGATGTCACCACTGGCCTCACCGGCGAACATGGCTTCTTCATGTTCCGCACTGTCGTAAACAAAACTGGACGTTAAAAACAGGGGGGCAGAATGTTCGCGGTACGAAGTTCGTTCAATCTGGGACCTGATATTGCGAGTAGAATCCTTCATAAATAGGCCGGGATCAGTCTTCCGTATTGGTCAGTAAATATCCATACTGAATGTCAATATCCGGGTGAAGTGAGAAATGAACCGAACAATATTTTGTTCGAGACAATTCTATTGCCTGCGCCAATTTGTGCTCTTTGATTTTTCCAGTAAGAATGAACTGGACGAATATTTTCTTAAAGCTAGAAGGTGTACCTTCTGTGCGTTCGGCAGATACCTTTATTCCGAACGTGTCAATTCGTTGTCGCTGTTTTTTGAGAATACTGATGACGTCGATAGCGCTGCATCCTGCCAGGCTGAAAAGCAACATTTGCATGGGTCTGAACGCCGTTTCGCCGCCACCTATAGCCTTGCTTCCGTCGATAAAGGCTTCACTTCCAGCGGCATTGGTGGCTTTGAGCTTGAATGCCGCGTCTATTCTTTCTATGTGGATTTCCATGAGTTGTAGTTATTTCATAAATGTAATCTATCTGTGAGTAATAAACCGATGCGGCATTATAGGTGATTATTATTCATAAGCCAGTTGCATCTTTGTTGGATTCTCTCTGTGCCGAGATTACCTAGGCTGCCGACGTGCGTATGTTCCCACCTGCTGGGCGGGCTGAAGGTCCCGTTGGCAATTTCCGCAGCCACCCTTTGATAGGCTTCCCTGAAAGTCATTCCTTCACGGACATAGATATTGACCTGTTCTACACTGAAAAGCATGGCGAACTTTTCATCCGAAAGGTCTTTCTTGGTGACTTTGATTTCCGGGATGCTGTAGGTGAGGATCTCCATGATCATTTGACATTGGTCGAGTGCCGGGAAAAGAGACTCTTTCAGGATCTGGTAGTCGCGGTGATATCCGCTCGGCAAATTGCCAAGGACGTGGCTTACCTGGTTGGGCAGGTTGATCAATAGATTTGATTTTGCACGGATGAGCTCAAATACGTCGGGATTCTTTTTGTGGGGCATAATGGAAGAACCCGTGGTCATCTTGTCCGGCAGCTTCATCAGGTCATAGTGTTGATTGGTGAAAAGGCATAGGTCCATAGACATCTTCGACAATGTCAGCCCTATTGCTGCCAATGTATTGGCTACATGCCATTCGGTCTTTCCCCTTCCCATCTGAGCATTGATGGGGTTGATGCAAAGACCGGAAAAGCCGAGAGCGGCCGTAGTCATATCGCGATCGATGGGCATCGAAGAACCGTAGCCAGCGGCGGTGCCCAGGGGGTTCCTGTTGATCAGGTTTCGCGTGTTCAGGACATACTCCAGGTCGTCCGTAAGAGCTTCAGCATAGCCTGCGAACCACAAACCATAGGATGACACCATGGCAAGCTGCATATGCGTGTAGCCTGGCATGAGGTCATCTTTATGTTGTTCTGCCAAACCAAGCAATATCGAGACGAGATTGGAGGTAAGTTGTGTCAGCTGGTCCAACCGTCCTTTCAGGAAGAGTCTCAGTGCCACAAGGACCTGGTCATTGCGGGACCGAGCCATGTGAATTTTTTTGCCTGTGTCACCCAGTTTGCGCGTAAGCATCAGTTCTATCTGTGAATGAATGTCTTCAACACCATCTTCTATAAGCAGGGTCCCTTCTTTGGCGATGTCCAGTAGCTCTGACAACGCCATTTGAAGACGTTCATTTTCCTCTTTGGTCAGCAGACCGGTATGTGCAAGCATGGCTGCATGTGCCCGGGATGCCAGAATGTCTGCTTCTGCAAGCTTCAAATCAAGTTCTCTGTCGCGCCCGACCGTGAAAGACTCGATCCATTCATCGATATCGTATCCCTTATCCCATAGTTTCATATCAGAGTATTAGTTGATCGATCATTTCAATAAAGGTATTGATGCCATCTTGGACTTCGTCGACCAGGATAAATTCTTCTGCTGTATGTGATCTTTCGGACATGCCAGGACCCATCTTGATAGAGGGGCAGGTGAAATGCACCTGGTCGGACAGCGTTGGTGAACCAAAGGTTTTTCTGCCCAGCGACAAACCTTTTCGTACCAGCGGGTGATCCGCAGATATGGATGAAGAGTTCAGGTGTGTGGACCTAGGCTTGAGGGAAGATCGGCACACGGACTTCATCAATTCAAGGACTTCTGTGTTGGTATAATGTTCATTGACGCGGACGTCGACCACAAAATGGCAATTATCCGGGATCACGTTGTGCTGACGGCCAGCCTCAATCTGTGTAACGGACAATCTGGTAGGACCCAATATGGCCGAATCCCTGTCAAAGCCCAGCTTCCTGAGATTTGCTATGTCTTCAAGGGCGATGTATATGGCATTGATACCCAGGTCCCTCGCCGCGTGCCCTGCCTGCCCTTCCGCTGTTCCATCAACGACCAGCAGACCCTTTTCGGCGATGGCGATATCCATCCCTGTTGGTTCGCCGATAATAGCTGCATCGGGAGCGAAGTCGAATAATTCGAGTACCGACCTGACGCCGCCCGGGCCGGATGTCTCCTCCTCAGCCGAGGCAACCATTACGAGGTTAAAATCGAGCGGTTGGTCGTAATAGTGCACAAAGGCGGCCAGCAGGGCTACCAGGCTGGCACCGGCATCATTGCTTCCCAACCCAATGATGCGGCCATTTTTCATGGTGGCGCCGAAAGGATCGGACTTCCAGCCGTCGACCACCTTGACCGTATCGTGGTGAGAATTGAGAATTAAGGTCTTCTTTTTTGGGTCAAACGAAGGATGGAAAGCATAGACATTATTGCCGAGCATGCTGGTTTTAACACCCTTTTCTTCCAGGTATGACTGGATCAATTCTGCCGTTCGTTCCTCGCTACCTGAAAAAGAAGGTGTCCTGATCAGGCTTTGCAGAAGGTTTATGGTATCGCTATGCAGTCGTTTCATTCCATACAATTTTGGTGGCATCGGTTTTACACGCCAGGTTTTCAATCCCGCATATGAATACATTGGTGGCACCGAGTTTAGAAGCTTGCAGCGCATTGTGAATTTTGGGGATCATACCCGAGTGGATCCTGCCTTCCCCCTGCAGGCGGACCATGTCGCTGTTGCGAAGCACTGGATATGAGCTTTCTTCAGGAGATGTCATACTCTTTAAAACGCCCTTGTGTTCAAAACAGTAGGAAAGTGACACATCGAATATACCCGCCATGGCCGATGCCAGGGTTGATGCAATGGTATCGGCATTCGTATTGAGCATTTGTCCCATACCATCGTGTGTCAACGGAGCAAAGACCGGTGTGTAGCCGGCTTGAATGAATTTGTGCAGGCCAACGGTGTTAACAGCCTCCATGTCGCCAACGAAACCATAATCAATGTCCTTGACGGGTCTTTTGTGTGCAAGAATTATGTTGCCGTCGGCACCTGACAGGCCGAGCGCATTGATGCCCATAGCCTGAAGCATGGCCACGATCTTTTTATTGATGAGCCCGGCATACACCATGACAGCCACTTCGAGCGTAGCACCATCTGTGATCCTTCTGCCATCGATCATTTTTGTCTCGATACCCAGCTTTTTAGAAAGTTTCGTTGCCTCTTTGCCGCCTCCATGGACCAGAATGGCCGGTGGTCTCAGCTGGGTAAAGGCGACCAGGAAAGCTTCCAGTAGGGCGGGATCATCGATGAGAGCTCCACCAATTTTCACGATATGCAAAGGCGTTTTCATGTTTGCATGTTGGTCAACAAATGGTAGATAACGGCCTGGGCGGTATGCAACCGGTTTTTGGCTTGTTGCTGAATGATGGAGTGGTTGCTGTCCATTGCGTCATCAGAGATCACCATGTTTCTCCGCACTGGAAGACAGTGCATGAGTTTCGCTTTGCGGGTCCGCTTTAGTGATTCCAGGGTGATCATCCGGGACTTGTCAATATTGAGCACCTTACCGTAGGGGTTGGCAGCTGACCAGTTTTTGACATAGATAAAATCAGCGTTTTCAAAGGCCTTGTCACGGTCGTATTCCAGGGAGTGACCTTTCATGAAAGAGGGGTCCAACTCATAGCCTTCAGGATGGGTAACGACTACCTGGTGTCTACCAAACCGCATCCATTCGAGGAAGGATAGTGCAACCGTATGTGGAAGGGCCTTGGGGTGGGGAGCCCATGATAGAACGATTTTGGGATTTTTCTTGGTCATGTGTTCCCGAATGGTGAAGAGGTCTGTGAGCGATTGCAGCGGGTGCCGCAATGAAGATTCCAGGTTGATGACAGGTTTACTGCAATGCTTGATAAATGTTGAAAGCAATGCATCGCGGTCATCTTCTTTTTTGTCTTTCAGGCCGGGAAAACTCCTGATCGCTACGATGTCGGCATAAGAACTTATGACACCGGCCGCTTCGCGGACATGTTCTGCCTTATCGGCATCCATGACCTGTCCTTCTTCCAATTCCCAAGCCCAGCTGTCTTTCATATTCATCGTGATGACGTCCATACCCAGGTTGGTCGCGGCCCTTTCCGTGCTCATTCTCGTCCGGAGGCTTGGATTGAAAAAGAGCATGGCCAAGGACTTGTGCTGGCCGGCGAGCGGTACGGAATGGGGTGCTTGTTTGAAGGATGAGATGGTTTGCAACAATCCTTCCAGGTCATAGACATCTTTTGTGGAATAAAACTGCTTCATGGCTTTACTGATTGGCTAATATGGTCTATTGAATCTTTCAATTTTTCGATAAAAACCTCTACCAGGTCATTGGACAGATTCAGGGGTGGCAGTATCCTGAGTAGCTTCGGATTGGCGCTTGTCCCTGTAAAAACGCGATTGCGGTAGACAAGGTCTTCGCGCAGGGGGGCGATAGGAAAGTCGAATTCGGCACCTAGCATAAGGCCGCGGCCTTTTACCTTTTTTACCGCAGGTATGTTTTCCAGTTGCCGCAGCAGGTATTCCCCGGTAATGGCGGCGTTCTGAATCAGTTCTTCGTGTTCAATTACTTCAAGTACCGCAAGGGCAGCGCTGCATGCCAGGTGGTTGCCGCCAAAGGTGGTCCCAAGCCTGCCGCTTATAGGGGGTAGTTTATGGGCATTGATAAGCAGTCCGCCGACCGGGAAGCCGTTACCCATTCCTTTCGCCATAGTAATTACGTCGGGAAGGACGCCTGAGTCCTGGAAGGCGAAAAACTGGCCCGTCCTTCCATACCCACATTGGATTTCGTCACAAATCATTATGGTGTCGGTATGGTCACACGCTTCGCGTATGGCCAGTGTTGCTTCTGTCTTCACAGCATCAAGACCGCCTATGCCCTGGATACACTCCATGATGAAGGCGGCATATTGCCTGCTCCCGATGGCCCCGGTGATGCCCTCGATATCGTTCATGTCGAAGTAGTCGACATGAATCCCATGGTTGATGGGTGCCTGGTGCTTTTGCCCTGTATGTGTCACATTGATTGCTGCGGACGTCCTTCCGTGAAAACTCCCTTTGAGAGCAGCCACCTTGGTGCGGCTGTTGTGGAACGAAGCTAGCTTCAGAGCATTCTCATTGGCTTCCGCCCCGCTGTTTACCATGAACAGTTTGAAGTCTTCGACACCACTTACCTGCATTAATTTGCCTGCGACGAGTTCCTGCAGGGGATTGATGATCGAGTTGGAATAGAACGCCAATTTCTCGAGCTGACCAGAGACTGACTTCACAAAATGCGGATGGCTATGGCCGATGCTGATGACGGCATGGCCTCCGTACAGGTCAAGGAATTCCCTGCCCTCGTCATCGTAGACGAAACAGCCTTTTCCTTTTTCGGGTACTATGTTCAATAGGGGGTAGACATCGTACATGGCCATGAGGTATCGGATTTAGAAGGCGGACGGTTTCAGGTTCAGCCCTTCCGTCTCAGGCAGTGAAAAAATAAGATTCATATTTTGCACAGCCTGGCCTGATGCCCCTTTGAGCAAATTGTCGATGGCTGCGACCACATGTAAAATGCCATTGTACTTGCGCAACTGTATGAAGCAATTGTTGGTATTGACGACTTGTTTCAAAGATAGGTCGTGCGGCACGATATGAACGAAAGGCTCGTCCCGGTAGTAGGACTTATACAGTTTTATGGTTTCCTCTTCTATCAGGTCACAGTGCAGATAAGTACTCGCGAGTATGCCCCGGCTGAAGTTGCCTCGGACCGGTACGAAGTGCAGGTTCCCATCGAATCCGGACTGGACCTGCCTGAGCGTTTGCATTATTTCATCGAGGTGTTGATGCCTGAAGGCCTTGTATACGGATACGTTGTTGTCGCGCCAGGAGAAATGCGTGGTCGATACCGGTTTTTGCCCTGCTCCGGTTGAGCCGGTGATCGCGGTGATGTGCACCTCTGCCGGCAGCAGTGCCTTGTCTGCCAATGGTAACAATGCCAGTTGGATACAGGTGGCAAAACAGCCAGGGTTGGCAATATGATTCGCTGCGGAAATGCTGCTTTTATTCACTTCGGGGAGGCCGTATACGAAGTCATGGTCTTTCCGCTTTAGCCTGAAGTCACTGCTCAAATCGATGACGGTGGTGTCCCTGGCTGGATTGATTCTTTTCAATAGTTCAGCGGATCTTCCATGCCCTCCGCAGAGAAAGATTACGTCACATTCGCGCCAGACTTCTTCGGTGAAGAGGAGATCGGTTCGGCCGTACAAGTCAGGGTGTATTGCACTTACGGGCTGCCCGTGATAAGTAGTCGAGGTGGCGAATTCCAGCTTGCAGCTGGGGTGACCCAGGATCAGCCGAATCAATTCGCCTCCTGTATAGCCAGCCGCTCCATATACTCCAATCCTGATCATAACGGCAATTGGTCTTTATTGATGGTGTAATAAATTTTTTCGGGGTTGGAAAGGATTTTGGTGAAGCCCCGTACGTCGGATCCATCCCATGCCAGGTTTTGTTCGCCGTACTGGCCAAACTTGCTTTGCATGAGGTCGTATGCCGACCTGACACCATTTATGGTAAATCGGTACGGATGAAGAGTGAGGAACACTTCTCCCGAAACCGTCGACTGTGTGCTGTCAAGGAATTGCTCGATTTGTCGCATAACGGGATCGAAGTACCT
>JBFKOL010000050.1:0-17845 GCA_041628815.1 Saprospiraceae bacterium | reverse complement strand
TCACCATGTAACGCAGAGATAGGTACAAAATGTACATCGTGAACATCCAGTTTGGCCGCAAAGGATTCAAACTCTTCCTGTATTTCGTTGTATGCTTGTTCACTGTAATCTACCAGGTCCATTTTATTGATGCAAATCACGAGGTGCGGAATCTGAAGAAGTGATGCAATGATTGCATGACGGCGGGTTTGCTCAACGACCCCTTTACGAGCATCTATGAGTATCAACGCTACATTGGCTGTTGATGCGCCCGTCACCATATTTCTGGTATATTGAATATGGCCCGGCGTGTCAGCTATTATAAACTTTCTTTTAGGAGTGCTAAAATACCGGTAAGCAACATCGATGGTAATTCCCTGTTCGCGTTCAGATCTCAACCCATCAGTTAATAAGGCGAGGTTAACACCTTCTTCGCCCCTGCGTTCCGATGCAGACTTTATCTGGTCGTATTGATCCTGGTAAATACTTTTCGAGTCGTAAAGCAATCTGCCAATTAGCGTGGATTTGCCATCATCGACACTTCCAGCCGTCGTAAATCGTAAGAGTTCTGATCTTTGTTCCATTCGAAAAAATTAAAAATATCCTTCTTTCTTTCTGTCTTCCATAGCGGTCTCCGATCTTTTATCGTCTGCCCTGCCACCGCGCTCCGTCAATCTCGTGGTCGCAATTTCTTCAATGATGTCTTCAACAGTCTGCGCATTCGATCTCCAGACACCCGTACATGTCATATCGCCAATGGTGCGGCATCGAACCGTCTCTGTAAAAACGGATTCATCGTCTCGTTTTTCGATATAGGGGCTATCTGCCAAGAGAATACCGTCTCGCTCAAAAACGGATCGAGTATGAGCAAAATAGAGGGAAGGCAGTTCTACCTTTTCCAGGCTCAAATATTGCCATACATCAAGCTCGGTCCAGTTACTGATTGGAAAGATCCTGAAATGCTCTCCCAAATTTTTTCTTCCGTTAAAGATGTTCCACAACTCTGGCCGCTGGTTTTTAGGATCCCATTGGCCAAATTCATCCCTGTGAGAAAAAAAACGTTCTTTGGCACGAGCTTTTTCTTCGTCCCTGCGTGCTCCTCCTAATGCAGCATCAAATTTTCCTTTTTCCAGGGCATCCAGCAATACGTTTATTTGCAACAGGTTACGACTTGCATTGTACCCTTTTTCTTCGGCAACGAGGCCCTTGTCAATTGCTTCCTGAACTGAGGCGACTACAAGGGTAGCACCAAGTTTTGAGACCAGATCGTCCCTGTACCGGATGGTTTCGTCGAAGTTATGACCTGTATCAACATGTAATAGCGGGAAAGGAATCCTTCCCGGGTAAAAGGCTTTATACGCCAGATGAGTCATGAGGATGGAATCTTTGCCACCCGAAAACATCAGTACAGGACGCTCAAACTGAGCAGCTACCTCTCTCAGGACAAAGATTGATTCTGACTCCAACTCCTTTAGATGACTGATCTGGTAATTCATTGTCATAATCTTATATGCTTTATTGCGTATTGATACAATTGTTCAAATGAATTTTCTACGGACTGACCGCCTGTGTCAATTTTCAATTCTGCATTTATCGGCTTCTCGTATGGGGCGTCAATACCCGTAAATCCTTTTATTTCTCCTTTCCTGGCTTTTGCGTACAATCCTTTTACATCTCTTGATTCGCACACCTCCAAACTGCTGTCAATAAAAATTTCGTGAAATACAGGGTCACCAACAATATTTCTTGCCATTTGGCGAATGGCTATGGATGGGCTTATGAACGAACAAATAACCACCACACCTGCATTGACAAAGAGCTTGGTAACTTCGGCTATTCTTCTAATGTTTTCTTCGCGGTCTTCCGGGGTGAATCCCAGATTATTGGATATTCCGGTGCGAATGTTATCTCCGTCAATGACCTGGGAGAAGAAGCCCTCCCTAAAGAGCCTATTTTCCAAAGAGGAAGCCAATGTGCTTTTTCCAGAACCGGAAAGTCCCGTGAGCCAGAAGACACAAGCTTTTTGATTCAGAAACCGTTCTCGCTCTTCCCGGGTGACGAGACGATCAAAAATGGGATATATGTTGGTGGATGGATTATCCATTGACCAGGAACTCTAACCGGACTTTTTGTTTTTGTTGATAGGAATGTATTGCCAGATGCGCTCGTGCAGATAATAAAAAAACAGTTTTAATATCATTTCCAATCCAGCAACAAGAGTGGATTTTTCAAGTGCGTTGGGCGTGTCTTGAAATACAATTAAAGCGAGCACAAAAGTCGTACCTGTAGCCCAAATACGCCATGTAACCGCCTTGAAAATACTTCTTAGATGTGATTCCTTTTTCGTCATGTTTTCAAAAAGAAACGCAAACCTATAACATTTCTGTCAAGATTGAAGATTTATAGTTACTTAATCAAAAAGCGGATAAATTCACAACCTGCAAACAGCACGATAGCTATCAGGAGTCCGAATATTGCGAATTTCGAAGATGAATACGTTGTCGGTTGAAGTGGGGGTATTGGTTCATCAATGATTTGAATTAATGGAGTGCCCGTTTCTAAAGCAAACTGGGCGAGCCCTAAGTTTTTTTCCGCTTCTGAAAGTGCCGATCTCAAAATCACGGATTCTGTCTGAAGGCGGGACTCCTTTAAATTGCCTTCTGTCGCAAAGCCTCCGAGATTACTGTCCCTGAGCCTTGCAAGTTCGAATTCTACCTCGGTGAGTCGTTGGCTGACAGAGTCCCTTTTTGCTGCCAGTAATTGATAGGTGTTGCGCTTATTCTTCCTCGAGGTGTTGAGATAAAAAGACGAAACCTCCGTGAATAAGGCTTTGGCAAGTGCAATTGATAAGTCTTCGTTCAATGTCTTTACCGTAAAGGTCATTACATAGTGATCCCTGCCATAGTCCGCTTCAAACAATTTATCAGAATCTCCGGAATCCCTACCTGCCATCATGCCATACAATATTTTCAATACGCGGTTTTCGGTATTATCAAAGTGGCTCGCATCATTGTGCGAAAAAGAAAAGTTTTCAAATGCCACATCTTCCTTTTCCAACTGCCTGCCCAGGTCGTGATTGGCTATCAAGTGATTGGCTATCAAGTCTTCCCGACCATCAACAGTGGCAGAGTCGAGCAACGCAGCCTGAACGATTGTCCTCGACCTGGCAACTTCCATCAATTTATCGATGTTGTATCTGCCGGCAGATACAGGCAGCCCTAACTGAGTGAATAATCCGCCCATTGAAGAAACCTGTTGGTTTTCATCGCTCAAGATGAAAGAAACCGTGGCTGGATACATCGAGATGTGCCTCAATGCGACAAGGTATGACAAGCCAAAACCAACCAACAAAAACAACAACCACTCTTTCCATTTCTTAGAATGCCATAGGACAATTGCTTTCAGTCCTGACATAAAGTCTCCGAAACTGAATTCATCATCGAATCTGGGTATGTTGGAAGAATGGTCCACTGTGCTTCGCTATAAAGTCCTAATAATTCAATACGGGTTTTAAAAACTTTTCAGCCTCTTCCAAGGAAACGCCTTTTCTTCTGCTGTAATCGTCGGCCTGGTCTTTCTGTATTTTTCCAATTCCAAAATACTTTGATTCCGGGTGGCTGTAATAAAAGCCGCTGACAGAAGCTGCAGGATACATTGCCAGGCTTTCGGTTAACGTTATCTCCGCATTGCTTTCCACATCTAATAAGGTGAACAACATTTCTTTCTGTGTATGGTCAGGACAAGCAGGATAACCCGGAGCAGGTCGGATTCCCTGGTACATCTCGAGAATCAAGGCTTCGTTATCAAGATTATCTTCATGGCTATAGCCCCAGTACTTAGTTCTGACTTGTTCATGAAGCCATTCAGCAAAGGCCTCGGCCAGACGGTCTGCCAGTGATTTCAAAAGAATGCTGTTGTAGTCATCATGGTTTGATTCAAACTCTTTGATTTTTGACTCTATACCTAACCCGGTAGTAACGGCAAATGCTCCCAGGTAGTCGTTTTGTCCCAATGGCGCGATAAAGTCGGAAAGACAAAGATTGGGTTTTCCATTGGCCTTTTTTCTTTGCTGCCTAAGATTATAGAGTATTGCAGCTGTATTGCTCCGCTCATCACTTTCATAGATAATTACATCATCACCTTTAGAATTGGCCGGAAATAACCCAAAAACGCCATTGGCTCGCAGCCATTTTTCAGAACAGATGAGATCAAGCATGGTTATGGCGTCATCCCAGAGTTTTTTCGCCTCCACGCCAACAACGGCATCTTTGAAAATCTGAGGATACTTTCCTTTTAATTGCCAACTTATGAAAAAGGGTGTCCAATCGATGTAATTCCTCAATTGTTCAATCGGAACGTCTTTTAACACGGTTATCCCCAATGAACTCGGAACTGGAGGGTTGTATGATTTCCAGTCCAATTTCAACGCATTCTTTCTTGCCTCCTCTATTCCGATGTAAGACTTGAGATCGGACCGGCGTTCTCTCTGGATTCGGAGAGACTCATATTTCTTCTTGGTTTCAAGAATATAGCGGTGTTTTACATTGTCATCGGAATTGGTCAAAGCTCCGGCCACAGCGACACTCCTTGAAGCATCGAGCACATGAATCACGGGGCCATTGTAAACGGGGTCAATTTTGACGGCAGTGTGAATCTGTGAAGTTGTGGCACCGCCAATGAGTAGTGGAATGTTCATTTTTTTCTCCTCCATTTGTGAGGCTACATTTACCATTTCATCCAATGAGGGCGTGATCAACCCGCTTAGACCGATGATGTCGACCTGCTCAAGAACTGCTGTTTCAAGAATGGTAGCGGAGGGAACCATAACCCCAAGGTCAATTATTTCGAAGTTATTACATGCCAGGACCACCCCCACAATATTCTTTCCTATATCGTGGACATCGCCTTTCACCGTAGCCAACAAAATTTTTCCATTGGAACGGGCAGGACCAAATCGTTCCTTTTCAATATAAGGGGTTAGAAAGGACACAGCCCTCTTCATGACCCTTGCGCTCTTGACCACCTGGGGAAGAAACATTTTCCCAGAGCCGAACAAATCTCCCACAACATTCATGCCGTCCATCAGTGGGCCTTCGATAACTTTAAGTGGAGAAGCATATTTAATTCGGGCTGCCTCAATGTCCTCCTCAATGTAATCCGTTATGCCTTTGACCAGGGCATGTTCTATTTTTTTTTCGAGGCTATCATTGCGCCATGACAAGTCTGCCACAATTTCTCTGGATCGGCCTTTAACATTTTCGGCATATTTGATCAAATCTTCCGTGGAGGAAGAGGTCCTGTTGAAAATCGCATCTTCTATCAATTCAACCAATGAAGCAGGAATTTCGTCATAGACTTCAATCATTCCAGCATTCACGATACCCATATCCATACCGCTTCTAACGGCATGGTACAGAAATACAGAATGCATGGCTTCCCTTATCGTATTGTTTCCCCTGAACGAAAACGAAATGTTGCTTACCCCACCACTGATCTTGACTCCAGGGCATTGTTGTTTAATAATTCGGGCAGCTTCAAGGTAATTCAAGGCGTAGGCATTATGTGCTTCAATGCCTGTCGCTATGGCAAATATGTTCGGGTCAAATATGATGTCTTTTGGGTTGTAATGAAGTTCTTGGGTGAGTATCTTGTAAGCTCTCTTACAGATTTCGACCTTCCTGTCGACCGTCTCAGCCTGGCCTTTTTCATCGAAAGCCATAACCACTACAGCAGCTCCGTGTTTTTTGACAATTTTTGCTTGTCTGAGAAACTCTGTTTCACCTTCTTTCAGAGAAATCGAATTCACAATCGATTTGCCCTGAATACACTTCAAGCCGGCTTCGATAACCGAAAACTTGGATGAGTCTACCATCACTGGCAGCCGGGCAATTTCCGGCTCGGACATCATCAAGTTCAGAAATTTAGTCATGGCCATCTGGGAGTCCAGAAGCCCTTCATCCATGTTCACATCAATGATTTGGGCGCCACCGCGTACCTGGTCAAGGGCAACGGACAGGGCTTCTTCGTAGGACCCGGATTTAATCAATCGCGCAAACTTCCTCGAACCTGTTACATTGGTTCGCTCGCCTATATTGATGAAGTTCATGTCCTCTCTGAGGATGAGAGGCTCCAAACCACTGTATTGACTGTACTTGCTATTCGTGGAAAAAGATCTTGGTTTTACCCCTTTCACTGCTTCGACCATTGCCTCTATGTGGAGAGGTGTAGTTCCACAACAACCCCCAATGATATTTACCAGGTCGTGAGAAACAAAAGAATTAATGAAGCGCGCCATTTCGTCGGCCTGCTGGTCATACTGCCCGAATTCGTTGGGCAGGCCGGCATTGGGATATGCGCTTACCGGACAGGTAGCTATTGCAGAAAGATCCCTCAGGTGCGGATAGAGCTCCTCAGCTCCCAAAGCGCAATTGAGGCCAACACTAAGAAGGTCCATATGGGAAACGGAAATCCAAAAAGCTTCAACCGTCTGTCCACTAAGGGTCCTGCCACTGGCATCGGTGATGGTGCCAGAAACCATAACAGGTACGGACATTGCGGTTTCTTCGAAGAGTGTTTGGATAGCGTATAAAGCGGCTTTGCAGTTCAATGTATCAAAAACGGTTTCGACGAGCAGGATGTCTACGCCTCCATCCAACAGGCCCGAGGCCTGTTCACTGTAGGCATTCACGAGATCGTCAAATGTTACTGCACGATAACCAGGATCATTGACATCTGGAGAAAGGGAAGCTGTGCGATTGGTAGGGCCCATAGCCCCTGCCACGAATCTTGGGTGACCAGCTGTACTAAACTCATCACAGACAGTACGGGCTATCTCGGCAGACCTCTTATTCATCTCGTAGGATAGATCCTCCATTTGGTAGTCTGCCTGAGAAATTTTGTTCGCGCTGAACGTATTGGTTTCTATGATATCCGCACCAACGCGGAGGTAAGCACGGTGGATCTCCTCGATAATGTCGGGCTGTGTGAGAGAAAGCAAGTCATTATTACCAATAACATCTACCGCATGATTTTGAAATCTTTTCCCGCGATAAGCTTGTTCATCAAGTCCGTGCCTCTGGATCATTGTGCCCATAGCTCCGTCCATGACCAGGATGCGGTCCTGTAAAAGCTGTTTGATTTGAACTTCTTTTTTCATCAATGGTCAAGGGATTTTTCAAATACATTAGCCCTCAGGCCGATACCAATATAATGGGAAGTGAGATCCGACAAAGACTGGTGCGCTACCCGGGTTCTGAATAAATAGGTCAGATCAATGAAAAAATTATAGAATACGGCGTGGCTCGCGTTTAATGCAAACAAATATACGTTTCTATTTATTCCTTGTCCAATGCTGTTGTTGAAATCGCCTTCTCTTGTCAAATAGTCTTTAAGAATATCTGAACCCCAATTCTGACCGGGAGGGTCATCACCATAATCGGCAAAAACAGATCTGAGCCCCAGGGATGTATTATGCGCCACCCTGTAATTCATTAAAAATATGACTTCGTGAAAATTTGCTCCGAGTGGGTGAGCAAGAGGCTGTCTGAAGTGACTGTATGAACCAACTGGCAGATCGGGACTTTCCATCGAAGTCCGGTGGGCATAAGTATAAGGTCGAGCAGCATTATACTCCAACAAAATATCAAATCTGGATATACCGAAAGCATCTTTCCATTTTGTTCCAAGTTGAAAGGCGGACTTGTTGCCCCACCAGCCGCGACGGCGAAAAACCTCTCCAACTTTCATTTCATCGATTACCCATTGTCCATAGAGCATCAATTGATTTTTGATACGCAGTGAAAAGTCAAGGCCAAAAAGAACGTTGTCAGGGCTGTTCAAAAATTGTTCGACAGAACGATAAAGAATTACAGGGTTCAGATACTGGAGTTCAAAATGATTTTCACGACCGAACACAATACTTTCAAAAATGCCAATACGGAGTTTTTTAGAAAGGTTTATCGAGAGATAATGCATCGCCATGTATTTTTTCGGGATCAGTTGGTCGCCTGGAATATCTTGCGAAGATTCTGCACTCAGCTCGGCAAAAATGTTTTGGTAATGGATCTTCCAAAAGACTGTATTGAACTTTACATAGAAAAAATTGTGTGCATAGTCACTCAACATGAATGACCTTACGCCATCACCGATGAAATGTGATCCATGACCCAACTCCATGCCAACTGATTTACTAATGGGAAAATGGATGAATGCTTGCGCATTCAGGTAGTCCCATCCTTTTATACCATCAATGATGCTGCTTTCGTAGGTTCTGTAGAACCCTTGTCCAGGTATCGCCCCGTCTTTAATAATTCGATCTTCAATGTGAGCAAGAAACCTGCGCTGATTTTCAAATATGGCGGTATAGAAATAAATCTTTGAATCCAGGAGCCCGCGCACTTTCAACCCCCTCGTATTTTGAAAAATAAAAGAATCACTTTCTGCATCACTTCCAAGGGACCAGTGGATGACCGGATCAATGCTCAGTTTGAAATCCTGATGATCAACACGAAACAAATCATATGGTGTCTTGTAAAAAACATTGAAGATCCCACTCTTTACATTATGTGTGGGACAGTGGCGGCATGAATCGATATATGGCCAGGACTCCATCGTCAGGTAAGCCAGATCCAGTGTATCAGCCTTTGTCACCAACGTCGTATCTAGAGAATTCTGTAAGGTAGCTCTGAATTTCAGACCATGAGAACGGATAGATGAGTGAAACCGGTCAGAAATTCCATATTTGATATGGTACCGCTCCACAATATCTTCGATAAGTGCGTTGTAGTCTGAACTTTGTCCGCTAAGGGCAGTACAGGAGCATAATGCAGCCAAGATTTGGAACAATCCAATTAATCTCTTCACGACTTAAAATTCAATAAAAATCGCTTCACTTCCTCGTCGAAAAGAGAACCTTGTTCAAACAGGAAAGTTACCCGTGCAGGCAAAACAAAAATGGGAAGAGACTCCACAAGCAAAAATTCCTTGTGGAGAAACAACCGAGTTGCATCTTTTTCCGTGGTGAGGATGGCATTATTTCCTTTGGGCATATTGTCAAAGGTCATCTTCACCAAAGAAATTTCATGTGGTGTATAGTAATGGTGGTCTTCATAGATCATGGTATTTACAGAAACGCCTAGCCTTTCAAGGTGAGACAAGAGATAAGATTCGTTGGCAATGGCGCATAACAGCAATACGTTATCAAACCTGTTGAGGTCAGCTCTTGCTGCAGTGAATAGGTTATAAGGGCGGGCGTATTCGTATTTACTAAAAAAAAGACGCTGTGATGACTTAAGGTCTAGATTTTCTCTCCACTTGGGAATAATGGATTCATCCAACCCTTCAGGGCATTTGGTCACTATCACCATATCAGCTCGATCAGCTCCTGACCTCCATTCTCTAAGCCTTCCTGCAGGCAGTATGAAATCCTGATTGTAAGGGTGATCAAACTCTGTCAGCAAAATATTTAATCCGGGATCGACAGAGCGATGTTGATAACTGTCGTCGAGAAGAATAACTTGTATTTGCGGATGAAGTTGCAAGAGGAGGGGGATACCCAACGAACGACTTTCTGATACAGCAACAAAGGCATCCTTGAATTTCAAATGATACTGCATAGGCTCATCTCCTACACTTAGAGCATCATCACCGGGCCCCACTTTCTTGAATCCTTTAGTCTTTCGTTTGTAGCCACGACTCATTATACCCAGCTCCAGGTACGGATTGAGCAGTCGTATTAAATACTCCACGTGGGGCGTTTTTCCGGCACCGCCAAGGCTGAGGTTGCCTATCCCGATAACCGGCATATTGAATTTCACAGATTTCAAGACACCGTACCTGTACAAGCCATCCCTGAGAATGATAATGAGGCCAAAGACCAACGAGAAAGGTAATAGGAGCAAACTCAAAAATCTTGACCGGGTCATACACGTGAGATAATATGCTGACCGATGGGACAGTCTAGGCAACCAAACCGTTCACACCGCGTCTTTTTCAACTCCAGCAAAGATTGTGTTTCAGCAGCATTATCCGCAACTATCCCATGATTTTTCCACTGTCTTGTGATCTTGTTGTTTTCCGGAGCAAGAGATCGCAACAATCGAAAAGAACGATTTTGAAGTTCAAAATCATGTTTCCATTTTCCAAGGGCATATAACAACGGCACACAGGTATTGATGACAACAGACCGTATCTTCGCATTGCCAAGTTTTTTGGGACGCACACCCGTGGATGGTTGTCCAAAATGATGATGAGTGTCCCAATATTTACTTGCATGTATTTGTTGCAATACGAGGTGTTTTTCAAGGTGGTCAATGAATAGAATCTCATCGATGCGCGCAAATGATTGCAGAATATTGGCGAGTTGTGCTATGCGTATTGTAGGGAATGACGCTGGCCTCATGCGCATAAATTTCCAGACAAAGGGCCTCAAGGAAATAAGATTGTGCTTGTTTTTATAGAAAAGATATTCCTCTCGCAGACCGTTAACATAAGAATCTGTGCTGTTATCCGGCAATAGTCCCGATTGACCAAAAAGCAAAGCCTCCACAGTGGACAATCGATCTCTGTATTTCAGGATGATAGAGTAGGGTATTGATTCAGCCAACATTCTCATGGGGTCGCCATTGACCGGAAGTCCCATCGTCCAAGCAAGCTGCCGATAGACCAATTCAAGAAAATTGCCCCCTATGCTTTCCAGCGCAGCCAGTAAAAAAGCAGTACGCGCTGTGAATCTTTGATGCAATAAAGTATGAATAGTGGATGAGACCACTTCACCTGGAACCATTGTAATCATAGATGCACAAGGAATCCATGAAGATGTTAGATGAAGAGTGCGGTATCTTTTTAATGCCAATTTGGGAATTCGACCCTTCAGTTCCAGACAAGGAAGTCTTGAGCCATTGTTTAAAAAGATCACTTGATCTTCTTCATAGACGACATGTAAAACGGTATTGTTAAAAGTCGGATTTTCGCTGTGATTGTGTTTGTGCCAAACTGAAGAGTAAGTATGTACTTCTATATTTCCGAACCAAGTTAGGTTGTCTATTTCTATCATAGCATCCAAAAAATCCGGACCAGCATCCGAGTTTCGCATGCCAAAATTTCGAATGCTCAATTCTTCATTGGCGGTTGTTCTTAGATTTTGAACATCAAAGTTTTTAGTCTGCCATATGAGTTGTAAAAAGTCCTCTCTGATCTTTGTCTTCACACGCTCTTTTCATACACCTTGAAAGTGTACGAATATCTGTTTTTATCATCGGCCGGATGATGTTCCGAGAAAACAGTTTTAAACATTTTTTCATCAAAGGAAGGAAAGTATGTATCACCTTTTGGCGTGGCGTGCACTTCGGTGAGGTACAGCCTGTCCCAAAGTTTTATTGTTTGCTTGTAGACATGCCCTCCACCCAAAATGAACGCCTCTTTTTCGCCTCGTTCATAGGCAAGCAACAGGGCTTGGTCAATACTGTTTACGACAAAACAAGAGGAATGGGCATAATTCTTGTCACGCGTGAGGATAATTGTTGTCCTCCCGGGAAGTGGTTTTGATAAAGACTCAAATGATTTCCGGCCCATAATTATATGATGTCCCAATGTCTTTTGTTTAAACCATTTCAAGTCACCAGGAAGGTGCCAAGGCAATCTGTTTTCAACACCGATAACCCCGTTTTCTGCCCGCGCCACAATTGCAGATATAATCATCTATGAAAAGTTATGGGTTTGGTTGTAAGTTCATATCTAATATATAGTCTTCGAGATATTTCCTTCTTTTTGCTATTTCGCCGCGGAGGTACATTTCCATCATGAGACCGGCTATTGGGGCAGCTACAGTTCCTCCTCCACCCGCATTTTCTACAAAGACGGCAATGGCAATTTTTGGATCTTCTTTAGGAGCAAAACCGAAGAAAACAGAATGATCCAAACCATGAGGATTTTGACTGGTTCCCGTTTTACCGCAGATTTCTAAGCCAGGAACAGCTGCACGGAATCCCGTTCCGGAATCTATAACTCTTTGCATTCCATCAATTACCGGCTCGAAATGCTTTTCCTCGACACCGACGTAATGTTTCTCAAATGTTGTTTTTTCTTCTGCCTCAAGACCTGATACAACATGAGGTGTGATGTAATATCCCCTATTCGCTAAGACGGCGGCCAAATTGGCCATTTGAAGCGTAGTCAGCTCAAGCTCACCCTGGCCAATACCCAAAGAGAGGATATAAGTGGATCTCCACTGGGCACCCTGAGGCAAGTATATATTTTCATAAAAGGCAGGTGTCGGAATAAATCCTGTACCCTCATTCATGAGGTCGACCCCTAATTTTTGCCCGAGACCAAAACGACCCAGGTAATCGTTGAGAAGATTAAGACCCTGCTCCGGACGAGTTGTTCCAAACTGATCTATAATTTCTCTGATCAGCTGAAAAAAGTAGGAATTGCAGGAGTATTGGAGAGCAACAGGGAGATTTATAGGTTTAGGATGATCCCGGCACTTCTGGACATAACCCCTGCGAGCATTAATGACATACTCCCCTGTACAGGTCATAGGCCTGTTGGAATATGTGGTCCCTTCTTGGAGTGCAATGAGAGAAAGAACAGGCTTGAATATAGAGCCGGGTGGATATTTTGCTTGCAAAGATCGGTCGAACAAGGGCCTGCTAGCCGTATCTTCAAGCAGCATCTGGTATGTTGCATTGCGCAGCCTCCCCAGAGACAGGGCGTTGGGATCAAAAGACGGGCTGCTCAGCATGGTAAGGATCTCACCTGTACCTGGCTCTATGGCCACGATGCTCCCTCTTTTGTTGGCAAAAAGCGTTTCACCATATGCCTGAAGAACAATATCCAAGCCCGTACGCAAGCTTTTGCCGTTAACAGCAGAAGTGTCGAGACTTCCATCCAAGTACGGCTCAATTTCCCTGCCAAGGTTATCTTTTAGAAGTAACTCCATACCCTTGATTCCACGTAAGAGAGAGTCGTATTTATTCTCTAGGCCAGACATGCCACGGTAGTCTCCGATTTCAAACCTTTCAGGATGCTCCGCAATATCTTCGTTGTTGACTTCACCCAGAAAACCCAATACGTGGGCGGCATGGGGAAAGGGGTAATGGCGCTTGTTCCCTATGACAGGATAAAAGCCCGGATATTCGTGAAGATGTTCTTGGAAGAATGAAAAGTCTGTAGGGTCAATGTTCCCTAAAAGCCTGATGGGCAAATTTTTCCTAAAGTAGGGCTTGGACATTACATTTTCAAGAGCCGCGGAGTATTCTTTTTCTGTGATTCCAAGGAGCTTGCAAAACTCTTTGACATTCATATCGGCAGGTATTTCTGAGTAGATGATCTGCAGCTCATAGGCAGGTTCATTTACTACGATCAATCTACCATGGCGGTCAGAAATGATACCTCTGGAGGGAATGAGAGTTCGTTTGGTCAGCGTGCGGGATTGTGCCTGATCTTGGTATTCGCTTTTTACTACCTGAAGCACAAACAAATTGATCAACAACACCAAACCGCCAAGAACAAAAAGTGCTCCTATTACCTTATATCTCTCTTGGAATTCCTGCATTATACTCTCACAAATATCTGATAAAACAAGACTAAGATATATGAAACGGCAAAGCCTAAAATTGCGTTCACGAGGATCTTGTCAATGTATACAAACGAAAAAGCATCAATACTGAAATAGACCAAATAGTGTGTAATCAAGAGAATACCGGCATAAATAAGAAACCAATTAAGCCCAAAATTTTTGAGGGTTGGAGATTGTTCAGTCCTGTAGCCCCCACGGGGTTCAAGAGCTTTTAGAACGATTGCTCTGAGATAGGCAGTCACAAGGAGCGCGGCAGCATGCACTCCAGGAGAGTTGTAGAAAAAATCGACCAACAAACCATACAAAAAGGCAACCGTAACAAGAACAGATCTTGATGTTTTGATAGGCAAAATCAATATTAGAAGGGGATATACAAAAACTGCTATAACATAGGAATTCAGAATGGGCACAGAAAAATCCTTCAAAACGAGGAATTGAAGGACACTGATAACGACTGAATGAAAAATGATGGATGCGATCCGGTTATTCAAGATTTACTTCTTGTCTTTCCGGGGCAAAGTTATTTCGGATCACGTAAACATGATCCAAATCGTAAAAATCATTTGACAATTCGATGATGATCCTGTGATAGGTTTTGTCTTTGCCCTCCGCGATCTCTGAAACAGTACCTATCGGGACTCCCTTGGGAAACAACGTGGAATAGCCATTCGTAATAACTGTGTCACCTACTGATACATCGGCATAGACGGGTATGCCCTCGAGCACTGCTTTGGTAATGTCGTGCCCATTCCACCGGACAGTACCAAAAAAATTAGCACCTTTTATGCTTGAACTTATTCGGGTTTCAGTATTTAACAAAGACAAAGCAGTCGAGTAGCGCCTAGATGACTTTTTGACAATCCCGACCACCCCTTCTTCAGTGATCAACCCCAAAGTACCATCAATACCGCTGTTTTTACCCTTATCCAACGTAATGAAATTGCGGTTGGAATGTATGGACTGGCTTATGATGCGTGCTGGAATCACATCAAATGAAAAACTCGCTGTGTCGCTTTCTCTCATTGGCTCGGATATTTCCAATTGCGACCTTAGGAGTCGTGCATTAGCCTCAAGAAGATCGTGGTTGACCTTTTTCAGTTCGAAATAATTACGCAAGTCGGCAAAAGAGTGAGAGACGGAGCCACTAAACAGTGACGATGAATGTATAAAAATGTCGCGTTGCTTCTGGTTGAAATTAACGATCAGTATAAAACAAACCACTTCAAAAAGAAAAAAAAGAAAGGTATGTGCGTGGCGTTGTAAGAGGGCAAATAGGGAGAACATATTCTTTACATGCTTCTTCTATCCATGAGGAAGGTAAATCTTTTAGTGTTTTGCAAAGCCTTTCCAGTACCCCGCACAACGGCTCGCAGCGGATCATCAGCTACAAATACTTTCAATTTGGTTTTTTCGGCTATCCTCTTGTCGAGACCCCTGAGCAATGCCCCACCGCCGGTAAGAAAAATCCCGGTCCTGTAAATATCTGAAGCCAATTCCGGTGGCGTTTCCTCTAAGGCCCTGATGACAGCATCTTCAATTTTGGATATTGATTTGTCAAGTGATTCGGCGATTTCTTCGTGACCCACAAATATTTGTTTTGGAATACCGGTAAGCAAATCGCGACCATTTACTGCCAGTTTTTCAGGAGGATTTTCCAGGTCTATTATAGCGGAACCCACCTCTTTTTTGATTTTTTCAGCGGTGCGTTCACCAATAAGCAGGTTGTGCAT
Source organism: Saprospiraceae bacterium (assembly GCA_041628815.1). Taxonomy (GTDB): domain Bacteria; phylum Bacteroidota; class Bacteroidia; order Chitinophagales; family Saprospiraceae; genus JBFKOL01. Next base: position 2,557 of record JBFKOL010000050.1, on the reverse strand, counting down.
ACGCTTTACATATTCTACAATATCATCATTGAGTTCGTCACCTGCGGTCCTGATCGATTGATCCGTAACGATCCCCGACAGAGCAATTACGGCTATTTCTGTTGTTCCTCCGCCAATGTCAATGATCATGTTTCCCATGGGTTCCATCACGTTGATGCCAATACCTAGCGCTGCAGCCATGGGTTCGTGGATGAGATAGGTTTCCTTAGAATCTACATGGTCAGCAGAATCGAAAACCGCCCGCTTTTCGACCTCTGTAATTCCCGAGGGTATGCATATTACCATCTTTAAATGCGTGAAAAACCTGCGTCTCTCTTCGACCATGTTGATCATGCCTTGTATCATGTTCTCAGCTGCCTGGAAGTCGGCGATTACACCATCTTTTAATGGCCTCACCGTCATGATATTCGCATGGGTTTTTTCATGCATATGCATGGCTTTTGTGCCAACGGCCAGCAGCTCTCTCGTATTTCGATCGATAGCTACAATGGATGGCTCATCAACGACAACCTTATCCTGGTAAACAATTAATGTATTGGCAGTGCCCAAGTCAATGGCAAGTTCTTGCCTGAAAAAACTGAATAGACCCATTTATAAAATACTCAAGTAATTAGTTCTGTGCTAACCAACAACAACTTCCCAAAAATCATTCCTGTTGAGATATTTCTGAGCAAGCAAATTTAAATCCTGAGGAGTGATGGTTTGGGATATTTGTATAAGCGAATTGATCTCGCTCGTCGGGATTCGCGACAAAGCTAATGATTTTATAGCCCGAATACTATTAAATGGGCCATCAAAAAGATGCAGAATAACACCCATGATATAATTTCTCACCAACTGCATTTCATCTGGCAAAACGGGTTCCTCCTGAAGACGAGCAAGTTCTTGGTAAATGAGTTCGAGACAGGTTTTCACGTTATCTTGAGCAACCTCCGTTGAAATCATCATTATTCCTTCGTGTAAGTATGCATCCAATGTAGAATATACGCCATATGTCAAGCCATTCTTTTCGCGCAAGATGGAGAGTAGCCTTGACCCAAAAAACCCACCGATAAGGGTGTTTAGAATGGTCATGGGGATGAAATCGGGATGGTTTCTTGTCATCGCCAGTCTTCCAATCTTAATGGAACTTTGAGCGGGATTGCCCGGATATCTCAAAAACTTATGATCGAGTTGTTCCAATGGCTTAATACCCTGATGCATTAAATCTCCCCCCGTCCTTATCAAAGAGCACAATTCCAGAATAATTTGATGTTCGATTTCGGTTATATCACCGGCAGCAAACATGATGCATCTGGCAGAATGAATGTTCTCTTCAAAATATTGGACTACATCGGGCCTCGCTATTTGTTGGTAAAGTTCTGCCGTGCTGTTGTACCCATAAGGGTGTTCAGCACCGAATATGGCCTCGGTGAGCTGTCGATAGGAAACTACTTCATTCTTGTTAAGCTCAACTTTCAGTTTTTGGCAGCGACGGTTGACGAATGCTTTCAGCTCTCTTTGCTTGAACTTGGGGTCTGAAAGAAGGTATTTTAAAGGCCGAATAAACTTTTTGAGATGTTTTGATAGGCAGACAAGCTCGATGGTGACCGTATCCAAAGTTACATGTACCTCAAGTGAGGCACCATAAAAACCCACGTAATCAGCCATTTGCCTTGTCGACCAAGGTCCACTGGATTCCCTCAGCAAAGCAGTGCAAACAGAAGCTGCAAGTTTCTTTTTTTCTGCGGGCCGGCCGCATATGAATACAATCTCGGCCTTAATGACACCACTGCCGGCTTTTCGAATTTCGAATATTGGTATTTGGTTGGCGCCTTTGAATTCAAGTATTTCCGGCACTGTAATGCTGGATACAGGGGTTATTCGCGGGGCCTGCGATAAATGAGATAGACTCATAACAATGCTCTGGATGGACAAAATTAAATAAGTATGGATTCAACTTCTAAATATTCTTTGAAGCCTCCTAAGTCCCAGCTATTCTCCTATTTTTGCGTAGTTTTAGAATGAAGGCCTTTAACGGTCTCATTGGACCTATTTTACCGATCTATGAAATTTTCCGTTTCCTCGGCAGAGTTGCTCAAAAGCCTAACTATTGCAAATGGTGTGATAGGCACTAGTACAGTATTGCCAATTCTAGAAGACTTTTTGTTTGAACTGGTTGATGATAAACTCAAGATAATAGCATCCAATCTTGAGACTACCGTAATCACTCACGCAGAAGTCAGTGGAGAAGAAGATGGCACAATTGCAATACCGGCAAAGATTTTATTAGATACCCTTAAGGCCCTTCCAGAACAACCTGTTAGTTTTGAAGCCGATATCCCGACCAGAGCGATAACCATTACCTCAGCATATGGTAAATACAAACTCTCTGGAGATGGCCATGAGGACTACCCAGACCTTCCCAAAGTTACAGACCCTCTTTCTGTAGAGCTGGATGCTGAAATTCTGACCAAGGCCTTGAACAAAACCCTATTCGCTACGAGCAACGACGAACTCAGGGTGGCGATGCAAGGGGTATATATTCAGATCGAAGAAGAAGATATTACTTTCGTAG
>JBFKOL010000049.1:0-17937 GCA_041628815.1 Saprospiraceae bacterium | reverse complement strand
TTGAACAATACCGGGGGTACGGATCACCTTCCTTTTGATGCCGTAGGGATACCAGGATTCCAGTTTATCCAGGATCCAATGGCTTATTTCACCAGGACCCATCACTCCAATATGGACACCTGGGACCAACTGTCAGGGGAAGACCTCAGTCAGGCTGCCACGATCATAGCTACCTTCGTCTGGCATACTGCCCAACGCGATGAGAAGCTGCCACGGAAACCGTCGCGGGAAGAGGAGTCAGGGGAAGAGACAGGCACGAACTAGGCATGGGATGAGAGGCTCACATTTGCTTAGTGACTTCGCCTCCTTACCCGGCCTGCAACGAGGAAATTGGTTTGATATCCCTATAGTTGTTCTTTTTTCGTTTCGCTTCCATCAAGTCGTACAAGTTTTGCAATCTCAACCAGTATCCCTCAGACAGACCGAAAAATTTTGATAACCTGAGGTCCGTATCAGCTGTAATACTTCTCGTTCCTTTTATAATGGCGTGAATGCGGTTAGCAGGTACATCCAAAGCTTTGGCAAGTTGATTTTGGGAAATACCCAATTCTTTAAGAAATTCCTCCTTCAGAATAATTCCCGGATGTGGGTTTTCTATCAATTTTTTCATGATAAGATCATTTGTGATAATCGGTAATTTCTACTTCGAATGCTTCTGAATTGTTCCAGATAAAACATATCCGCCATTTTTGATTAATCCGAATGCTCATTTGACCCGATCGATTTCCATATAGCTTTTCAAGATGATTTCCTGGAGGAATCCGTAAATCCTCCATATTTTGTGCCGCATCTATTTGCCTTAATTTCCTCAGCGCCCGATTCTGTAATTCTCCCGGAATCTTACGAGAATAAAGGCCCTTCCAAATTTTCACGGTTTCCTTGCATGAAAACGACCGAATCATGTATGATATTTTCAGATAAATCAGGACAAAGATCTGATTTTACGTGATACGTATCAAGTATTAAATATTAATTTCAAACATCCAAAGCTAACTCAAATGAAAAAAGAAATATTCTGCATATAACGTCCATACTTCATTCGCCAAACCTTTCGAAGGTGGACGACTATGCCCGGTTCTGCGGTATCCGGTGATTCAATTACAAATTAATCCTTACCCTATATTAACTGTCTCCATTCCCTTCACAAAGCATGTTGACCAAATACAAAAATTGTCGAGCATTACGGACTTTGTTCAATTCCTATCTTTATAGTTTTCCAAATGATTAATAAACAAGACAGGTAAAACATGCTGACCCTTCTCAGAAAAATTCGAAGGTCTCTCATTGAATCGCAATCCGCGCAAAAATATTTTCTGTATGCTTCTGGTGAAATTTTATTGGTTATAATCGGTATACTGATCGCACTGTGGATCAACAACCGAAATCAGGACCGGGTCAATACTGCATCCGCATTTCTCCACCTGCAACTGCTGGGAGAAAATCTCGCCGATGACATTGCCGGCCTCGAGTACCTCATGGCCGAAGCAGATACTACGATAGCTTATACACAGCGATTGGTAGATCAATGGAAAACAATCCGTACGATTTCTGATCAAACACCAAAGTATCTCTTTTACACGATTTTTGAGCGCTCATTTCACCCAAGCAAAAGTGGCCTTGAAACACTAAATAACTCAGGTGAGATGGCTTACCTTCCGCGACAGATACAACTTGATATCCTCGACTACTACAGTCTGGTGGATCGTGTGTATGAAAGCGAAGAGATCACGAACAATTATATCAAGATACATCTTGAGCCCAAGTTGCTGAGTGACTACAATAAGTTGGTCAGAATTACGAATATTCCCATTGTCCATGAAATCTACCAAGATGACCCGAGAAAAAAACCCGATCTACTTGGATATCAATTGTTATCAGACTCCAACCTTGAAATGATGATATCTGCGAGGTACTTTCAAACAAAACGCACACGTGGTTATTACCAAATGGCCATTGAAAAGGCTAAAGAACTAAAAACGAATATCGACACTTATGAAGATTGAAGCATGCTGACCTTGCTGCGAAAAATAAGACGAAGCTTGATCAATTCAGGCAAAGCGAGAAGTTACCTTCTCTACGCCATCGGTGAAATCACCCTCGTTGTGATAGGTATACTAATTGCCCTTCAGATCAACAATTGGAATGAAGACCGAAAGATCGATAAAGTCAGAAATGACTACATACAAAATATGTTGGAAGACTTGATTTCAGACACTTTAAACATTAATAAGTTGATCGAATACAGCGATAAGGGCACAATGCAGATCGGGCAATATTTCGCGTTCTTCGAGGCAAGTGACATTAATGTGCCGTCGGAACAATTCCTCGACAGCGCCAGGAATGCCAGTCATTGCTGCACGCGCTATTTCCCGATCAACAGTACATATCTTGAAATGCTATCCACCGGCAATTTGAAATTGCTCAAAGAAGAGCAACGGGACGCCATGATCAAACTCAACAACATGCAGGAATTCTATCAGATCCTTATGGAAAAAAATGTTTCTGGGTGGTTGGCGCGATGGCAGGAATTCAAAAACGTCCATCCGGTTACGGAGAAAGGCAAGATCTATTTTCACAAACGAGGTGTTTTTACGCAGCACGATATGGATATGGCGCTTTTTCATTTTCATCAGGTACTCAACAGCGAGTTGGATGTTCTTAGGGGATTAAAATTTAGAGGCTTAGAAGTGAAGGAACAGACGAAAGCGACCATTGAGTTACTTCAACAAAAATAATAGCATGATTACCGTGTAAGGAATATGTCAGAAGTTGTTCTTTGCTCTGCTATCCGTAGTTTCAACTACGGCTTAATATTTACCCCATACTCACGGTTCCCATGATCCTCACAAAGCATGTTAACCAAAGACAAAAATTGTTGAGCATTACGAACCTGGTTCAATTCCCATCTTTATAATTGCCCAACTCATAAATAAACAGGACAGGTAAAACATAATAACCCTTCTCAGAATAATCCGAAAGTCTCTCATCGAATCCGGATCAGCGAGAAAATATCTTTTCTACGCCATCGGTGATATCGCCCTCAATGTAATCGGTATATTGATCGCTCTTCAAATCAACAATTGGAATCAAAATCGCGGCAAAAAATCGGATTCTCTACCACACAGATTAGCTTCCTACGGCTCTACCAACTATTTTTATAGTAATGTCGGGTACGAACTTTTTTGAAGAACTCAAAAGGCGCAACGTATATCGAGTGGCGGTTACCTACGCAGTAGTTGCATGGTTGCTGTTGCAGATCGTATCCGTCGTCGTCCCGATGATAGAGGCACCCCTGTGGGTCGGAAAGGTGGTATTGATTGTCCTGCTCGTTGGGTTTCCGATCGCTTTGCTCCTCGCCTGGGCATTCGAGATGTCACCCCAAGGATTCATACGTACGACTTCGCCTGAAGCGGATACCAACCCTTTACCGGACCATAAGAAAAAACCACTCACGAGTAATGTCATCATCGGCGTATTGGTTCTTCTTTTAATAGGACAATGGGCATACAACCGTGATTGGAAGACAGACGTTAAACGCTCTGATCTTGAGAAATCGATCGCTGTTCTCCCATTTAAAAATGAAAGCTCGAATCAGGAAAATCAGTTCTTCTGCAATGGGATAATGGAAGGGGTCCTGGATCATCTCGCCAAGATCCCCGAATTGACTGTGGTTTCACGAACATCGGTGGAACAATACAGGTTAAATCCTCCTCCAATAAAAGAAATAGCCCAAGCTTTAGGCGTGGAGTTCCTGGTTGAAGGAAGCGTACAACGCATCGGTGATGAAGCCATTATTTTTGCCCAGCTGATCCATGCAACCGACGACCGGCGACTGTGGTCGCAGAATTACGAGCGTAATTTGTCCGATATTTTTGCCATCCAGGCAGAAATAACTCAATCCATAGCTGACGGACTCCAGGCGATCATAACTCCTGACATTATTGAGCGGATCGAGGCAGTGCCCACTAGCGACCCATTAGCGTATGACTACTTCTTACAAGGCAACGAATACCTCTTTAACGCCGACGCTTTTTCACAAGCCAACGAAGCATGGAATGAAACTTTGAGTAAAGCCCAGCTGTCTTACGAACTTGCCTTGAAGAGGGATTCTGCTTTTGCCGAAGCCATCATTGGTCTGGCCAATGTAGATTATCAAAGGAATGTAGAAGCCTCCATCCTGAACGACGATTATCTTTCTACGGTTATCTCCTCGACGAATCGTGCACTTGTCATCAACCCAAATCTTTCGAACGGATATCTGTTGAGAAGTCAGGCACACTACAAGAATGCACGGGTAGCGGCAGCGAAGATCGATTTAGAAAAAGCACTGACCCTCAACCCCAACAACGTGCAGGCCCTCAACCACCAAATGGAAATCTATCGATTCACCGACCTCAACTTTACCAAGGCTATAGAGACGGGCCGTGAGATTGAAAAGAGAACCCATTCAAAAGAAGACCTGTGGAAGTTATATGACACTCATATAGGTATGGCATGGCAAATCTCCGACCTCGAAAGAGCCTTGGTTTTTGCCAAAAAGAAGAGGGCATTGATACCCAACAGGTTCTCTTCACTCTATTTCATTTATAAGGATATGAATGAAACTGAAAAAGCCTGGCAAACACTGAATGAAGAATTGCCGGATGATAATCAATACAAGTTCATTCTGGCAGCAAATCACTTATTGTACATACACCAATTTGACAAGGCGATGAACTATTATATTAAGTGGCTCGGACTTCTTAATGATGAATCGGAGGACAACTGGCTTTCCATCAATGACTGGCATCGCTATGGCCAGGCATTGATGAAGACCGGTAACAAGGCTGAAGGAGTCGCGATGTTGAATAAGCAAATTGAAATCAACAAAAGGAAGGCTGAATTAAACAGGACAACTTCATTTAGTGGTTTGGCCGCCTATTACGACCTTGCCGGGATTTATGCTTTTCTCGATCAAAAAGAGACAGCCTATGAATGGTTGAATAAGTTTGAGGAGCAAAAGGGCTGGCTAAAATTGGGTTTGCTGAATTTTGTAAAAGTTGACCTGCAATTTGATAACCTTAGAAATGATGAAAGATTCCAAGCAATGATAGCCAGGGTGGAAGCAGAAACCTTACAGGGAAAACAACAAGTAGAAGCATTGATGCCATTGAGCCAATTGAGGAATTGATTATTTCCATACTTACATCCTCATCCTTTCACTCTGAATCATAATTGACAGTTATGCTTTCATTCCTGCGTAAAATCCGGTTTCAAATGGCTGGTCAAGCTACATCAAATAATACAACAGCAGCAAACAACATCGGTAGTGCCAGAAAATATCTTATTTATGCCTTCGGTGAAATTACCCTCGTCGTCTTAGGTATTCTCATCGCCCTGTCGCTGAACAACTGGAATCAATCGAGGATCAACTCAATATCCGAAATCAACTACCTCGAAAGACTGCAACGCGAATTAGTGGCCGATACGGCATCTCTATCCATACAAATCCAACGCATGGAGCAAAGGATTGTCTTGCTGGAATCCTTTGCCACTACGCTAAATGATCCTGATACAGATGATGTGAGACTCATAGAAGCAGGGAAAGGATACTTTGACAAGGGATGGATGTTACCAGCCCTGAGCACCAACAAAACGACCTACAACGACTTATTGAGTACCGGCCAATTCAAGATCATCCGGGACGAAAATCTCAGGGAGTCCATCATTAACCTGTACCTGATCTATGAAGGCTACGAACTGGCCGTTAATACCAACAGCGAGTGGGGCATGGTCCAGGATGCACAGATGACTATGAATACAGATGCCCTGGCTCTGGACTGGAGAACAGAAAAGCTATTCGGGAAATTGGATGACCCCACGCTCGCTCAAAAAATCCTTGTAGACAAAGACGTGTTCACAAGAAATGTGGCAGTCCACTACTGGATTATCACGTCCTCTCTGGACGCTTTCAGCTATTTGAAGGGAAAAGCCGAAACTGTACTTAAAATGATTGATACAGCGCTGGTCCAATGAAAGGCCTATGGACGATTGATGATTCAGGGATTGAGAAAATAACTGCACTAACACAAAGCACCCAAGAAAACTGCCAGTGGCCTCAAAAAACACGTCAAATATGACCTGTTCTCCTGAAGCCTGCCTGGCAGTAATTATTCATGATGACCTGCAGCACTCTTTATTACGACCTTATAAATCTTTGGTCATGCACTTTAATGGCAGGGTCATGAAATGTCGACGACATCGTTAGGACAGTGAAAACTTCAATCTGCCCAGATTCAAAGTTTCTATTTCACCATTTTCGTTCACAAAGGAACGGGCGCCTTCCATCCACAGGGTGTTGTCTTCTTTATACACGCCGGTCCAGTTGTCCAGTATGCAATAAGCATGTCCTTCTGGGCGGTTGATGACTTCAACGTCCATGGCAAATGGCGCTTTGCCTGTGCGAACATGGTAGAAATGCCCTTTTTGGGCTTTTTGTGTAAAAGCACCTTTAGGGCTGAAATTGGCCTTGTAGTTTACTTCAAGGTCACTGTTCTTCGGATCCGCTTTGGTAATTTCAATGGTGAAATTGCGATCCTCAGATACAAATTTTCCAATTTTAGGTAATACTTTCATAGTTCTTGATTTGGCACGTCAAGGTTGGCTTACTTTGGTGAGGTCTCTGGTCTGCCGTGGTCAAATCTTCGTATCTGCGCCTAGAGGCCTGAGATTTGACTAGAGGGGAATGACGACTATCGCGGTTGCCAAACTGACGTGTGATGATTGCCAATATCAGCAACGCCACAAATGTAAATCGGCGCCCTCCTCCTGCCAATGATGATAATCACAACCGTGCATGATTTTTTACAGGACAGAAGGGATACTTCGTTCTGTGTCTAATCGTTTAGCGCAGTGAAATGGGTGCTAGATTCGGTCCATGATGAGAGGCCGGGGGCCTTCATCAGGACATTGTGGCATCCTCAAAACTTTGATCTCTTCCACAAATCGCCCATCTGTTTGGTAAAAAATGTCCTCGCTATTCCAGCAAATGACGTCTTCGCCTCTTTGCCTTTAGCCCCTTCGTTATTAAAATCCTTAACCACATTCATCTCGCACTTGTTGAACTATTCCGTAGTATTGAAGTTCAAAAACTATTGTACATCTTTTAGTCCTCCATCTCTTGGAAAAAAGACCCTCCAAATCAGACATCATACGTATCACTATTACTTCGCTACTAGGGGTCCTGCTGATCGTTGGTGCTGTAAGAATCGCCAAAACACTCGCAGCTATGCGCCAGGCGCCACAGCCCGTAATATCCAAGGTCATAACTCCCGTTTCTGTTCGCACCGTTCAAAACCGGACCAGTCCGATAACGGTAAGCACCAACGGTATTTTGGTAGCACAGGACAGGATCGATCTCTTCGCAGAAGTGACCGGTATCTTTGAATTCACCAGCCATACCTTCAAACCCGGCAGCTTCTACCAAAAAGGCGATGTGCTGTTGCGCATCAACAGCGATGAACACCGCGCCAATATAGAAGCGCTCAAAAGCAACCTGCTCAACCAAATTGTCCTTTTTCTTCCTGATCTCAAACTGGACTACTCGGAATCCTTCCCGGCCTGGGAAGCATACGTAGGAAATTTTGATACACAAAAACCACTGGTGCCTCTACCCGATCCGGTCACTGAGAAAGAAAAACTCTTCATCCTGGGAAGAGGCATTCAATCCACGTATCACAACATCTCGACCGCCGAAGAACGGTTGGCCAAATACGTCATTACCGCACCATTCAGCGGCGTGCTCACGGAGGCCTTGGTCAACCCCGGTGCCCTGGTCCGCAATGGTCAACGCCTGGGGGCATTTATAAATACCGGGGCTTACGAGATGGAAGTAAAAGTCAATGTCTCGTATATGGATTTGCTCCGTAGGGGAAAGAAAGTCAGGCTTCACAACTTGAATCGAACCAAGTCCTGGATAGGAACCGTGGCCCGTGTGGATGGGCGCGTAGATGAAGCTTCTCAAACCATACGCGTCTTCATCGCCGTAAGCGCACAGGGTCTGAAAGAGGGCATGTACCTCGAAGCAGACCTGGAAGCACAGCAAATAGAAGACGCATTTACGATCGATCGGAAACTCCTGCTGGAAGGTAATGAGGTATATGTGGTACTCGACACTCTACTGGGCACAAAACCGGTAAACCCGGTGTACTTCAAGGAAGGCGAAGTCGTGGTGCAAGGTCTTGCGGACGGCGACAGGCTGGTAGCACGGCCTGTTCCAGGGGCATTCAAAGGTATGCGTGTAGAAATCATAGACCTCTAAAATTTCGTCGTGCGCAATATCCTGGCATTCTTCATCAAATACAGCGTAGCGGTCAACGTACTGATGTTTACCATCATTTTGTTTGGCATCATGGGTCTGCGCAATACGAAATCGGCCTTCTTCCCCCTACAAGAAACCAACTTCATCACCATCACCATCACCTACCCGGGCGCTTCACCGGAAGAAATCGAAGAAGGTATCGTACTCAAAATTGAAGATAATCTAAGGGGTCTCCTCGGCATTGACAGGGTTACCTCCACTTCTCGCGAAAATGGTGCTACCATTACGGTCGAAGGATTCAGGGATTTCGACATTGACGTGCTTTTAGCTGATGTTAAAAACGCAGTGGACCGCGTGCCGTCGTTTCCGCCGGAGATGGAACCGCCCGTCGTCTCAAAAGTGGACGTCCTCAATGAGGCTCTTAGCTTTACGGTCAGCGGCGAAGGCGTCGACCTGAAAACGCTGAAACAAATTGCCCGTAATATAGAAACGGATCTTAGGGCCCTGCCTTCCATATCGCAAGTCGGACTTTCGGGATTTCCCGCGGAAGAAATCGAAATAGCCGTTCGCGAAACGGATCTCCGCGCTTATGACATCACCTTTGCTGAGGTAGCTCGGGCCGTAGCCCAGGCCAACATCCTAACCACCGGGGGCAATATTAAGACCGATGACGAAGAATACCTCATCAGGGCCAACAACCGGTCCTATTATGGCGACGAACTGGACTTCATACCTGTTCGCGCCGACAACACGGGCAATATCATCCGCCTGAGAGATGTAGCCACAGTAAGGGATAAGTGGTCGGAAAGTCCGGACAGGCTCTATATGAATGGCCAGAATGCCATCCAGCTGACGGTATCGACCACCAACTCCGAAGATCTCATCGCTGCCGCAGAAGATACAAGGGCATACATCGAAGAGTACAACCAGAAATACGACAATGTCCAATTAAAAGTGGCCAACGACCGCACCGTCGCTCTTGAACAACGCCTCAGCCTCCTTATCGAAAACGGCGGACTCGGTATCTTCCTGGTATTGATCCTTCTGGGCATCTTTCTCAAACCTTCGGTGGCTTTCTGGGTAGCGGTAGGGCTGCCTGTGTCTTTCTTCGGCCTCTTCATCTTTGCCCCGTCCTTTATGACCATCAATGTAATCTCGCTCTTCGGCTTGATACTGGTCATCGGTATTCTCGTAGACGACGGTATCGTTATCGGGGAAAACATCTACTACCATTTTCAGCAAGGTAAAAGTCCCGCGAAGGCTGCCATCGATGGTACAATGGAGGTGATACCTCCCATTGTTTCAGCCATTTTAACCACCATTGTCGCTTTCTCGACTTTTTTCTTCCTGCCCGGCATGCTGGGCGTATTTTTCGGAGAAATATCCAGGGTCGTAACCATCATCCTGCTCATTTCGCTGGTAGAGGCACTTATCATCCTTCCGGCACACGTGGCTCATTCCAGGGCCATGAAAAAAGGACCGACAGGTTTTCTCATCAACCGTTGGGCTGAAAAGTTCATTTTCTGGATCCGCGACAAATTGTATGTCCCGTCTCTCCGCTTTTTTCTGCATAACAGGATATTGGGATTCGCTATACCGGTGGCCATGTTCATTATTACCCTGGGTGCATTTGCCGGGGGCATCATCAAGGCCACTTTCTTTCCACCCGTTGAAAGTGACCAGGTAACCATCAGCCTCAGGATGCCGCAAGGAACCAGTGAAGTCATCACGGATTCCATCATCACCATGATCGAAGATATAACGTGGGAAGTCAATGAAGAACTCTCCAAAGAACTCGATAACGGCCACAGTCTTATCATCAATACGATACGTCGTATAGGATCAACGACGGGTATACAAAACGGGCCCCCGGGACAGTCCGAAGATTTTGGAGGCAGCACATCTTCAGCAGTACTCACCATCAACTTGCAACCGGAAGAAAACCGCGGCACCGTCAATGCGAGCCAGGTGGCCAATGCCGTATCAGAAGCCGTTGGACCCATTATGGGTATCGAATCGATCGAATACGGCTCGGGCAACACCTTTGGTGGTAAACCGATATCGGTCTCACTGATCAGCAACAATATTTCAGAAATCAAAGCGGCCACCGAAGACCTAAAAGCGCGCCTCAATGCCATGCCCCAACTCAAGGATGTCTCGGACAACGATCCGGAAGGTATCAAAGAAATCCGGCTACAGCTTAAAGACAACGCCTATCTCCTCGGCCTGACACTGAACGATGTCATGACACAGGTGCGCAGTGCCTTTTTTGGTGCACCCGTTCAGCGTTTTCAGCGTGGAAGAGATGAAATCCGCGTTTGGGTACGCTATGACCGGACCGAAAGAAGTTCCATATTCGATCTCGACGATATGCGTATCGTCACTCCTGGCAGGGCCCGTGTTCCGCTATCTGAAATTGCGACCTATACGATTGAAAGGGGTGAGGTGGCTATCAACCACCTCGATGGCAAGCGAGAAATCCGCGTTGAAGCGGATCTCAAAGATATCAAGGACAGCGCTTCGGAAATGCTTGCAACGGTCAGGGATAACATTATGCCCGAAGTGCTGGCCAAGTATCCTGGAGTAAGCGCTCTTTACGAAGGACAAAACAGGGAGGTAGGACAGATACAGGGAGCCATGCAAAATGTACTGCCTGGCATATTCATCCTCATGTATGTCATCATAGCCTTTACTTTTAGGACCTATTCTCAGCCCTTGATGCTGTTTGTTATGATTCCATTCAGCCTCGTAGGGGTGGCCTGGGGTCACTGGATCCACGGAATGGCTATCAATATGCTGTCCTTCCTGGGCATCGTTGCCCTAATAGGTATCCTGGTAAATGACGGCCTCGTACTGATTAAAAAGTTCAACACCTTATTGGCCGATGGGCTTTCTTTTGAAGAAGGGCTCGTTGCCGCCGGAAGTCAGCGCTTCAGGGCCATCTTCCTGACCTCCCTGACGACGATTGCAGGACTGGCACCGCTGATCTTTGAAAAAGGATTTTCAGCACAATTCCTGATCCCCATGGCGATATCCGTGGCCTATGGTATAGGCTTCGCGACATTCCTAACCCTCTTCCTACTGCCATTGCTCCTTTCGGTAAGCAATTCCACCAAGCGATCGGTTTTCTGGCTCCGTACAGGAAAATGGGTAGAAGGTAGAGACCTGGAAAGGGTCGTCAAGGAAAATGACGCTTATGTCGAGTAATATTTTTACTGAAACTTTACCAAAATGAAATCCAATTCACCGCTTGTCATCTTGGTGTTCATCCTTTTGGGAACAAGCCTCCAGGCTCAGCCCGTACTGAGGACGGATGAAGCCGTTCTGGTCACCCTGGAAAATAATTTCGGAATCCGGATGGGCAATAATGCGATCAACATAGCAGAACTGAACACCTCTAAAGCAAACAATGGTTACTACCCCACAGTCGATGCCACCCTGGGTCCAAGTGCTTCTTTTGGAGCCTCCACCCAAAACTTCAGTAACGGCATGGTTGCGGAGACAGGATATGCACTCACCTATGGCGTGGGAGCCTCCGTGGATGCCAACTACGTAATCTATGACCAGGTCCGTGACAAGGCCTATGAACAATTGTCGGAATTCGTGGCACTTGCCGATCTCGAACTCAGGCAAACTATGGAAAACACCGTCTTACAGCTCTACAACCAGTACTACCTGGTCGCCCAATTGACAGAAAATGTGGCCGTACTCGAAAATGCCGTGGATCTGTCAAAGAAACGGGTGGAACGAGCAAGAATCCGGTATGAATACAGCCAGGGGCTTCGAATCGATGTGCTCAATGCCCAGGTGGATGTGAGTCGAGACAGCGTGAACCTCCTCAATGCAAAAACAGAATTGACCAATGCCAAGCGCGACCTGAATATCATCATGGGTGTCGATGTCAACAATGATTTTGTTATCAACAAAGATGTGGACTACGAACCCTCTCTCAATAAAATGATACTGATCGAAGAAGCACTCGAAAACAACGTCCAACTGCTGTTAATCCAACAAAACAAGGTCATCAACAGGATGGATATAGACATCCTGGAAGCACAGAAAAAACCCCGGATCGGCACCAGCGCAGGAATCAGTTACGCCTATCAGAAAAATCCTTCCAAGTCGTTCTTTACCTCATCTACAAGCAACGGGTTGAATCTCGGAATCAATCTAGGATGGAACCTGTTTGACGGTGGTCAACGCGCCATTCAACGGGATATCGTACAAGTCGAATTGAATAACCTTGATCTACAGAAGGAACAGCTATTGCTATCCCTTATACGCGATATTGAAAACACGTGGGATGCTTTTCAAAATGCACTCTTTGTCATGAAGGTGGAAGAGAACAATTTGGTCACAAGCCAACTGAATCTACAACGCACCGAGGAACTATTCAATGCTGGACAGGTCACGTCCGTAGAGTTCCGCCAGGCACAACTCAACCTCATGAACAACGAAATGGGCTATAACAATGCACGGTTCCAGGCTAAGGCTATTGAGCTTCAATTGAAATATTTGGCTGGAAGAATATTGTCCGTTTAGACTGTATTTCTTGACAGATCAATAATTCTGCGGCTTCTGTAATTACTACACCTAAATGAAAGTCAGAAGACAAATTCTATAATCTTCTTGATCTATTGTGATATTCCATGGGTAATTCACCTACATTGAGGCTATATATTCAATCACCCTTTCAAAATTTAAACATGGGATGTTACAATACCGCTGTCATTAATGCTCCTGCCGGTGAGGTGTGGAATGCATTGAAAAATTTTCACGATTGGTCGTGGAGTAAGAATGTTATCACTTCACTTGACATAGTAGGTGATAAAGGCCCCAATGAAGTAGGCGCAAAACGTGTGCTTAACGGGGGCATTCCTGAAACCTTGCTTTCGGTAGATGAAGCTTCCAAATCCTTAACCTACAGTATTGACGATGGTCCTGCTGACCTTTCTAAAGATAACATGGAAGGATATGTAGGCTCAATTACCGTTTATCCAGTGACAGATGACAATTCCACCTTTGTCTTGTGGACCTCAAAATGGGAAGCTGATAAAAGTGGTGGTGTTGCCGATTTTTGTAATCCGATTTACCAGGCGCTGCTCAATGATCTGAAAAGTCATTTTTCCTGAAATTGAAATCTTGTTTTAGATTGATTTAAATACGGTTGATGATTATTTCTTTAATCTCCTTTGGTCCGATTGTGGATTAAACGGTTAGGCAAAAACATCAATAATCAGAATTGATGCATTCATCAACAGTAGGTGAGTTTGTTTCATTTTCTCGGGCCAACTACCTATTCCAGTCATCAACTCTTGGAATTTCCAACAAGACTGATTCTATACAATCATTTGCAAATTATGCCTTCTTCTGTGTCTCTCCTATAATCTATTGGTTAAAGCCTAAAAAGCCATGAGTACAGCTTAGGTTTACTAAACTTTGAAAGTATTCTAAACCTAAAAGTCTTTTCCTGTTCATATGTACAGCATAATTCTTACCCATCACTCGTCCCTGACTCAATGTCTCATGTACAATGTCCTGATTCTACATCCCAACGAGTCGTCCGTATTTCAGCGGATTTCCTTACCTTATTAAAAATACCGTTTGCCATGTCAGGGACTATTCTTCGCTATCTGTGCACATCGATCACTTACTTCTTCATTCAATATTTTTGCAATGTACTTTGTACCCAACAAACCGGCACCATCACCTATGAACAGTTGGGTCTTTCATTTGAAATACCTCAAGGCTGGGTTGGTCAGGAAAGTGGTAGTGTCTATGTGATGGGTAGCATGGAAGTTCCCGGGCTTATCGTTCTTATACCACATGACAGGCCTTACAGTATACAGGAAATGAAATCGGAAGCAGCTCAGGGTATGGACCTAGGTGGTGGAACGGTACTTCGGCCTGCTGCGGTGATCGAATCTAAAGACAACGATATGGTCATGGGCAGATTTGATGGTACGCTGGAATACAACCCTGTTCACTCCTTTGTTATTGGTAAGGTCAACCCCTTTGGCAATGGCGTCACTGTTCTCGCAGCTACAACACCCGATATGTACCAGGAAGACCGATATAAAAACCTCGCATTGGAGGTGGCAAAAAGTATACTGTTTTCTGAAATCACAGCCTCGTCCCCTGCAGGCACCTCCAATGGAGGCCGGATTGAGGATTGGAAATACCAGTTGTCCGGGACACGTCTTACCTTCATGGAGTCATACAATTCCGGAGGGGCAGATGGCGGCGGTTACAATATGTCTACCGAGATTCACCTGTGCCAGGAAGGATTCTTTAGATATTATGATCAAAGTTTCATGTCCGCTGGTGGCTTGGGGCGCACAGCCGTTAGCAGCCACCAGGCAAAGGGTCATGGAACCTGGGATATTATTACGACCGATCAAACACAACTCGTCCTGTTATTTCATGACGGGACTAAAAAATATTTTAACCTCGAATGGAGGGAAGACACCAAATTGTTCATGAACGGCTACCGCTATTTCCGCACCTGGGAAGGGGAGTATGCCCCGGATTGTTCGTACTAAGTCATCATGGATGATTCAGGTTGCAGACAATGTCACCCCAACAAATCCCGGTTTTCCAACGCCCACTTCAACAGCGCATTCTGCTCACCCGAGAGGTTGAGTTTTTTGCTGATGTTGCTGCGGTGATTGGAGACGGTCTTGGGGCTGATGAAGAGCATGTCGGCAATCTCGGTAGAAGTCTTTTGTCGTGCAATCAGCTTGAGGATGTTGATCTCATGGTCAGACAATACTTCGAGAATACTTTTTTCTTTTTTCCGGTTGATCAGAAAATGTGTTAGCCCCGGGTTGACATAGGGAAGACCGCTGTAAACCGCACGGATGCAATCAAGGATTTCCTTTTCGCTGCTCTCCTTAAGGAGGTAGCCTTTGATGCCAAGATCCATGGCTTTGTGAAACAAGGTTTCATCCTTGAAAAGTGTGAGAAGAATGAACTCAGTACCTATATTTTCTTTTAAAAGAGTTTCAGCAACATGGGTCCCCGAACAATGCGGCATTTCGATATCTAGGACGGCCACATCGGGCCTCAAGGCCCGTATCTTATTCATAGCTTCGTTTCCATCAGCTGCGCTGCCCACCCATTCCATATCCTCTGTTTCACGCAGTAGGTCGGACACGCCTTTTCTAAGGATAGGGTGATCGTCAGCATTGAAAACGCGTATCGGCATGAAGACTATTTGATTAGCAACTTATCATTTTATATTCAAACAACAGGGACCGTCATTTCGATTATGGTGCCCCTGGGCTCATTTTTCCGTATTCCCAGTTTGCCGCCGACGGCCGACAATCGCTCATTCATTGTACGCAGACCCAGGCTTTTCGATGTGGTGACGGCCATCTCGTGGTCAAAGCCCTTGCCGTTGTCCCGGATAAGGACCGAAATCCAGTCATCTGCCTGCCGCACTTCTACCTTTGCCGCGGTAGCATCAGCATGTTTGACAACATTGCTCAATGCCTCCTGGACAGCGCGGTACAGGTTGATTTCGGCTTTTTCCGAGAGACGGTTATCGATGTTATTGATCTCCCGGGTGATAAAAACATCCGTCGATCGTTCTACCTTTAGGATGGCCTCATTGATGGCAGTTGTTACCCCGAACTTCTCTAATTGAAACGGGTGCAGGTCATGGGAAATCGACCGCACCTCCTCCAGGGCGGTGGTGATGAGGTTTTGATTTTCCAGGGTGGTAGCCGTATTTTTTTCAATTTGTTTTTTAATAAGGAGCAGGGACTGGCCTACGCCATCGTGCAGGTCGCGGGCGATCCGCTTTCGCTCTTCTTCCTGGGCAAAGATGAGCGCCTCCGCAAAGGCAATCTTATCGTTACGCTCCTTGCGCACTTTATTCCACTGGAAACCAAATAATCCCAGCAGGCCGACAGCCAGGCTGCCACCCATCAGGTAATTTCTCTGTGACATAATTTTTGCTTTTGAGTTTTCGAGCTCGAGGATGTCATTCTCCTGCTCAAGGATCTGTTTTTCTTTCTTTTCAGTCTCGTATAAAGTCTGCATATTGGCAAACTGCCTGTTCTGATCTTCATTGAAAAGACTGTCGCGCGTATCCTGGAATAGCTTTTGGTAGGCAAAGGCATTCCGGTAATCGCCCGTTTTTTCATAATACGAAGCAAGAGCGCCATAGGCCTGCATGATTTCTTCTATGCCGCCGATTTCCTGTGCAAGAGCCAGACCCCGCTTGAAATAGGTAAGCGCCCGATTGTATTGTCCGGCATTCATACTCACCTTGCCGAGAGCTGAAAGAGAAGAGGACATGCCCATTTTAAAGCCTAACTCTTCACGCAAGGCATAGCTCTTTTCGTAGTATTCCTGCGCTTGGCTCCATTCTTCTCTCCGCTCGTGTAGGTTACCCATACCATAGTAGGTAAACGACAGTCCGCGTTTGTCTCCCATCTCCGTCCGCATGGAAAGCGCTTTATGGTAGTATTCCAGCGCCTCATCGTAGCTTCCTTCCATCTTTAACACTTGGGCAATATCCTGGTACGCGAAGGCCTCTCCTCTCCTGTTGCCGGCTTTAATGTAGTTGTCGAGACACAGGAAGGCATATTCCTTGGCTTTTGGATAGTTTTTCTGGATCAGGTAGAGGCTTCCAATATTGCCATTGGCGACGCCCATCACCCGGTGGTTGCCTTCTTCCTCCCCCAGGCGCAGGACCTGGAGGTAGCTTTCGAGTGCTTTTTCTGTGGACCCTATGGCTTCATTGATGCGGCCGAGGTCATTGTGTGCGCTCATTTGTCCGAGCTTGTCGCCTACTTCTATACTTATGGATAAGTTGCGTTCAATGAACGTAAGAGCCGCATCGTAGTCACCAGAGGTTTCGGCTAGGTCACCAAGACCCTTGGATGCCTTGGCAATGCCTTCTCGGTAGTCATTGAATTCGCTTATAGAAAGACACTGCTGGTAACGGGACCGGCTTTCGGTGAGATCACCAATGCCGTAATATATGCTGCCCTGAAGGTACAGGACATCTACTTCCAACTTGGGATAACCCTGGTCACGGCACAAACGCAGGGATGCCTCACCGGCGTTTAATGCGGTTTCATTCAGACCTATATCATAAAACGACCGGGCAATTTGTAACAAGACTTCAGCCCGGACCCTTTCATCAGCAATATCCATGGCGGTTTCCAGTGCTTGCTCGGCATAACTTAGTGATTGCATCCCACCTTCAGCAACGGTGGCTTCAGCCAGCTGACGCAACAGGCTGACTTGGGCTTTTGAAGAAGTTTCCCTTTCCAGGATCGCTTTGAGGCTATCGACCTGTGCAGCCGTCTCAAGGCAGGTTATCAAGCAAAGGCAAGTAAACAATAAAAAGAAAAGACAGCGCATGACAAGAATGTTTGGTTAATAAGTTTTGTAACCATGAAGCTCTATTAGGTACATCTACACCAGTGCTAAGTACTTCTTAGGCTAACTTACAATTTCTCACCAATAGACAAGATCAAGTGCCCGAAAGCACCTGATCATCAATATCTATGGTTACATTTAAATGGTATGGGTCCAGCCTCAGGATTCGTTATTTTATCACGACGGGTAACTGGATTGTACGTGCCTGTTTCTTTCCATTGATCACGAGTGGCTTTACTTTC
>JBFKOL010000048.1:0-18074 GCA_041628815.1 Saprospiraceae bacterium | reverse complement strand
TAACATTGAAAGTAACTTGAATAATTGGTCCATAGCTGATTACATTTGGGGTGCAAAAATAGGATTACCGAATTTAAAAAGCTCTACTTTGAAAACTTCCTTTTACCAATTCTCCGGATGGCTTACTTCCATACTTGTTGCCATATTGATATTCTCTGCGTGCAGCAGCTCGAGGATCAGTACATCTCCTGAGTCTGAAAGGACCCAGATGGAACGCGATATCGAATACCTGGCCTCGGATGCACTGGAGGGACGTGCAACAGGTGAAGCAGGCGAAAAACTGGCTGCCGAATACATAAAAAACCGGATGATGGCCCTCGGCCTTGAACCCAGGGGAACTGTGGGTTATTTCCAGGATTTTAAAGTAAAGAACAAAGACAATCCTCATGCTACGGAATTCTCAGATGACGGAGAGATAACTGTCCGCAATGTCATTGGTTACCTCGACCACGGTGGAGACCATACCATAGTGATTGGCGCCCATTACGATCACCTCGGATATGGCGGATTCGGATCATTACATGCCGAAGGACCAGCCATCCACAATGGTGCCGATGACAATGCAAGCGGTGTGGCGGGTATGTTGTACCTGGCCGAGAAATTGAAGAAAAATCACACTGCGAACAATTACCTCTTCATTGCTTTTTCGGGCGAAGAGCATGGACTTTGGGGGTCCAATTATTTCACCAAAAATCCCACAGTCGAGCTTGCCTCCGTAAGTTATATGATCAATATGGACATGATCGGCAGGCTTAAAGAGGAACGCAAACTTGCGATCAATGGAACGGGAACTTCTCCCTCGTGGGACATCCTCGACAAAATCAAGGTGAAAGGATTGTCCATTGTAAAATCTGAAGGTGGTCTTGGGGCTTCTGATCACTCCTCTTTCTATACCTCGGAAATACCTGCCTTGCATTTTTTCACTGGGCAGCATGAAGATTATCACAAACCTTCAGACGATGAAGAAAAGATCAACTACTCCGGCATGTCAATGGTCTTGCAGTATATCGAGAAACTGATCGCAAAGCTCGATGATGATGTCAAGCTTGCTTTTACCGAGACTGTGGATGCAGATCAACAGAGCCGCAGAAGTTTTGCAGTCACTTTGGGCGTTATGCCGGACTACCTCTTTGAGGGTGACGGAATGAAAATAGATGGGGTAAGACCTGACCGGCCTGCAGCAAAGGCGGGAATCGAAAAAGGCGATGTAGTCATTCAAATGGGAGAATATCCCGTTGACGGCATGGAAGCCTATATGAATCTTTTGGACAAATTCAGTCCTGGAGAGACAGTTTTGGTCAAAATCCGCCGGGGAAATGAAGTTTTAGAGAAAACCGTTACTTTCGATTGATGGAAATCAAAGGAAAAGTAATTCAGATATTACCCGAACAGTCGGGACAGGGAGCCAACGGAACATGGAGAAAACAGGAGTTCATCCTTGAAATACCAGGTAATTATCCTAGGAAAGTATGCATCTCGATGTGGGGAAACAACATCGATGCTTTCAACATCCAGGAAGGTGAAGAATTGACGGCCAGTATCGACATTGAAAGCCGCGAATACAATGGCAGGTGGTATACCAATATCAAAGCCTGGAAGGTGACCCGCGAAGAATCTTCTTCTCCCAATGTACCGGAAGAAGCCTCATGGCCTAATCCCTCTGATGAACTGAAAACAGAAACGGCTGCGGAAGATTTTGACGATCTTCCTTTCTAAAAATCTGCATTACCAGGAAATCGCGGAAATGGTATCACATCCCGGATGTTGTTCATCCCGGTAACAAACATAACCATACGCTCAAATCCTAAACCGAAGCCAGCATGAGGGCATGATCCATATCGTCGGGTGTCGAGAAACCAATCCATTTCGTGCCTGGGAATATTGAATTCTTCCAGTTTACGTTCCAACACCTCAAGGCGTTCTTCTCTTTGTGAACCTCCTACAATCTCGCCGATTCCGGGGAATAAAATATCCATCGCTGCAACTGTCTTCCCGTCGTCATTTAACCTCATGTAAAATGCCTTAATCTGGGCAGGATATCCTGTCAGGATCACCGGTTTTTTAAAATGCTTCTCTACGAGATACCGCTCATGCTCGGATTGAAGGTCAGGCCCCCATTCTTCGATGACAAATTGAAATTTCTTCTTTTTGTTGGGTTTGGAATTCATCAATATGTCAATGGCCTCCGTATAGGTCAATCTTTCATAGGCATTATCAAGACAAAACTGAAGCTTCTCCCGAAGAGGCATCGGCGATCGCTCGTGCTGTGGCTTTGATTTTTCCTCCTGTATCAGTCTCCTTTCCAAAAAAGCCAAATCCTCCCCACAGTGGTCCATCACATATTGAATGATGTATTTGAGCATATCCTCTGCCAGGTCCATATTGTCTTTTATGTCAGCAAAGGCAATCTCAGGTTCTATCATCCAGAATTCTGCCAGGTGCCTAGAAGTATTTGAATTTTCCGCTCGGAAGGTGGGCCCAAAAGTGTAAACATCGCTGAGTGCCAATGCTCCCAGTTCTGCCTCCAGTTGTCCCGATACGGTGAGATTCGTTTCCTTGGCGAAGAAATCCTTTTTATAGTCAATGCCGCCCTTGTCATCCCGCGGAATATTGTCAAGATCAAAGGTTGTCACTTTAAACATTTCACCCGCCCCTTCGGCATCAGAACCTGTAATAATAGGTGAATGTATGTATACAAACCCCCGGTTATTAAAGAATTCGTGTATCGCAAATGAGCACGCATGACGAACCCGGAACACCGCCCCGAAAGTATTCGTCCGGAACCGCAAATGGGCAATTTCACGCAGAAATTCAAGACTGTGTCGCTTGGGTTGCAAGGGGTATTTTTCCGGATCGGAATCACCAACAATCTCCAGGTCTTTAACCAACATTTCTACGTCCTGCCCTCCTCCCAAAGATTCGGCGATGACACCACGCGCTTTTATCGCTGCACCAGTCGTTATTCTTTTTAATACGGAGTCCTCCCATTGATCCCTGTCAACGACCAGCTGCAAAGTGCTAAGGCAGCTGCCATCATTCAATGCTATGAACTGGTTGTTTCGGAAGGTCCTGACCCATCCACATACGACCGTCTCCTTACCCAACTCGGGATTTCGCAGTATCTGCTTTATCTTTTTTCTCATTGTCCCGGATGCTTAATGAGCCCGCAAAGATACTCGCTCATGCCGTAATCCTAATTACTTTTTAAACTCCGTCTCCATTTTTTTAATAAGATCCACCGCCAATTCGTACGATTCGGATTCTCCTCCAGGTTGAAGCGGAGCGTAGAGCGCCTGTTCTCCTTTTTCAAGCAGCAAAATGACTTCGTCCATTATTTCACCCAATTGGTTGTTCGATAAAAGAACTTTCACGTCATCTTTGGTCAATTGTGCAGACGGGTTGGATGTTTTATCTGCGATGTAGGCGAGGATACTCTTCCTTAGATTGGCATAGAATGCGTTGGTATCACCTGCTTCGAGCGATTGCTTTGCAGTCAGCAGCGTCTTAATGGCCATCTTTTTAGCCTTATCAAATCGCTTTAAAGATGGATCGATGGCATCTCTCTTGTTTTTAACCTGACGGACCAACAGAAGACCTAAAAAACCAAATGCCAGGGCACCGTTGGCTACCCAAAAAGTTGTTGAACCATAGAAATAATCCGACTTTTTTTTGAGCCGCGTGACTGAAAACATGGGGGGCAGAACGATTTCTTGCTCATCAAATTCCGCCACTCTTCTTTCGACAGACTGTAAGACCTCAACGACGTATTCATTGCCATAAAGGGTGACATAGGTGTTGCTGTCGATATCAAAATAACTCAATTCGGGTTTGAAGCTGATTTTTCCCGGACGGCGAGGAACGAGCAGGTATTCAAAAGTTTTGGTCAACTCTATTCTCCCGCCCCGCACTACGGTCTGTTCACGCAAGAGATTCGGATCATACACTTCAAAATCGCTGAAAAAGGGTTGTTCAGGAGCCTGTATAAACTTGTTGTCGCCGTCTCCTCTAATTTGCAACGTCAGGGTGATGGCATCATCGCGCTGAATGGTCGTTTTGTCAAGCGACGTCGCCAATTCAAACTTTCCAACGCCACCACTGAAGGACGATGGGTTACCACCTGGCAGATCGACCACCTGGATATGGGTTGACTCTGTAGTTAGAGCTACAGGCTTTAAATAGGTATTGAAAAAGAAACTACTCCTGGATCCCTTAGACGCTATCCCGATATTAACCTTTGCCCCTTCTATCTCAAATATTCCTTTCTGTTGCGGAAACAGGGCGATCACTTTGATGGTGCGACGGACATACTGTTTTCCATTTTCCACAACCTGAACAGGCCGATCTGTATAATTCTGAATTTCCTGGGCAAAAAACCCATCAAACTGAGGAAGCCGGGTAAAATTAAATGATCGTACATCCGCAGTGGTGTACAATACATATTTCAGCGTGACCTGCTGTCCTATGTGCACCATGTCATCACTGATCTCCAAGCGAATAAAGTTTTCAGATTCAGGGTTTTGTTGAGATCTCGCATTCGGATCAGGAGGCAATACTTGAATGGCTACCGCTTGTGATTCCATCGTGCCATTGTCTACCTCTATTCTCGCAGGACCGATACTGTACGATCCCGGGTTATCTGTTGTCAACGTATAACTAAAAGAGATTTTCTGACTTACCTGTCCATTGACTATGGACATTTGTGACGAACGGTTTGGACCGGACAATATGTCAAAGCCCTCAAAGGAAGGGGCCTCAAATCGACCACCTTTGGCATTTTCCAGGGTAAAGGTCACCTGGAAGTAATTGCCTGCTATAATTTCACGGGCATCAGTAGACGCCGAAAATTTCACCTCCTGCCCCGTCAACATCAGGCTCGAGACAAGTATACAATATGCTGCAAACCACCATCGGCCCATTCAAATTTTTTTCTTTTGGATATTTTTGAGTTTCGCACGAAGCGTGTCTGTACGCATTGCTGCCGTATCCCGAAAGGTCAGTCTTTGCTCGAAAGTATACCGACCTTTGTGTTGAGTAATGCCGCCGGGGTTGGCGAGAACCACAATCTTCAAGGGTGATGTTTGTAAAACTGTCGTGCCATCATTCAAGCCTGCTGCAGTGATCTCGGCTACTCCTGGCTGCAAAGGTTCGAGATAATAGGTGTAAGTCGCTTTCTGTGTGATCCGCCCGTTGAACATATTGAACTGACTTGAAACATTGGGTCCGCTGATAACCCGAAGACCTTTGAATTCCGGAGGAATAAAATCTCCGTGAATATTCTCCAGGGAAAAAGTTACTTCCAATAAATTGTACATCATCAAAGTGTCTTTATCCATAGACACGCTGAAAATGCCTTCCTGCCCGTTGGAATGACCCACAAAAAACATGATGAAAAGTACTGTCAATACAGTTTTCATGATAAGCCCGGGTTTTATATAGATTTTATTTTACCAATCTTTTTTGGGTTTATTCTTTTTGCCACTGGTTTTTCGCAATTTTTCCTGGACGTTCTTTTCTTCGTTCTCTATAACCTGCAAAAGCTTAAGGGCATCCTCCTTACTCAAATCCTGGTTTTGAGGGGCCTCTCCTTCTCTTTGCCCTTCACTGTTGACGTCTGATGGTTGCCTCGAATCCTGGCCATTTTGTTGATCCTGATTCTGCTGTTGACTTTCCTCTTGATGTTCGTCCTGTTGCTGACTATTATCCTGTTTCTTATCCTGTTGATTTTGCTGTTGACGTTGTTGTTGCTGCATCATTTTGGCGATGTATAGATTTTTCAGGATATCGGGATCATTCGGGTTGGCTTCAAGGGCTCTCTTATAGGATGCAATTGCTTCATCACCTTTACCGCTCTTTAATAGGGCATTACCCTGGTTATATTGAGCCTGGGCTTTTTCAATGTTCGAATCTGTCCCTTCGACAACGTTGCCGAACAGTTGGGCAGCCTCATCAAACCTGTCCTGTCGATATACCGAATTGCCCAGATTAAAAGCACCTTTAAAAGATCTTCTCTTCTCAAGCGCCTTGCGGTAGCTTTCCTCGGCGAGGGTCAAATCATCTCCATTGTACGCCCTGTCACCTTGCCTCAAAAGCTTGTGTGCCGATTGCCCATAGAGGTAGGCGGCACCTATCAGGTAACAGATGAAAAAAAGAATACATTTCATTTTTAAAAAGCAGTTTTCCTTCTCTCTGGTATGATAAACTCAACAGTCATTAAAATAATTCCAAAGATCAAAAGGTATTGAAAATAGCTGGCAAAATCCGTAAACGACCGCTGCTCGACTTCTTGTTTTTCAAGTGTTGCTATCGCTTCTTGCAATCCCGTTACCACCTCGTTTCCCTGACCGACAAGGTATGACTTTCCATTACCTGCCTTGGCTAGCTCTTCAATCATTACCAGGTTGAGGGCGCTCTGGACCGGATTGCCATCGTCATCTCTCTTGAATAATTCACGACCTTGCGTGGTATAAGGAATAAAGGTACCTTCTTCAGTACCCACTCCAACCGTGTAGATATGCAATCCTGCCGACGAAGCTTCAGTGGCCTTCGTAAGCACTTCTTCTTCGTGATTTTCTCCGTCAGTCAATATAATCAGAGCTCTCTGGCTGGCCTTGCCGGGTTCATAGGCCCTTAAAGCCAGGTCTATGGCTTCTCCTATTGCTGTACCTTGTGTGGCTGCCTGACGGGTATTGGCACTGGAAATAAACAGCAGGGCAGCGGAATAATCAGTTGACAAAGGCATTTGCAGGTAGGCATTTCCTGCAAATAAAATAATACCGATACGGTTTCCCTTCAGCGCTTTGACTATGTTTTGAGCTAGACGTTTAGCCCTTTCCAGTCGATTTGGTGAGACATCTTCAGCCATCATACTCTGCGAAATGTCCAGGGCGATATAAATATCCGAACTCTCCGTTGTAACTTTTTCCTTTTTGTTGCCCCATTGGGGATTGGCGTAAGCCACGATGAGCGTGGCAATCAACAAAAAAAGCAATATTGCTTTAACGTGGTTCCTCAGCTGCGCCAATCCCGGCACCAACCTCCTGACAAGATGAGTATCTCCCAGTCTTGAAATACGTGTTCGGCGGTAATACACGTAGATAAGGTAGATTCCTATCAGCACTGGGATCACCCACAGCATATTGATGTATTCCTGATGTTCAAATCGAAACATGAACAAATTTTAATTGTAGCAAACTTTTAAGGCAACCGCCTAAAAAATGTCCACCGAAGAACCATATCTGTACCCATAAGACCAATCGCGAAAATGAGAAATCTTCTGAACTCCTCGCTGTATCTTCTATATGTGGTAATTTCCATTTCTGTCTTTTCAAGTTGATCAATTTCCTCATAGATTGCTTCCAGGCTTGTCTGGTCCGTTGCCCTGTAGTATTTCCCCCCCGTCATTTGTGCAATTTCATTCAATAGGCGCTCATCAATTTCCACGTTGGCCATACCGAAAATATAGCGCCCATCGCTTCTGCGGCTCACCGGTGAAAGGGCCTGGCCGCGAGTACCGATGCCGATGGTATAGACCTTGGTATCCAATTCTTGAGCAATTTCAGCTGCTGTCATCGGCTTAATGTACCCCGAATTGTTGACCCCGTCCGTAAGCAATATTACCACCTTACTTTTCGCTTCACTGTCTTTTAGCCTGTTGACAGCTGAGGCCAGTCCCATACCTATAGCTGTGCCGTCCTCGAGGAGTCCGCATTGCAGGGCATCGAGAAAGTCCTTGACTACCCTGTGATCCGTCGTCAACGGACATTGCGTGAAACTTTCACCGGCAAAAACAACGAGTCCTATCCTATCAAATGCTCTCTTATCTACAAATTGCTTGGCCACCAATTTACTGACTTCCAACCTGTCTGGTTTAAAGTCTTGTGCCAGCATACTACTCGATATATCCATGACCATGATGATGTCGATGCCTTCCGCCTTAACCTCTTCCTCCTTCAATGTAAGTTGAGGGCGTGCCAGTGCCGCGACGGTGAATATAAATGCAAAGGCCCTCAATAAAGGTATATAGGGATACAACCTACTGCGCCATGAACGATGGGTTTCCATACCCTGCAATGACGAAATAATAAATACTGTGTAGGACCGGTTCTTTCTCTTTTTCTGATACCAAACAGCCAGCGGCAGCAATATCAAAAGCGCAAAAGCCTCTGGATTGACAAAATGAAACATGGAAAACAGCTCATTCATATTGCCTTGATTTCCTTATTTGTCCCAGTCATTCCTCCTGTCGCATCTTCTGTTTTTTGCTCCGTCTCTTTAGTTTCACGGACGAAATGCAGCGCCTCTTCCATAAATTGTTCATGTATTGCCAAATCCGGAGTCGCTTTTGCAAATTTGACAAGATCAGCTACCCTTAGTACACGTTCCATGGAATTTATAAGATTTCCTGACAACACGACGTTTCTTACCCTTTTGACAATTTCGTCCGTTGTGACTTCTAAGGCAGGTATGGAGTAGCGATTTTCGATGTACTCGCGTATGATATGTGTAAGTCTCGATTGATAGTTTTTTATTTCTCCCGCCTGCCACAACTTTTCATTTCTGAGCTTGTAGAGTGCGTCAAGCGCTATCACGTGTGCTGGCTCCTTAGGCTTCTCTTCGACCGCTTCCCGGTAATTTCTTTTCCTTGATACCAGCGAAAAAATCCAGTATCCAAGGGCCGCAATCGCAAGTGCAGCCAGCCCATAAAATATTCCTATAAAGTCGGTGATATTGGATGGTTCTGCGATGATGGGTTTAATGGGGGCCATCGACAGTGAATCAGACTGGGTATTGGCTACTACCGCTGGAGGTGAAACGAAGACCTTGACTACCCCTGGCTCTTGGTGTTGTTCCTGACCGGCCCCTGAGTCGTACAGCACAGCAGGTAAAAAAATGAAATTCTCCCCCGGGTCCCACAACCGCAGATCGAAGGAATTCTGAAGCAATTCATCCCGGCCACTGGATGAACTATCCCACGAAAGATCGTTCGGCCCAAAATAAAACTTCTCCCCGGGATCTTGCCACCCTCCATAATTCAGCAGGTCATAGTCAGCCAGCAGAGGCACCACGGAACGACTCGTATCCTGCCCTAGAGCCTGCAGTGTCTGATAGGCCGAGTAAACACTGTCCACAACATTGCGAGACACGGCCAGAATGCGCGTATTTACAGGTTTGAAAATCGTGAGGGTCAACTGGCAAATTTGTCCCATTTCAACGGTGTCCTGAGACCAGAAAGCGGTCACTTCTAACTGTGCCGGTGCATCACAATATAGCAGCAAACCATAGATCAAAATGAGGTATTTCCGAATCACTTATGCCGGCTTTTGAAAAATCTCAATAGATGTATGATGTAATCTTCTCTCGTGTTGATACTGATAGAACTCGCTCCGGATCTCCGGAATGCCTGTTTGAAGTATTCGTTATGGGCTGCAAATTGCTCCTCATAAGCCCTGCGCACCCTGGAAGATGATGTATCCAAGACGGTTTCCACACCCGTCTCTGCATCCCTGACTTTTAACAGCCCCACCTTTGGAAGCTGGCTTTCCATTTCGTCATACATGCGAATACCGATCACGTCGTGTTTGCGAGCAGCAACCTTCAACATGGTCTCGTAATCATCTGAAAAAAAATCTGACAGAATAAATGCAATACTGCGCTTTTTAATGACGCTGTTCAGGTAAACAAGCGCCTCAGCAACTGCAGTTCCCGTATGCACCGGAGTGAAATAAATCATTTCGCGGATGATCCTGAGAATGTGCTGTCGTCCTTTTTTGGGCGGAATGTACTTTTCCACCCTGTCGGTATAGAGGATGGCACCGACTTTGTCGTGGTTGTTCATTGCCGAAAAAGCCAGGGTAGCAACTATTTCTGCATTAATCTCATTCTTAAACTGATTGACCGTGCCAAAAAAAGAAGACCTGCTCATGTCTATGAGGAATACAACAGTCAATTCTCTCTCCTCCTCGTAAATCTTCACATGAGGAATTCCTGTGCGGGCTGTTACGTTCCAGTCGATATTCCGGACATCATCACCATACGTATAATCACGCACCTCACTGAAGGACATTCCGCGGCCTTTGAAAGTACTGTTGTATTCGCCCGAGAAAAGATGTTTGCTGATCTCCTTCGTTTTAATCTCAATTTTCCTGACCTTTTTCAGAATTTCACTGGTATCCATCAATACCCGTTTCTTTTTATGAATGATTCAAGGGTTTTGTGTTTGATAAAGCCCTTGACCTCGGTAAAAGGTATTTTTATCGACCTTCTTCCATAAAGCGCATGGAACTCGGTGAAAAAGATCAACCCATCGTGATCAATTACAAAGTGTGTGTAGTTTTCGTCTTTTACCATTTCGCGAACCATCGAATCTTCTTTTCTCGAGCCGGACCTTTTCTTTTTCTCGATGTATGTCTTTAAAAAGAAAGGGTAGTCAAATTCTTTTTTGAATATATCCGCCAACGTGAAAAGGCGCTTTCGTTGAATATCATACATAAAGGGTAATGTGTATGCCACATCAACGGTAGATCCTTGGAAATAAAGATATCCGCTCATGATGGATTTGTCCATCAGGGTGATGAAGAAATCTCCCCAAAACCGATGTTCAAACCGCGCTTCCGAATCAGTAATATCCGCCCCACTATTTGATACCAGGCTTATCCATCGATTTATTTGACCTTCAGCCTCGGATCTGAGAAAAGCATCAAAATCCTTCTGACCCAATGAGGGTACGTCGACGGACACGTAATAGGCATAGCCGGCTTCAGAAATATTGGAGTATTTGAGCTCCCCAGTTTTGAAAAGTACATGTTCCGGATAAATCTTTATCCTGGACGCATCTTGATCATCGAGGCGGAACTCCGTTGGGTTGGAGAGGTACAAATCGGATCTCTTTTCATAACAGTCCTGTCCTTCACACTCGTAACCCATCCAACGCAGCTCTGTAGATTCCGTCAGATCGATGGAAATTTCACGTGTTGAGCGGTTCAGTAGTACTTTGTGCACTCCGGTGTTATCCCCTTTACCCTGGTAAACTTCTAGGACATTGGACATAAGATTTGTGGAGTTCAAACTCAAAGAAATTTCCAATGAATATTTCGAGTCTGTCCATGTCCAGGTAGAATTTGTATTTGCGGGGTCACCAGTCAATATCGCACTCACCCTGGAATATTGATCAAATTCGTACAAAACCATTGTTCCCTTTTCATTGATCTGGCCTTCTATATCTCGGGTATATTCATTTTTTCCATACCGTATATTTCCTTGGTATTGATCTCCATCTCGCATCAATCTTATATGTACTGGCAGAGAAGAACCCAAATGTCCAAACCATTGGTATGCATCTTCATAATAATGTCCAACGGGCATTTGTACAGGTTGTCTGGAGTCCTTGACCAAACCAGCTGCCAACCACACCAAAATTGAGCCTACTTGCCAAAAAGTAATCATCTTGTCAGGGTACTTCCACTTTGTTTACAATGGCTTCAATGATGTCTTCCTGTGTAACATTCTCGGCCTCAGCTTCATAAGTAATGCCAATGCGATGTCTCAATACGTCGGCCAAAATAGTTCTCACATCATCGGGTATCACATATCCGCGCTTTTTCATGAAAGCATGGGCTCGGGAAGCCATGGCAAGACTTATGCTTGCACGGGGTGACCCGCCAAAGGCTATCAAGCCAACGAGGTCATTCAATCCAAAATCCTGCGGATTGCGAGTGGCAAAAACGAGGTCAAGGATGTATTGTTCGACTTTTTCGTCCATATAAACCTTCCGCACCAGTTCCCTTGCCCTGACAATCTGCTCCTTGCGGACTACCGCGTTGATGTCTTTATGGATACTCCCGTCAATATTTCTCCTTATGATCTCCAGCTCCTCCTCACGGCCAGGATATCCAATTTTTACCTTGAACTGAAACCGATCTGTCTGTGCTTCAGGTAATGGGTACGTCCCCTCTTGTTCTATGGGATTCTGTGTAGCCAGCACGAGAAATGGCTCAGGGAGTTTGAAAGACTCCTTACCAATGGTGACCTGTCTTTCCTGCATGGCTTCAAGCAATGCACTTTGCACCTTGGCTGGAGCGCGATTGATTTCGTCAGCCAAAATAAAGTTCGAAAATATAGGTCCCTTCCTCACTGTAAACTCGTTGGTCTTCTGATTAAAAATCATTGTTCCCAGGATATCTGAGGGCAGGAGGTCAGGAGTAAACTGTATTCTTTTAAACGAAGCGTCGACTATAGAGGCCAGCGTATTGATGGCCAGCGTCTTCGCCAGTCCCGGAAGACCCTCCAGTAAAATATGACCGTTGCAAAGTAAACCCAGAATCAATCTTTGCATCATATTTTCCTGCCCCACAATGACCCGTGATGCCTCGTTGTAAATGTCATCGAGGAAAGCGCTGTCAATTTTGATCTGTTGATTGAGCGCTTCGATATCAAGTGCTACCTGCATATCGATAACTGTTGAAATATTAGGAAAAATCCAAAAATGGAAAAAATGTTTTGCCTTTCAAGTCTTCAAAACGAAATTTCACCGCAGATCTTTCATCTCGATGGCCCTACATCAACTGAATCGATAAACACCGTACTGTCGACAGGAACAAATTTTGGCTTCGTCGGCACATCGGGAGAGTACAATGAATCGCGGATGGGATTGATCTGCATGGTAAGTATAATAGAATCAACAGATTTTTCAGCCAGCAGTAAAAGCGACAAGCGGCACGACTCTTTTTGCTCTGACTCATACTCTGTCCGCAACCTTTTGTATTCTTCCATCATCGCTTTTCGCATTTTGTCATTGTCCCCGATACACGACGTGGCTATAAAGGAAGCGATCAACCAATAAAAAACCCTATTGCACATCTTTCTTCTGGCTCAGTTGACGTATGCGTTTCAATTCGACCTGCAGGAGCGAATCCCTGGTCATGGCAAATAAAAGTCGCGTCTCGGCCAGGCATATAGAATCCATAGAATCGCGAATCATTGATTTCCTTTTGGAAAACATCGTATCGGCGGAGTACTTGATATCCGGATCGATGGTTATCTTCTGTTCCCTCCTTTCACCACAGGCAAAAAGGCAAATAAAAGTGAGTAAAAACATCCAGGACTTCATTTAGAGGGCATCTTTTTCTTTAGCTCGAACTGCTGACCAAGGTACAGCCTGCGTACTATTTCGTCTTCGGCGAGTTCTTCAGATGTGCCGGTTCTTAGAATCTTTCCTTCGAACATGAGATATGACCGGTCAGTAATGGACAGGGTTTCCTGTACATTATGATCTGTGATCAGAATGCCAATATCTTTTTGTTTCAGGGAATAAACGATCGATTGGATATCCTCTACGGCAATGGGGTCTATGCCAGCAAATGGTTCATCCAACAGGATGAATTTCGGGCTTGAAGCAAGTGCCCTCGCAATTTCTGTCCTTCTCCTTTCCCCACCGGAAAGTGAATCACCCAGGTTTTTACGCACTTTGCCAAGACCAAACTCTTCAATCAACTCTTCCAGTCTTCTTTCTTGTTCCTTGGGTCCCATTTTGGTCATCTGGAGAACCGCACGGATGTTGTCGTCCACAGAAAGCTTCCTAAAAACCGAAGCTTCCTGAGGAAGATATCCAATACCCATTCTCGCCCTTTGATACATGGCCAGCCTCGTAATCTCGGTATCATCGACAAAGACTTTACCACTATCTGGCTTAATAAATCCCACAATCATATAAAAGGTGGTCGTCTTACCTGCGCCATTGGGACCTAGTAGACCGACAATCTCTCCTTGCTTTACTTCAATGGATACTTCTTTCACCACATGCCGGTGGCCATAGGTTTTTACCAAATCATTCGTTCTCAGGATCGTCGTTTCGTGCATTTTCTATCAGGGTCTGAATATTCAATTCCAGCAGCCAGTTGTTTCTGACCTTTTCCAAAGGTAGTACAAAGATTTTCTCACTCTGGACCTTCCTTGTATAATTGCCTGGATCCCATTTTCCATTCTGGTTGCGATCTTCGATAATCCTCAAAGTATATTCCCCGGGTACGAGCTTCTCGAAGAGCACCGGTGAATCGATGCTTCTCACAGCCGCTCTTTTAAGCACCTTGTCTCTCTGCATCAGATCAAGGTGAAAAAAAACAGTGGAATCGAGATCCTGAGGATCGAGTTTGATCGTTCCAAAATCTGCCGACTCTCCCACCCGGAAGTTTCTTGTAATAGTGTCATTGGACGTACCAAAAATATCCGTTACACTTCCAGGAAACAGATTCAATTCAACCTCGATACCCGGTCGCCAATTGGCTACTATTCTGAGCTGGTCAGGGTTTTGTTGGTGATAGGTCAATGTCGCGATAAGGGTATCACTGGAAGATGTATCGACGGCCGTTACGCGTTCCCTGTCAAAAGATGCAACGGGCCGGTCAAACTGGAGCAAGAGTGTATCCTCAGGGTGTAATCCGACCCGCCCATTGTCATTCATCCTCTCCAATGCGGGAGTCCCTTCCAAAGGACGAACTGTCCTCGTATTGATCCTGAATTGAATAGTATCCTTTTCTGTCTCTCCAATTTCAACCTTAATGGTATTTCGATTAGACGGCATATACCAAAGAACGATGTTATTGATGTTTGCAGGTTTTGTCACCACCCAATTCAAGCTATCTATAGGACGTATCCATCCTGGCGCAACCTCCTGATCAAACTCAATATTGATCTTTCCTTGATTCAGCACGTTGTACCCCAGGTAGCGGGGAAGGCCTCGTTCCTTGAAGATATCAAGATTGAGGAATAGAGGACGTTCAGGCTTAATAACAATCAATGAATCCAAAAAACCAATTTCTTCGGAAGCAGGATCGTATATATAATTTAGGTTGAGATCTCTCAGTACCACTACTTTAAATGTATCCTGGCGAATGTTGTTGATGATGAAGTCGCCATCCTTTCCGGTCCTTGAAAAGTAAAAAGGCCTCTGTTTGTACACGATTGAATCTTCGAAGGTGTCGTACAGCATGACCAGTACATCTTCTTTGGGATCCAGTGTATATGCATCCTTTACTCGTCCCGCTACGTGCAATGAGTCAATGAAATCTCCAGTGGAAAATACGAGCGTAAAATTCTCCAATACATTTCCTTCCGTATAGTCTGTTATGGATTCTCCAAAATTGATAATATAGGTGGCATTAGTTTTTAGTACCTCTTCTTCATGGAAACGGACCGAAACTTTCTTTCCTTTTCCATCGATTCTTGGATTGTAGGTCAGTGGTGGTGAGATCACCACTTGCCTCGCAGGATTTCGCAAATTGATAAATTCATCGAAGACGAGATCGATGTCCTGAATTCTAAATTGGGTCTGGAAGTTCTGAAACGATTCAATAGAGTCCAGAACGGGGGGGGTCTCATCCCTGGGTCCTCCACCCAAAGCAACACGGTTTGCACAGGACATCAGGGTAAGTGAGAAGCTTACACAGACAAACGCCAAATACCACAACTTCTTTCTCAAGGATTGTTAACTCTATTTCGAGGATGAAAACGCATCACCGTTTCGCGAAGATAGCGAGTATCCAGGTGGGTATAAATTTCTGTGGTGGTGATGGACTCGTGACCCAGCATATCTTGCACTGCCTTCAAGTCTGCACCACCTTCAATCAGGTGCGTCGCAAAGGAGTGCCGGAAGGTGTGAGGACTGATATTTTTGTCTAATCCTGCATTCTTAGCTGCCGACTTGACGATATGAAATATCATTACCCGTGTCAGTTTTGCCCCGCGCCTGTTTAAAAAAACGAAGTCTTCGAATCCCTTTTTAACACAAACTTTGGACCTGTCATGATTCACGTACCAATCGATATATCTGATTGCACTTTCACCAATTGGGACGATTCTCTCCTTGTTATTTTTTCCAATTACCTTTACGAGTCCCATATCTGCGTAATAATTACTCAACCGTAGATTAACCAACTCAGATACCCTTAAGCCACAAGCGTAAAGTGTCTCCAGGATAGCCCGGTTTCTGTGACCTTGTGGTAAGCTGAGATCGACAGCCTGCAGCAGTGACGACATTTCTTCGACCGAAAGAACGTCTGGAAGATACTTACCAAGTTTAGGCCCTTCTATCAACTCTAGAGGGTTCTCTTCGACGATCCTCTCCAGGATCAGGTAGTTAAAAAAAGATTTCAATCCCGAAATGACTCTCGCCCTGCTACGGGCATCCAGATCATTAGAAAGGGTACGGATGAAGTCTTCAATAGTCTGGCGATTGATTTCTTTTATCCCTGTTCCTTCTGGTAAATGTTCGGTCAATTTTAGGACATCCCTTACATATGCTTCAACGGTATTATCGGATAATCCCTTCTCCAGCAAAAGGTAAGACCTGTAGCCATCAATGTAAATTCCCCACATGGCACTTCGTTATAGATTTGTACAGCAAGCAGACGACAACACCCGATAGATAAAACATAATCTCAGCAATAATATTGAATGCAGCCCTATAAATTTGATAATTTGGTCGCTTGCTGTTCGACCTTCTCATTGAAAACTTTCCGGCATGAAAACGATTGTTCTAAGCCTGATACTTTTCCTTCTTACGGGATTGCTTGTCATCAGTGTACACTCCTTGTTTCTTATCGCCACGATACCGATGGCCGTCATCTTTGTCTTTTCAGTCTACGACTATATTCAAACCAAACACAGCATCAGACGTAATTTTCCTTTTTTTGGCCGGACGCGATACCTAGCGGAATGGATGCGACCCAAGCTATATCAATACTTTATTGAATCGGAAACAGAAGGAACACCATTTTCACGAATGTTCCGATCCATTGTTTATCAAAGGGCTAAAGACGTGTTGGACACCAATCCTTTTGGTACCCAACTCGATGTATATGAAGAAGGTTACGAATGGATGAATCATAGCATTGTCGCCAGAGATCCACACGACATGGAGCCAGCCCCGAAAGTTCGAATTGGAGGTCCACACTGCATTAAACCCTATGAGGCCAGTATTTTCAACGTATCCGCAATGAGTTATGGTTCCATCAGCAAGAATGCCATCTTGGCGCTAAATGCTGGTGCTCGGAAGGGAGGTTTCGCTTTGAACACGGGTGAAGGAGGCATCTCGCCTCATCATCTGAAATTTGGCGGTGACTTGATTTATCAATTCGGTACGGGGTATTTCGGTTGTAGAAACCCTGATGGTTCTTTTTCAGAACAAAATTTTGCAGAGACAACGGCTTTTGATGCTGTAAAAATGATAGAACTAAAGTTGTCCCAGGGAGCCAAGCCCGGGCATGGTGGAATTCTACCCGCTAAAAAGGTTACTCCGGAAATTGCAGAAATAAGGAATGTCCCCTTGGGAAAAGATGTCATATCACCGCCGTCTCACACGGCATTCGAGACTCCTGAGCAAATGCTGTCGTTTCTGGCAGATCTGAGAAAACTATCTGGTGGCAAACCGGTCGGATTTAAATTATGCATTGGCAATAAAAGTGAGTTTCTCGCAATATGTAAAGCCATGGTCAAGACGGGACAAAAACCGGATTTCATAACCATCGACGGAGGAGAAGGGGGTACCGGTGCCGCTCCGTTGGAATTTTCCAACTCGGTGGGTATGCCCATGCGGGACGCTCTTGCTTTTGCCTTCGATGCCTTGGTGGGTTTTGATCTTAAAAAAGATATTAAATTGATTGCCGCTGGAAAAATCGTGACCGGATTTCACCTTTTCAGGGCATTTGCACTGGGGGCTGATGCTTGTTACAGTGCGAGAGCCATGATGATGGCTGTAGGATGTATCCAGGCGTTGGAATGCAATAAGAATACATGCCCAACCGGTGTCGCAACCCAAAATCCCGTCCTGATGAGAGGCCTCGTGGTGAAGGATAAAGCAGCACGGGTGGCAGAATACCATAGGGAAACAGTTGAAAGCTTCGTTGAATTACTTGCAGCGTCGGGGCACGAAAGAACAGAAGAAATCAATCGGTCCGATGTCTACCGAAGGGTTGCCATGAACCAATCCATGCGGTACGATGAAATCTATCCCTACATTACCCGTGGCTGCCTGCTTGATTACAAGGATTGTCCTCCAGATTGGTTGGGAGACCTGGTCAAAG
>JBFKOL010000047.1:0-18463 GCA_041628815.1 Saprospiraceae bacterium | reverse complement strand
TTATCTTGGCATAGGGGTAGCTGCCCACATGCTGGTCGAGGTACTCGAGTGAATTTTTTACGGCATTTAAAAACCGGGGAACAAGAGATTTGTGATGAGGAGGAGAAAGCAATTCTATTTCGACGTGATTCCATTGATCACGGTATTTGATGAAATCGGGGTATGCCGTCCATGCAAAGTCAATGACATCTTCTGCCCTGTAGTGATAGGTGGTCATCCCATTTTCAGCACTGGTTTGCTTTAAGAGACAGCCGCTTGCCCCAAGCACGAGGTGGTCAGAGGCGCTAATAGATACATCGTAGGTGCCAAAGTCTCCATAGAATTCCATTTGCCGCAAGAACTGGTGGCAATTCCATCCCCATTTACCATTGAGATCCTGTTCGTATACACCCATCTTTGGATACCAGTGTACGAAAAGGTGAAAATCATTTCTCGAATAGCCAGATCGGGCAATGGTCTTGGGCAGTTTGGACTCGATGTCCATTTGAAGAGCCAAAGAGTCTCCCGGCAATATCTCATGCTCCAGGTTGATTTCCAAAACCGTTTCATCCTGTGGATTGCCATCATCCGGCTGAACATACCGGGAGTTTAGCGGCACACCGTTTTGTGTGATGTTTGAAGCTTCTATCCATCCCCACTCTTCGGCCGGCCTATTATCGAGAGCTTGCCCAAAAACCTGGCCGCCAGCTCCTTTGATAAAACTGCTCTGGTTATTTTTAAAGGCATTCATGTACATATACATGCGCACTTTCTGGATGGTATCCGGTGAAAGGTTGACCCAAGAAACCAGCTCAGTGCCTCGGACAAGGTGTCGTTCGTGATCGAGGGTGATCTCAAAACGATAATTGGCATTTCTTGGGCTCAAGGCCTGGGTTCCTGTGGGATCACCACAGTAAAGATCTAGCTTTGCCTTTTGGGGCGAAGAAATTGCCCAAAACATGGCAAAAAGCGTTACAATTATGGGGATATAAGAATACATTTCGAAAAGTCCCTAATTTATGAAACAATTGATGGAATTGTTTTATCATGTCAATCTATGAGTGATCCGAGTGTAGTACTAATGTCTTTGTTCTATGTGGCCGCTGGTTTTAGCCATTTCCGCAGTCCAAAATTTTTTCTTTCCATTACCCCACCCTGGGTGCCAAATCCCAAGATGGTCAATAGATTGGTCGGCATAAGCGAAGTCATTTTAGGAGTGTCTTTGTGGTTTCCGCCGTTCAGATCCCTGGCTGCACTGGGAATCATCTTCCTCTTGATCATGGTTTTTCCAGCAAATGTTTATCACTTCATCAAGGCAAAGAGAAAAAAGAAAAACGTTATTCTTACCGCCGTACGGTTACCCATTCAATTTTTGCTCATATACTGGGCATATACGCTGATCTGAACGTGTTTAATCGAAGGATTGTCAAGGTTGCAGGCCGGCTACTACATCGCAATGATTGGTCTCGCTTCCATGGAAGCGGTTACGACCTCCGTCCCTTGAAAAAGACTGCCTTCTTCGAACCAAGATCGTGGTGCCGGTGCCCCCCAGAGTGTCTGCCGTTGGGGATCTCTCAGGTTCCAGCCCAAGGGTACAAAATCAGGGTCCACGGTCATGTAATCACAGGTGTATATTTCAATCCGGTGCCCGTCCGGGTCTCTGACATAGAGAAAGAATGCATTGCTCACTCCGTGCCGGCCAGGTCCGCGCTCTATGTGATCGACATATCCAGTCGTTGACATTACATCGAGTAAATGGATGATATTTAGTGCGGTGGGCACCCAGATAGCGCTGTGATGGAGCCTCGGACCATCGCCGTTGGTCAAAGCCATGTCGTGCACATTTCCTTTGCGATGCATCCATGCTGCCCACATTTCACCTTTCTCGGTAAGCGTGTATTCCGTCAGTCGAAAGCCGAGCTCACGCACAAAAAACTCATAAGTAAACTGTGCATCAGGGGTAAACACGTTGAAATGATCGAATCTTTGCGGATGCATACCTTTATACATACCGTAATTTCTCAGCATGCAGGTCTCTTGTTGCATATGGTAATAAAACTCAAGAGGTATACCTTGCGGGCTGCGTAGAGCAAGGGTCCTGCCCTGAGCATGTCGGTCGACCCATTGACTTTTAATACCGAGGGACGACATATGATCGCACAGAGCATTGAGATCCTTTTCTGACGACACTTTGAAGCCTATGGAATACACTTTTGGCTCGCGGCTTTTGCGCAAGATGAAGGAATGATGATTGCGCTCTTCCAGGCAACGAAGGTAGAGCCGGTCAGAAGTTCTTTCGGACTCTATCATACCGAAACAGTCCACATAGAACTTTCGTGAAGCCTCGAGGTCGGTAACACCGTATTCAACATGAGAGCATCGGATGATGTTGAATGGTAGATCAAAATTGTGAGGTACGAGGGCCATAAAAGTAAGATTTGTGATAAAAGCTAGACGGAGTCATTGTAGGCAATATGTTCATCCAGACATGCATTGTCGAAGGATCTTAATGAACACCCAGTTTTGGAATACTATGCGTCCCATAAGCGACGGATATATTTTTAGTTTCCATGTAAAAATCAAAACTATAATCCCCTCCATCCCTTCCGATACCGCTGTATTTCATGCCTCCAAAAGGGGTAGGCAGGTGACGCACATTTTCCGAGTTAACCCAGATCATGCCCGCCTCGATATCGCGTGCCAGCCTATGCGCACGACCCACATCACGGGTCCATATGTATGCTGTCAGACCATATTTGACATCATTGGCAATCCGTAACGCCTCTTCTTCGGTATCAAATGGAAGTACACTTAGAAACGGACCAAAAATTTCTTCCCTGGCCACCCTCATTTCCTGCTGTACATCTGCAAACAATACAGGTCGTACATAGCAGCCGTTAGGTTGCAAGGGTTTATCATCTCCGGTGAGCAACTTGGCGCGATCTATATTTTTCCCAACTTTTACGTACGAGAGGACTTTTTCCATATGGTTCCTATGGATAAGTGGTCCGATCTCAGTGGAAGGATCCAGGGGATCACCAACTTTTAAGGCGGCAACGCGTTCTTTCAGCCTTTGTAGAAAATCACTGTATACAGGTCTGTGCAACAGCAATCGGCTGCTCGATGTACAGCGTTCCCCGTTAAGGCTGTACTTCATAAAAACGACTGCATCCAAAGCCCTGTCGAGGTCCGCATCCGAAAAAACGATGACCGGGTTTTTCCCACCCAATTCGAAATGTACCCTTTTCAGGGTATCGGCACCCTGTCGCATGATATGACTGCCCGTTGTGGTCTCGCCCACAAAAGCGACAGCTTTGATTTCTTCGTGCTCAGTCAGAAACTTCCCAGCACTTTCACCAAAACCGTGAATTGTGTTCCAAACGCCCGGTGGCAGTCCTGCATTATGTGCCAGTTCCACTAAACGTGCAGCAGTCACGGGACTTAACTCCGCCGGTTTGTGGACGACCGTACATCCCGCGGCAAGTGCAGGAGCTATCTTCCACGTGCTAAGCATAAACGGTGTATTCCAGGGAGTGATAACGGCTACCGGCCCGATGGGTTGTCTCATGGTAAAATTCACGTGGTGCTCATCCGGTGTGCTCAGGCCATTAGGGGCATCGATTACCTTATCGGCGAAAAATCTGAAATTTGCGGCACCCCTGATGGCCGCTTTTTTCATGAATCTTATGGGCTGACCAGTATCGAAGGATTCCAATATGGCAATTTCCTCCGCGTGGTTTTCAATTTCATCTGCCACATCGTGTAATATTTTTTTGCGCTGCCTGTGATTCATTCGCGCCCACGAGGTAAAGGCATCATCAGCTGCGTGGACAGCGCGGTCCACATCTTTCTGTCCAGCAGTTGCAACCTTGCAAATGAATTGATCCCCTACAGGTGAAAAGTTGTCAAATGTCTTACCGGATATAGACGATTCCCACTGACCATTTATCAAATGCCTGATGCCATATTCTTTGAGCCGGGATAAATATTCGTCCAGTTGTTGATAGTACTTTTCTTTCATCTCATTCGGCAATAAGTGTGTTTTCTAAGCGTCCTATCCCTTCGGCTTCACAGATCACGGTATCTCCTGGATAGATATGTGATAATCCTTCCGGTGTTCCAGTCCATAACATGTCACCGGGTTGCAGGGTCATGAAGTCGGACAAATACTCGATCAGCTGTGCCACGCTGTGACGCAGGTCTGAAGTATTGCCCTCCTGCCTGAGCTCCCCGTTGACATAAGTTCTCAACCTTACATTGGAAGGGTCCAGGTCGGAAGCATCCACCATCCAGGGCCCACATGGGCCGAAAGTATCAAAACCTTTGGCCTTAACAGGGGGGCGGAAGTAATTGGTAACAAAATCTCTGACGGTAATTTCATTACCTACCATATAACCTCGAACATATTCGAGCGCGTCTCGTTCTTTCACCTTTCTGCAGGAACGACCTATGACTGCCACCAATTCAAC
This sequence comes from Saprospiraceae bacterium, assembly GCA_041628815.1. GTDB lineage: Bacteria > Bacteroidota > Bacteroidia > Chitinophagales > Saprospiraceae > JBFKOL01. The sequence continues at coordinate 14,015 of JBFKOL010000047.1, read as the reverse complement.
TTCATAGTGCATGTATTTCAAACCCGGCGGAACAATAATATTCGCTTTGTGGCCGATCATCGTATGCGGCATCTTATGAAAAACAATAGGGTAATCTGGTACATCGAGGTCTAGTTCAGCAGCATGTTTGGCAAAGCCCAAAGCCACTCCGATGGCCTTACCGACACCATTCGGGTCCACAGGGGGCAGGAACATTACTTCATCGGGATCCCTCCTTACTGAACCTGTATAGATAGATCCATTGTCATAAACGCCATGATGAACACCCCCATTCCAGGCAAATCGAACATGTTTCATAAATCCACTTTGTAGTCGTACAAAAATGAAGGAAAATAGTGAAACACGCAGACATAAAAGTGAATGAATAATTTCACTTCTTGTCCAGGATATATTGATTAAGGTACCTTTTTGGATTGTTGGTACATCTTCGGTGACTGACCGGTTTGTTCTTTGAACATTCGCGAAAAGTAAGCCGGGTTGTCAAAGCCTATATGATAGGTGATTTCCTTCAGATTCATCCCGCTGAACCTCAGTTTGCGCTTAGCTTCGGTGATCAGTTTGTTGATGATGAATTTTTTGGCGGTATGACCGGTCACCTTTCGGACAGTCTCGGACAATACGCGATTCCTCACACCCAACTGACGGGCATAGAAGCTGACTGCATGCTGAGAACTGAAGTGCCTTTCCAGAAGTTCGTTGAACTCGAGGAACAACTGTTTGTCCCGGTTATCGGACAGTACAGCCTTGTTTTTATCCGTGTGAAGTTGAAGTCTTTCAAGACGAGCTACGAGGACTGCCACGAAATGCTGAAGGATGTAACGTTTTTTCAGTGTCTTTTCCGGAAGTTCATATTCTTCCAGCATCTGTAATAGCAATTGTTCAAAGAACTTTTTTTGCCTCCCGCTGACCGGGATAACAATTGGTCCAAACATTCCTAAATGGTGATCAAACGGCGTGAGTGTATTCAGTCCGTCATCCGGGAAGAACTCCTTCGAAAACCGAACCAGGTATCCCGCCAGATCTTGCCCCTCTATAAACTGGTGTACTTCACCTTCCCGGATAAGGTAAAATGTATTCGGTTGAATGTTGATTGCCTGACCATCAATCATTTGTTTTCCGCGACCGGATCTCACATAAAGAATTTCCTGGTAGCTGTGTCGGTGTGGAATCTCTACCATAGTTTCTTTAGATATATTTTGCTTGATGGGCCTTATCAAGAAGGTATCCTGGTTCTCATTTATGGAGAAAAAAGGGATCGATTCATTATTTTTTGAGTTCATCCGCGTTACCAACTAAAAGAACAAAGATAAGGACAGGGCAGTTAGGCTGAATAAACCTCTTTTAAGTTGAAACATCTCAGCAACGCTCTTTGTTTTATGCCCGGGAGATATCAGTGACAACAAAGTGCAAGAATAATGAGCAAAATAGATCAAGAGCTTAATAGGGATCCCATTAATTTTGGCACATAACACGAGGATTATGCTTGACCAAACAACAGTCGAACAAGAGGCATCCCGAATCGATGAGGCGGAAATTGAACGGAGACAGATAGAGGCCACCACTGTCCGTTTTCCCGATATGAGCATTACGGATGCCTATCGGATACAGGAAGCATGGGTCTGGCGTAAATTGAGGCGTGGACGTCGAATAATTGGTCATAAGATCGGATTGACGTCCAGGACAATGCAAAAGGCCATGCAGATCGATGAACCTGATTTTGGCGTCCTCCTCGATGACATGTTTTTTGGGAATGACCAAGCCATCGAAGCTTCCAGGTTTACCGACCTCCGGGTTGAAGTTGAGTTGGCCTTTATTCTTGGAAAAACCATTCCTGCTGACCTGGAAAAGGCTGAAGATATCTACAAATACACTGAAAAAGTGGTCCCCGCCATGGAACTTATTGCTGCGCGCTCCTATCGTACGCATCCCGTCACTGGGTATGTAAGGACAGTGCGCGATACCATTTCTGACAATGCCGCCAATGCCGGGATAGTATTAGGCGACTGCAATATCCTGGATGTAACGAGCGACCTTCGTTGGGTTGGCGCAATTTTGAAAAAAAATGGAATCGTGGAAGAAACGGGCCTGGCTGCCGGCATACTGAATGATCCGGTGAATGGTGTTCTATGGCTGGTTAAAAAATACGCAGAATTTGGCCGAACACTTGAAAAGGGTCAGGTCATCTTGTCAGGTTCATTTACAAAACCGGTCATGGTTTCACCGGGTGATTCCATTGAGGTAGACTTTGGTAAATTTGGTATTGTGAAATCTACATTTACATGAAGACCAGAAAGACCGATAATACTTTTAAGCAAAAAGTAATCAATCGCGATGTGATCAAAGGAGTGTGGAATGGCATTCCAGATCCAACTGTGGCAGAAATAATGGCAGGGTCCGGATTTGATTTTATTTGTGTCGATGCAGAACATGGGCCATTCGTTTTGAACAGTGTCCTTGGTCAATTGAGAGCATTGTCTGCTTACAGTTTGGGAGTGCTGGTCCGTTTACCGGACGATCAAACAAGTCGCATAAAACAATTTCTGGATATAGGGTGCGAGAACCTTTTAATACCTATGGTAGAGAGTTCGTCACAGGCTAGTCAAATCGTCGCGGCAACAAGGTATCCACCTGCGGGCAAGAGAGGCGTCGGGACCGCACTGGCCAGGGCCTCGCGTTGGAATCGTTATTCCGACTATTTTTCGAGATCAGATGATGAAATCTGTGTTGTTGTCCAGGTAGAATCGGCCAGGGGCTTGGAAAATCTTGAGGATATTTGCCTTGTGCCTGGTGTCGATGCCGTATTTATAGGTCCTGCCGATCTAGCAGCTTCGACAGGTTACCTCGGTCAGCCTGAACATCCGGACAATATTCAACAGGTTATTCATGCCATACGCAGCATCGTTTCAAACGGAAAAACGGCTGGTGTGTTGGCTACGAACCCGGAACTTATGAAAACCTACAAGGAGGAAGGGGCCACGTTCCTCGGAATCGGCTTGGACACCATCATCCTCTCCAAGGGTTGTCGTCACCTGATAGAAGCATTTGGGGATATTTGAAATCGCTTAATTCTTCTGGAAGGTCTTCGCGATTCTGAAACACAGCACTAGGGTCAAAATTACAATGGCTGTCCAGTAAATGGGTTCGGTATCGACTCTTTTCCAATAGGTCGACAGGAATATGGCAAAAATCCAATACCCCCCTGCCGTGTGAAGAAAGCTCCAGGATCGTCGGCTCAGCAAACTTGCGGTACGATCAAAAGAAGTGATCAGCATTAACAGGACGAATGAATAGGCGATAAATCCACCCACCAATGAAGACAAGGCGGCTTGTTGGAATACGGGGTGAAAATCCATTTGCAATAAGAATATCCAAATCAGATGTATGAAATGGACGATAGCAAATGAAATCCCAAAGTATTTGCGATTCATTCTGATCCACCAGGACCAGGAAGATTTGAAAAAAACATGAATGCCTGAAGCGGCGAACGCGATACTAAAAAGAGCAAATGAGAACCTTCCACTCCATTGAACCAGTTCCCTGACACCCGTTTCATTCCACCCGAAGTGAACCAGAATTGTCGCGTACCCTACCATACTCCCAGCTAAGAGCCAATAAGTCAACCCGAATCCCCAGGGGGGACATAGTTTGTCCAAATCTTTACCAGGAGCTGCCATGACCGGTTTGTTTATGAATGGTGTCTATAGTCCGTCTTACAAGATAACTTAAAGCTACTACCCTTCTTACATTCAGGAACTGATGCTCGATCAAACATGGTTGACAATTGATCCAGCCATTCTAAAAAAAGTTAGCTTTGCGATCAAAAAATGAAAGGACAAATCAAAACCGAAAAAGGCACTATGGTCATTGAGTTTTTCACCCAGGATGCACCTAACACGGTTTTCAATTTTACCAAACTATCGAAAAGTGGATTTTATGATGGTTTGACTTTCCATAGAGTAATACCCGGTTTTGTTATCCAGGGAGGATGTCCTCGTGGCACAGGTGCGGGAGGACCCGGGTATACGATTGACTGCGAACTCGACGGAGGAAATCAATACCACGACCGCGGTGTCCTTTCAATGGCCCACGCTGGAAGAAATACGGGTGGCAGCCAATTTTTTATTTGTCACAATCGTCATAATACGGCCCACCTTGATGGCAATCACACTTGTTTTGGGAAAGTAGTCGAAGGCATCGAACTCATTGACCAGATAAGAGAAGGTGATGTCATTGAAAAAATTACCGTGATCGAGGAATAATATCAAAAAAAAAGCCTTCAGGTTTACTGAAGGCTTTTTTGGGAATAATAAATCTTATTCAGTTACAAGTTTGAGCGACATATCGAATTCGTCGTAGATGGTTTTATCGCCGAGATTGTCGAAAAAGCTTCCCGATCCATATCTGACGTCAAAATCAGAACGGTCGATGGTAATATCGGCCACTGCCACCATGGTGCCAGCCTCTTCTGAAACTTTTGCGTTGAATTTGATTTCTTTAGTGTTTTCTTTGATCGTGAGGTCCCCGACTACCTTGTATTCACCCGGAGTCCCTCTTGAGATCACTTCAGTAATTTTAAAATGAGCTGAAGGATAATTTTCCACCCCAAAGAAATCGCTTGACTTCAAATGACCTTCCAGTTTTCCGGCCATATCGCCCTGAAGATCCAGGACTTTGATCGAAGTCATGTCGATCCAAATTTCACCGCCTGTCAACATACCGTTCTCGTATTCAAATGCACCTTCTTTCAAGGCCACCGAACCGTTGTGTTTCCCGGTTACCTTGTATCCTTGCCAGGTGATTTCACTTTTGGTTTTACTGATTGGTGTAACTTCCACTTCAGCTGGAACTGTAAAAGCAAACATGAAGAAGCTTGCCAAAATGATTGATAAAACTGATTTCATTATGATCAAATGTTTATGTGATAAATAATTAATTGATTTTCTTCTTATGGTTTTCTCAACCCCTCATCTTATCCAGAAGCCGGCTAAGTTCTTCAGCCTCGTCCTCGGAAAGATGTTCGATCGCCCTATCGAGAAGTGGCATGTTTTCATTGATGCGGTTGAGTAAAATCATTCCCTTGTCAGATAGAGTAACATCTACAAGTCTTTTGTCTTGCGGGCACGTCTTTTTGACCACAAGACTCTTAGCCACCATCCTGTCAATGATACGCGTTGTATCGCTGTTGGAGTCCAGCATGCGCTCCCTGATATCTGATGTTGACAGCGGTCCATCTGCTCCTTTGAGTATCCTGAGGATGTTGAATTGCTGCGTTGTTATTTTATAAGGTTTGAAAAAGGACCTGAGTACAGCCATCCACCAACCATAAGTATAGATGAGGTTGACGGTCACTTTGTGCCGATTACTTCTGAACGGCCTTTTTTGTTTGATGGCTTTTTCGATATTCACGATACAATATTAATGTTTAAACATTAATGTTGCAACATTGTTTTTAAAAATTTACATTTTTTATCTTCCTATATTGAAAAACCCGTTTTGTCACCAGGTTTGTACAAAGCTTCTCGTAGTGATACCTTTATGTGTCTTTAGCAAGATAGGTATGTATACACCTGAATGTGATTAATCAATGAATCATGAGGCGGATTGTTTCTAAACTACCCGAGGTAGGTACGACGATTTTTACGACAATGTCATCCTTGGCGAAAAAATGTAGTGCCATTAACCTAGGACAGGGATTTCCAGACTTTGATTGTCCACAAGAGATCAAGGACAGGATCAATTTCCACTTGCAGCAGGGAAGAAATCAATATGCTCCTATGTCCGGTGTTCCGGAGCTGAAATGGGCTATTGCCGACAAGATTAAAAGATCCTATGGCTTAGAGCTTGATGCGGATCGCGAAGTGACTGTTACCGCTGGTGCTACCCAGGGTTTATTCACGGCTATAATGGCGCTCGTTGGCAGGGGTGATGAAGTCATCGTGATCGAACCTGCGTATGATTCTTATGTGCCTTCGATTGTCCTTGCTGGTGGCAAACCGGTCACATGCGAACTTGACCCCCCGGATTTTACCATGAATTGGGAGCGACTGGCTTCTCTCGTTACGTCTCGTACCAAGCTGATTGTTATCAATACGCCCCATAATCCCATAGGAAAGATATTCAGTGAAAAGGACATGTTGGCTCTACAGGATCTTGTAACTACCCATGACCTCTTTGTCCTTAGCGATGAGGTCTACGAACATTTGGTCTTCGATGATGCCAACCATCAGAGCGTGTGTCGATTCAAGGCATTGTTCGAACGCAGCTTTGCAGTTTACTCCTTTGGTAAAACTTTCCATGCCACTGGCTGGAAAATGGGTTATGTCGTGGCTCCGGAGGACCTAATGAAAGAATTTCGCAAGGTGCATCAATTCAATGTTTTTAGCGCCAACTCCTTTGTACAGTATGCGCTTGCCGATATATTGACAAATCCCGCTTCGTATGATTATTTGCCTTCGTTTTTTCAGAAAAAAAGAGATCTGCTGTCACATCACCTGGCGGGTTCGGGATTCAGGCCGATATCCTGTGAAGGCACTTATTTTCAACTTTTCGATTATACCAAGTTGAGTGACATGGATGATTTGGCCTTTTGCAAATACCTCACTACCCAACACGGCGTTGCGGCCATCCCTATCTCTGTTTTTTATACATCTCAACGGCAAGCTGGTGTTATGAGGCTTTGTTTTGCCAAGAAGGAAGATACTTTGATATCGGCAGCGGCGCGTTTGCAGCGAGTACGCCAATAGCTATTGAAAAACTAATTTGACGATTTAAAACCTATTAGCTCAGGTTTGCGAAGCAAGGTCCCAAAGTAGATGAATATGGCGACAATGATTCCCAGTCCTGGTGGGTAACCCATACCCCACTCTGCCACAATGATGCCACCGACATAGCTGCATAAGAGAAAGAATCCAATATTACCGGTGCGTGGAACCAAATAAATAACAACACACAGTAACTCAATGAATCCAATAACTCTGACATAATCGCCAAGATTTATCCTGTCCAGGCTTTCAACCATAGTGGGAGAACCCAAAAGCTTGTTGATGCCACTGTAGATAATGACTGCACAGGCTAATCCTGAGAATATCCAGCCCAGAATGATTCTTCTTCTGTAATTAATTTGATCCATGGGCTTTCGAATTGTTTCCCAAAAATTACGTCCAATTTCTCAAAACAACAACATCGTTTTTAAATGACCTCGCTGTAAATGGAAAAAATGGTTTCAATCGAAGATTTTTCCCGGATTCAGGATGCAATTTGGGTCCAGAACCTGCTTGATTCCGCGCATGATATGGATTTCTTCGGCAGACCTGCTTATCCGTAAGAACTCTTTTTTGTCAAGGCCAATTCCGTGTTCTGCTGAAACGGAACCCTCTAAAGACGCCAGCGGCCCGTACACGATATCGTTGATAGCACGAGTCAGTGAGTCGTCCAGGTTAGGTTTCCCTACAATAAGATGGAGGTTACCGTCTGCCATATGGCCAAAGACATAACATTGTTCAAGACCCAGTTTGTTCTTGAGCCCCTCCTTCACATTATTTATGTATACTTCCATATCTCCTACTGCCAAGCTTACATCGAAGTCCTGTCTGGCGGGGAACAGTGATAGAAGGTTGCCCACTTCTTCTCGTATGGACCAAAGAGCCCGGTTATCATTTTCTGCAAAAGCCAGAGCCATATCGTCACAATTGCCAGCTGTCCAGCTCTTTTCCATTACCTCCTGAAAATTGGCGGCACTTCCTTCCTGTTGACCGTACAAGGATTCACATAGTGTATAGAAAGCCGCACCGGTTGGTAGGGGTCTGATTTGCTTGGTTTCGGGCCGGGAAAGTGCCTCATACGCTTCGGGCCAGAAAACTTCAAAAGCGCTCAGTCTGCCTTCCAGATGCTTGTCAATCAACTTGAGGTGACGAATGACGGAGGCAAAGTCCTTGTGAGCCGCAAAGGCGCTGTACCTCGCAATGGGTCTTTCAAAGAGCCTGAGGACCGCCTTTGTGACGATACCGAGGGTGCCTTCGGTACCAATGAACCATTGCCGTGTATCGTATCCACTGTTGTTTTTAATGATTTTATGCATGGGGCTGAGAACAGTGCCATCGGCGAGGACGGCCTCCACTCCTAGGACGAGATCTCTTGTCATTCCATACTTAACGACACGCAAACCTCCTGCATTCGTGGAAATGCAGCCACCGATCTGGCACGATCCCCTGGCACCAAAATTCAACGGGAAAAATAAGTCGCTGGAAACCGCGGCCTGCTGAATGGATTCCAAAATGGCACCTGCCTCCACTGTCATAGACCGGTTGGCGACGTCCACTTCCAGGATTTGATTCATTCTTTCCATGGACACGACAATGTCATGCAAGGTACTGTGTGTGGATTGAACGAGGTTGGTCAATCCTCCATGCACGACTAGCGGTTGTCTGGCATCATTGCAGATGCGACATATTTGGGCTACCTCTTCTACAGATCTGGGGAGGCATATGGCTTTTGCTATTATGGACTCCCCGGGTTTCCATACATGTGGAATTCTGTCCCTTACTTCCTGGCCGGTCAAAACATTTGCTTCTCCCAGCGCATCTTTTAAGTTTTCAAGTGCTGTCATCCCATTGTTGTCTTTATCAAATATAGAGAGGGCTGCAAAAAAAACTCGATGTAACTTTGCAAAACAATTTATCACTATGAGTAAGTCAACCGATCAAACCATCTCTTTTGTGGTGAGGTTTACCCAAAAGATTTTCCAGGATGACCAGGGCGAAGATCATGTTCAATGGAGAGGTAGGATATCTCACGTACAGGGCGGAGATCAGGTCAACTTTACAGAGTTCAACACTGCCGTGGAGTTTATTCAAGAAAAATTGGCTGCGCTCACTGTGCAGGCAACAGAGCACAGAAGCAAAGAATACCAGGAAGGCATACTGCAAAAATCCTTTGATATCTGGAAAAAGATGGCGACAGAAGGTCCACGTATGGTCATTGAAGCCATTAGAGATCCAAAAAAGCAAGTTGCTCAAATACAGGATCAGATTAGCCATGTGAGCGACGAAATTTCCCAAAAAATAGAAATAGACGACTGGCGCACCGCTTCCCGTTCGGACCTTAAAAAAGTAATGTCAATGCTCGAAAAACTCTCTGGAGATGTAGCGGCACTGAATAGAAAGGTGGACAGCATTAAAGGACCAAAGTAGTCGCAGTCCGGATGAACATCTACCCGGAAAAACTGGCATATCTGAAAGGTCAGCGCGAACAGTCTCCTTTACAGATCACGACGTTGGGAAAATTCAGTGTTAAGGTTGACGGTAAAACACTCGATGATCAATCCTGGGGCAGAGAGAAGGCATTGCAACTGTTTCAGTTTTTGGTTACTTCTAGGAAACGCCGGGCACAGCACAAAGAGCAAATTATTGCACGGCTGTGGGAAGATGCGGATGGAAGAGAGGGTGACAGGGACTACAAAGTAGCCCTGCATGGGATTCATAAGGTCTTGGAACCCAACCGCCGCCCGCGCGAATCCCCAAGGTTCATCATACGACAGGGACTCACCTACCATCTCGATACCAATCTTTGTTGGATTGATGCAGATGCGTTGGAATTGTACGTCGCATTAGGGAACGAAACGACGGACGACCATCCCGATATTGCAGCGGAGTCATTTCGTGAGGCCATTGATCTTTACAAGGGTAGCTATCTTCCAGACAGGCTATATGAAGACTGGACCAGCGAAGAGCGCGAACGATTACAGGTCCTGGCTTTAGGGACCTATGTTGCTTTGGCAGAACTTTGGGTGTCCATTCATCCTATGGAAAGTGTGCGCCTCTGTCAACAAGCATTGCTCATAGACCCAGTGTGGGAAGATGCTTACTACGTCCAGATCAAAGCCTACCTGGCAAAAGGCAACAGGCCGCAGGCCATTCGTACCTACAAACAATGCGAGCAAATTCTCATGGACGAATTTGGTATTCGGCCACTGCCCGAAACTAGGAAATTGGTGGAATCTTTGCTCTAAGTTCTAAATTTTTTCACGGTGCAACTCTGCTGTAACTGGCGTGTAACTGCCATTGTTGATATTTGTTTTCAAATTGATCATTAAGTCAAATTATAACAATGGCAACTCAAACAGATAATCTTAAAAGAATCACCAAAAGGAGAGATCAGGTGAAAAAAACCGTTACCGAATTGCATGATGCGGTTTTGAAAAATACCGATGAATTTGTCGACGCTTCCATTAAAACAGGAAAAAAATGGCAAAAACTCATGGATAAAGCTGTAAAGAACAGCGAACCACTTATGACCAAGCAGGTTGATATAGTGTTTGACACTATTGAAATCCTTAAAGGACAGGTTAATCAGGGAAGGAAAAGGATGGAAAAACTTCTCGGCGTGGACACCAAGGATTTGCGCAAGGCTGGCAAAAAAGTAGCAGCCAAAGCACAGGAAACCGTGAAGGAGATAAGGAACAATCCGGCGCAAGCGGTAAAATCTGCGGTACGACAAGTAGAAGACATAGTTACGGGCGATGGCAGACAAGACCTCAAGGTCATTGAAGGTATTGGACCTAAAATGGAAACCGTGTTGAACGAGGCTGGCATAAGGAATTACGCAGACCTAGCTAAGGCAACAGTGCCACAACTCAAAAAAGTTTTGCTCGAAGCGAACACCAGGTACCGCCTGATGGATCCGGCTCCGTGGATTGCTGAAGCCAGGCGTCTGAACAAATAATTGAACATTCATTAGAACATATTGACAAATCATAACCATGACAACAAAAATTAAAAGCACCAAAAAGACACAGAAAAGATTTGACTTTTCCGATTCTGTGAAGCAAGTGAAAAATACGGCCAAAGACATGAACGATTTCGTTCTCGAAACTTCCGAAGAAATGGTGGAAGGAACGATTACCAGGGTTGGTCAGTGGCAGGAAGTCGGTGAAAAAGCAGTGAAAGGAGGATTGAAGTTGGTTGAAAATCAACAAGACCTCATGTTTACGGTTCTCGAAACCTTGAAGTCACAGTTCGTTGGTGGTAGAAAAAGATTCAGGGGAATTTTCAATTAACCTGATCAACATACGAACCATTTTAGATGTGCCAAACCAATCAGTTGATTGGTTTGGCTTTTTTTATTTAATTTTTATGCACTTTTCAGCATGATGATTGTCACCCGGCCTTCCGGGGACCGTGCTAATGATTATCACTATGAAAGATTATGAAATATGACTTATGTTAATGCCGATATGTCGAAAGGACGGCGACCGAATTATTTTTGGTTGCTGACAGAAACGGGGAGGGCCATGGTAGAATTAGGAGCCTTTTATTCCTATCGCAGAATGAAAAACAACGATCATAATGGTGATGGTCACCCTGTAATGCTTTTACCTGGGTTCATGGCATCAGAGACTTCACTGATTCCCTTGGAGAATTATCTTGACGAGCTCGGTTACAAGGTTTATCAATGGGGAATGGGAAGAAACCTGGCTAAAAAGGCGTTTATATCAGCGCTGGTAAGCCGTCTTGAACAGATCTATGCGGACCATGGCAGTCAAGTTTCACTGATTGGGCAAAGCCTGGGAGGGATATATGCAAGGCAGATTGCAAAGGCACGACCCAATCTCACTCGGCAGATCATTTCATTGGGGTCACCGATCGACGGCATTACCAAACCAAACAATGCAAGATGGCTTTACGACATGTTGTTCAAGGGACGGCCGTCTCATGCGGTAGATTCGGATCTTGTAATAGACATTCCGAAACCTGCCCCGGTACCGTCAACTTCAGTCTATTCCAAAGAGGATGGCATTGTGCGATGGGAAGTATGCCTGGAAAAAGAAGATGATACGCACCAAAACATACAGGTGAGAGGCAGTCATATAGGAATGGCAGTGAATCCAGGTGTGCTGAGAATTATTGAAGACCGCCTGTTGCATACGAAAGACAATTGGAAACCGTTTAAACCGCAAAGCGCGATGGAACATTTACTTTTGTACCCCAAGGAATAACCATCGAGAAATATTTAAATGAATTCAATATCCAACTAACTCATATGGAACCGATTTCCGGACTTGACGCATCCTTTTTGTATGGAGAAGCTGACAATAGCCCCATGCACGTGGGTAGCGTTGCAGTCATTGAAGGCTCTCTGGACTACAATACCTATAAAGAACTGATCAGATCGAGATTGCACCTCGTACCTAAGTTGCGAAAGAGGCTGATCGAGGTACCCCTGAGCATAGACTATCCTTATTGGGTGGATGATCCCAATTTCAACCTGGATATGCACATTCCCCATGTGAGATTGCCGAAACCCGGTGGCTGGAAAGAATTGCGTGCGATGGCATCCACTATATTCAGCCAACCGCTTGACAGGTCGCGACCTTTATGGCTTTTCACTTTTGTAGAAGGGCTCGACACCATACCCCAGGTGCCTCCAGGATCTGTCGCCATCATTTCAAAAATTCACCACGTAGCCATAGACGGTGTCGCGGGTGCTGGTATCATGAGTCTTCTTTTTGATCCCGATAAGGAGAAGAAACCCATACCACCACCTAAACCTTTTGTGCCCAAGGCTATGCCCAACGAGTTGCAGGTATTGACCAAAAGTGCCACTAGTTTTGCTGCGCGACCATTGAAGCTCCCAAGAATCCTCTACGAGACCGCCAAAGCTACTCTTAAGGCCGGTGTCCTGACAAGAGGGCAAAAAATAGACTTGCCAACTGCACCTTTTACCGCTCCTTCCACCCCATTGAACGGCATCATTTCTCCAATGAGAAAATGGAATACAGCCATTCTTTCTCTCGACAGGGTCAAGGCTTTGCGAAAGATCATGGATACGAAGCTCAATGATATCGTCCTGGCAATTTGCGCCGGTGCCCTGCGAAGATATTTACTTGAGAAGAAACAGCTACCTTCCAAGCCACTCGTGGCGATGGTGCCCATTTCGGTCAGACAGCAAGGGGGCAAAAAAGCCATTTCCGGCAATCAGCTATCTATGATGTTGGTGCAACTCGCCACCAATATCGAAGATCCGCTTGAAAGACTGGAGACCATTTATGCCAATACGCTCCGGGGCAAGACCTATCAACAGGCCCTGGGGGCAAAATCACTTTCAAATCTTGCAGAAGTGGTACCTTTTGGAGTAGCCAATCAGGCCGCGCGATTTTATTCGCGACACCGCATGGCCAAAATGCACAATCCGGTATTCAATGTCGTAATAACCAATGTGCCGGGTCCACCTATCCCCATATACCTGAATGGCCACCAGTTGCTATCCGTCATGGGGATGGCTCCCATCATTGATGGAATGGGTTTGATCATAACGGTTTTCAGCTACAATGGTATGATTACCATAAGTCCGACATCGGATGCCAAGTCAATGCCCGATATTGATCTATTTACCAGATACATTCGGGAATCTGCCAACGAACTCGAAGAACTTGTCCACGCCTACGCACGCAGGAAAAAATCTGTCAAGAAGCCCAAAGTTTCCAGTAAGGCAAAATCGGATCGACTTTTTGAGCACTACAGGAAGTATTTGAAAAACAACCCGGAATTTCTTAAACCCGACAGTGGCAAATATCAGTTTCTAATCAATGGCACAACCGATGCGGTCTGGCAATTGAATCTAGAAAAACCACCCGGAACAGTCCGGCGAGGCAGGATTAAAGATCCCGATTTGACCATTACTGTAAGTGATGATCACCTCTATAAAATCGGAACTGGTGAGATGAATTTTCAGATGGCATTTATCCAGGGACGGGTCAAAGTGCAGGGAGATACCAATAAAGCCATGCGGCTCGCCAAGATCATTTCGTTGATCCCTCCCCTAAAGGGATAACAATCAGGCTATTTCCAGTTGTCCAAGTTCTTTGAGGTAGATGTCCCGGACTTCCTTGATTCGTTCATCCAGGTTCTCTTTTTTCCACCCTTTGGTCGGCACAGGTGCCTTGATGACTACTTCTACTACCGTCGGTTTCAAAATGGCTTGACCCCTTGGTAAGACATCGTGTGCATTTTTAATGATCA
>JBFKOL010000046.1:0-18516 GCA_041628815.1 Saprospiraceae bacterium | reverse complement strand
GCGCGGCTCCTGCACAGGCTATATCATATCCGCTGCCAGATGAAACATAAAAATGAAGATGGAATGGATTAACATCTGCCCACTGTGCAACGTTGTAGATCAGTGTAGAGCTTGAACCAAGCCCCCATAATCTTGGAAACTGGAGGCGTGTAATCACCTTATAACCATTCCATTTATTTAGAAATTCAGTGTTATAGGTGACGGCTCCTTTTAAAAGTTTCTGAAGAAATTTTGAGGTTTTCGCGTCGGATGTTCGAATGGAAGAAAAGTCATAAAGAGAGATCTGTGCCTCAAACCACAAGTTTCCTTCGTGATCATAGGATTCCCAGATCAAATCCGACCCTCTGTGCGGTTTGACCTCCAAGGTCTGACCAAACCTGCATGGTATAGCCAAAGACTTGGCTCCATCGAGTACTGCATACTCTCCAAAGAGCAGCAGTTTGCCATGACCACTGTAAAGCTTTTTAGACACGTTCTTCCTAACCAGTGTCGAAGATAGGAAAGAAATAAAATGTATGACTGTTTTTTCTATGTGAAATGTTATGATTTTTCTTTGGCCGTCGCTTTAGTGCCTATTTCAGTGTTAAGTTTTCTAAGATTTTCTATGAAATCGCGTACAGAAGTGTGGGATACGAGTTCGTGGCTAAAGTGTTCTATAGCCAACTTGAATTCTCTTTCCGTCGCATGCAACTGATGAAGCAAATTGGACAGGTGCATCTTCATGTGCCCCTTTTGTATGCCGGTTGTCACCAAAGATCTGATCGCAGCAAAGTTTTGTGCAAGGCCTACTGCAGCTATAATCATCATCAGTTCGTGAGCGCCGGGGTTGCCAAGCATTTCCAAGGACCTTTTGGCCATAGGGTGCAGCTTAGTCAATCCTCCTACTGTGCCAACGGCAAGTGGAATTTCCATGCCGAACTTGAATTCGCCTTCGATAATTTCACAATACGACAAGCTTCTATATGTTCCGTCACGGGAAGCATATGCGTGACCACAGGCTTCGACAGCTCTGAAGTCGTTGCCCGTAGCAAGCACTACGGCATCAATTCCATTGAATATTCCTTTATTGTGCGTTGCTGCCCTGAATGGATCAATTTGGGCTATCCTAACAGCCTGCTGAAACCTCTTACCAAATTCTTTCCCGGTCATCCCTGCTTTTTTATGGGCGAGCTTGGTCACCGGGCATGTTGCCTCTACCCTTACCAAACAGTCGGGGGTGTAATTTGACAAAATGCACATCAGGATATCCAGATCATCCGGATGATGTCCCTCATCAATGAATACTGTTTTCAAATTTTTTGCAAATGACTCCAGGGTAGTATTGATAAAGTTTGCTCCCATAGAGTCACAAGTCTTAAAAGATATTACGATTTGGTGATATCCATCTTCTTCCAAAAAGCTTTTTAGGGTAATGTCCACTATTCCCCCTCCCCTTTTTTCCATACTCGCCGTTAAGGGTTTTATGGACTCAACAAGCCTGTTCTTATTTCTGTCGAAGAAAGCGCGCAGCCTTTCTGTGCTGCCCTTATGAACCAGGTGAATCTGGCCAATTTTTTTATCGTCAATAACTTCTGCATGAAAACCACCCCTGCTCATCCAAAACTTCGCACTGCTTGATGCGGCAGCGACAACGGAGCTTTCTTCGATTACCATCGGCACACAATACGTCTTTCCATTAATCACAAAATTTGGCGCCACGCTGAAAGGAAGAGGAAAATTGGTGATCGTGTTCTCACTAAAGGCATCGAGAATTTTTTGCTGTTCTTCGTTACCATGCCAAAAAGAAACAAGTTCTCTCATCACGCTTTCAGGCTCCTTGAAAAAGTTTTCTACAAGCCACGTTAATTTGCCTCGTTTGTTCAGTTTGCTGAACCCGGAGATGGTTTTGCCCGTTTCGTTGTTTTTCAATTTTCTTTATGTTTTATTCTCAAATACCTTTTTGCAAACTTATATCCTTCGATTTGGCTTTGCACATAAGTAAATAAGGCTTCATAGCTTTTTTTTGCGTATTTCAGATAACCTGCAGCCTGGCCGTAGACAGAATTGGCCTTGAGTTGTTCGTTGTAGTAAAATCCATCAAGGTAAGTTTTAACCCCGCCAGAAATAATAAACTCCCTTGTCAATGTATCTGTCGAATCAATGATGTCATTCACGAAGCTTATCATTTCCATGGCAGTGTGCCCAACCCTGCTGATGGGGTCAATGTCTTCCATGAGAGGGTTTCTCAGTGCTTCCATTTTTGCAAAGTTGGTTCCTCCAAATGCCCCGAACTCGACGGCTGCCAGCGGCATTTTCATTAATGTTTTTAGGCTATTAGGGCCAATTCCCTGTCCTACTTCTTTGACAATTATTTTGTGTTGTGAATGGTCAACCAACTTTCGAACTGCTTCGATTGGCGTTAAACCGTAGATCCGGTCGCCTTCGGGTTGTAACCATTCTTGTACGGGGTTTACATGGATGATGATGCCATCTGCTTCGAGTCTTTGAATCAGCTCATCAATTTTATTCATCTTTTCTGCCTGAATCAACTCAATGAGCTGTGCCACACCAAGATTGGTGTATAAGGGGCGGTCTCCGATTTCCGGTCTTACGTAGAAGTCGCCCAGAAATTCGTCAGATTCTAAAAGCTTTCTGCAGGACCCAAGTCCCATTCCCAAAGAAAAGTCACGGCAGACTTTAGCCAAGTTTTTATTGATTTTTGAAGCCATAGCAGTGCCGCCTGTCATGCTGGATATCCACATGGGTGCTGCAAACTGTTTTCCCAAAAAGTAAAAGAATAGGTCGTCGTTGGGGTTTGGGTGAGTCGCCAGCATCGGTTCATAAAAAAACCTGTCATCCCTCATGTGGGCTTCAATGCGCGATTGTTCTGTTAGATCAATGTGGTCCTTTTTTCTATCCTTCGTCACTATTTATCCTTTTTTCCAATATAAACACTCCCAACGCTAAAAATGCCCAAAAAATAATAACTCTACTGGACAGAACGTTGAAGGTCGTGGTTCTCATTAGAATAACACAATCCCATGAAATCGGTTTTTGTTCTATTTCTCGTTTTGGTTCTTCCTTCTGATTTTTTTGGACAAGTGAGCCGTGAAGCTGCCAGTCATTTCAACTCCGGTGTCTTGTTTTTTAAGGATAATGACCTATATGCCGCAGAAAAGGCATATTCCCGTGCCATTGCCTCTGAACCCGCCTATGAAAAAGCATACTACAATAGGGGCAAAACCCGTCTTAGGTTAAAAAAATTCCAGGAAGCTATTATCGACTTTAAAAAAGTCGCCGAAATGAACGCAAAGCATGATAAGGCTTTGATGTACATAGGCTATGCAGAGCTTCAGTTAAAAAAATTTCCTGCCGCCATATCCTATTTCAGTCGTTCACTTAAGCTGAACCCACAACAACCAACGACCTATAAAAACAGGGGCGTGGCTTACATGAAAGAAGGGAAGTTTTCCGAGGCTGTCGAGGATTTTAGTAAGGCCCTGTCCCTGGATAACACAGACTTGGGTGCCCAATTTAACCGGGCTCTTTGTTACCTGCATACAAATGACCGAATAAAGGCATCCCGGGACTTTTCTCAATTGATTGATAAAGATTATGAAAGTATTGTTTGTCTTTCAGAGAGGGGTAAAATATTATATGGAGCTGGTGATTTCGCCAGTGCTGTTTATGACTTTGATCGCGCCATCTCTCTCGGTGCCGTAAATCCCGATCTTTATTTCCTGCGAGGGCTTGCTCATCTTAAGCTGGAAAACTTTAAATCTGCAAAAAATGATTTTACGCGCGTTCTTGCTGTCGAACAGGCACATATGCAGGCGAGACAAAACCGGGCTTATGTAGCCTTTAAACTTGAAGATTATCAGCAAGCGGCAAAGGATTTTACGGCTCTTTTGGAAGCCCAGCCCCACGATCTCACACTGTATATGAATAGGGGCCTATCAGCACTGCGCCTGGAAAATTTTGATCGGGCATACCAGGATTTTACCGTTATTATTGACCATGACCCCAAATTGGCTACGGCTTACTACAATCGCGCGAATGCAGCCATCGGTCTTTCCATGACCGATGTGGCCTGCCGGGACATGAGAGAAGCGGCAAAATTAGGTTACGAACAGGCTTTTGCCTTCATTTCCAGTCTCTGTAATTGAATAAAATTTGACCAGCGTGCGATTTTTATACTGATTTTCAATTAGTTATATACCCTCATTCTCTTTTTTTTACTTTACTTTCTTGCTTGTGCGGTCATATAAGATTACCTTTGCCGCTCTTTTGAAAATTTAAAGTAAAAAAGTGAATACCACATCGTTTAAAACACGATCCCTTAGGGTGGAAGATGTACAAAAAGTATGGTACATAGTTGATGCTGAAGGTCAGTCTGTAGGAAGGCTTTCATCTGTCATAGCCCATGTCCTAAAGGGCAAACACAAACCGTCATATACGCCTCATGTCGATAATGGTGACAAAGTCATCGTTGTCAATGCGGAAAAAGTTCGATTTACCGGTAAAAAATGGGACCAAAAAGAATACTTGAGGTATTCGGGTTATACCGGTGGACTCAAACGCCGCACAGCGAAAGAAATGCTTGAAAAAAAGCCCGTTGCCATTGTTGAGAAAGCCGTAAAAGGAATGTTGCCCAAAAATCGTCTGGGCCGTGAAATGTTCCGAAGCCTCTACGTGTATACTGGCCCGGATCATCCGCATTCAGCACAAAATCCTCAACCATTAAAAGTTTCATAGAGAATGGATACGATTAATACCATAGGCAGAAGAAAAGCCAGTGTGGCTCGTGTATATGTCCGAAAAGGAAAGGGCAAGATCGAGATCAACGGAAAAGACTACAAGGAGTATTTTCCGCTTCAACACATTCAATTCAACATCGAAAACCCTTTGAAAATTGTAAATTTTGGGAAGGACTACGACATCAAGATCAATGTTTCCGGGGGCGGCTTTAAAGGTCAGGCCGAGGCCATTAGATTAGGAATTGCCCGGGCCCTTGTTCAAATGAATGAAGAAAACAAAGAGGTTCTAAAAGATCACAAGTACCTCACCCGCGATGCTCGCGTAGTTGAAAGAAAGAAATACGGCAAACCAAAAGCTCGCAAGAGCTTCCAATTCTCCAAGCGATAATCAAGAAGATCATGCAAAAAGCACAATACCAAGAATTACTGGACGCGGGTGTTCACTTTGGCCATATGCGCAAAAAGTGGAATCCAAAGATGCGTAAGTATATTTTTTCAGAGAGAAAGGGTGTCCACATAATAGACTTGAACAGAACGATCGAGTGTATGGACAAAGCTGCTAATGCACTTCGTTCCATAGCTAAATCGGGAAGAAAAATTCTTTTCGTAGCTACTAAAAAGCAAGCACGTGACATTGTAACGGATGCCGCTAAAAGCGTTAACATGCCTTACGTCACCGACCGGTGGCTCGGGGGCATGATGACCAACTTTGCAACCATCCGAAGGTCTGTTAAAAAAATGCAGAACATTGAAAATATGCTCGCTGACGGATCCTTGACCAGCATCACAAAAAAAGAGCGTCTTACATTAGAGCGTGAGAAAAACAAGCTGGAAAAGGTTTTAGGGGGTGTTTCCAACCTGAACAGGATACCAGCAGCCATGTTTGTAGTCGACATTATGCATGAACATCTTGCTATTACTGAAGCCAATAAACTTGGTATCCGGACAATAGCAATGGTGGACACCAATAGCAACCCCGGATTGATCGACTTTCCGATACCCTCTAACGATGATGCTTCCAAATCTATCTCTATTATAACTTCTTATATGACCGAGGCGATCAAGGAAGGTCTTGAAATGAGAAAACAAGCAAAAGCCGAACTGGAAACTGCTTGACACATATTAATAACCTTCTATAATTACCAAAATGAGTATATCTGCGAAAGATGTAAAGGAATTGCGAGACATAACCGGTGCAGGAATGATGGATTGCAAAAAGGCACTCACCGAATCAGGTGGTGACATAGAAGCCGCTATTGAAGTGTTGCGTAAAAAAGGCCAGAAACTTTCAGCAAAACGAGCAGAAAGAGAAGCTAATGAAGGCGTCGTCATTGCTGTTACAACGCCAAGTCGCAACAACGGTGTCGTAATTAGACTAAGTTGTGAAACTGATTTCGTTGCAAAAGGAGAGGGCTTTATTGCTCTGGCAAAGTCCATAGCTGACATTGCCCTAAAGAATCTCCCGAAAAATATTGATGACCTGTTGTCATTGCCCTTTGAAAATGGCGTGTCCATCGGTGAAAAAATCACGGAACAAGTTGGGGTTATAGGTGAAAAAATAGAACTGAAAGAATATGCCAAGCTTGAAACCTCTCCGGGACAAGGTCAGGTTGTGCCCTACATTCATATGGGATACAAGGCAGGCGTGATCGTGGCCCTCAACCAAGAAGGTCCGGATCTCGTTGAGTACGGTAAAAATATTGCCATGCAAGTTGCAGCGATGAAGCCCATCGCTGTAGATAAAAATGATGTGCCTAAAGCCGTAATCGATAAAGAGTTGGAGATTGGAAAAGAACTGGCGCGCAATGAAGGTAAGCCAGAACAAATGCTTGAAAAAATCGCACTTGGTCGTTTGAATAAATTTTTCAAAGAAACAACCCTGCTGAATCAGTCCTATGTCAAGGATAGTAAACTTTCTGTTGGTTCTTATCTGAAGGAGAAAGATCCTGATCTGACGGTCACTGATTTTAAACACATTACTTTAGGATAAATTTTTTAGGCGGCCTTAGTGGCCGCTTTTTTTTTGCAGCCACAGTAATTCTTAAATTTATTGGATGTCGGTCAAATACAAACGCATACTTCTGAAGCTCAGTGGCGAAGCTCTCATGGGCGATCGCCAATTCGGGATTTCTCCCGAAAAACTTCGTCATTACTCCGCCGAAATTAAATCGGTTGTCGAACTGGGTGTGGAGGTAGCGATTGTTATCGGTGGTGGAAATATCTTCCGTGGGCTCAATGCTCAAAACCTGGGTATTGAAAGGGCACAGGGTGATTATATGGGAATGCTTGCTACATGCATCAACGGCCTGGCCCTTCAAAGCGCCCTTGAAAATTTTGGCATGTTCACCAGGCTCGTAAGCGCAATAGAAATGAGGGAAATTGCCGAACCCTATATACGCAGAAGAGCTACACGACACCTCGAAAAAGGCAGAATCGTAATTTTTAGCGCTGGTACTGGCAGTCCATACTTTACCACGGACTCTGCCGCGGCTCTACGTGCCAATGAAATCAGTGCTGATGCCATTTTGAAAGGAACCAAGGTTGATGGTGTATACTCCTCCGACCCTGCCCTTAACGACGATGCAGAACTCTTTCAAAAATTGACTTTTAAGAAAGTAATTCAGAATGGCTTTAAGGTCATGGATATGACAGCTTTTACCATGTGTGAAGAAAACCAAATGCCTATAGTGGTTTTTAACATCAATGAACCAGGAAATCTTAAGAAAGCTGTACTCGGCAAGGCCGTTGGCACCCTCGTATCACACTAAGCCTTGGTTTTCTTGTTCAAATCTATTCCGTCGTAGAACCCAAGATCCTTGCCGCACAGAATTTTGGTCATTTGTGCTATTTGTCCGGTGTGATAAGAAAAATGCTCAATTACATGAACGATTACTCCAGTGGGCTTTTCAGAGAAACCCTGAACTATCAATTTTTCTTCAAGGTCCAGGGTTGTTAATTTTTCCAATGCTTTATCGGTTACTTTTCTCAATTCTTCGAGAAGAAATATGAGCGTCTTTTTATCGATCTTTTGTCCCTTCCTGAATTCTTCATCCCTTTTCCGGTGATCGGGTATTTTGCCTATTCCCGACCCTATCCATTGATTGACGTTACCGCACAAATGCAAAATCAGATTTCCTATGCTGTTGACAGAAGGATTGTGGGCATACCAGATTTGTTCTTCATTCAACATGATGAGACATTTCTTGATCCGTGGAATATTTTCTTGGTGTATCCTCCTGTTGAACTCTTCTATCAATTGTTGTGCAATTTTGCTAGTCATGTGTCCTGTTAGATTGTAATGGCCAAGGAGGCAACTATGATCTTTCCTTTAAATGAGCTATTTTTTATGGCACTTTTGCACGCTTTGATCGTAGCGCCCGTGGTGATGACATCATCCACAATGACAACTTGATGAATGTCTTCGCCAATTTCCTTTTTGATTCCATAAGCATTCATGAGCCTGCTCATTCTTTGTTCTTTACCGACTCGAGTAGCTGAAATGTGGTGTGTTTTTCTTCTTAGAACATTGCGCAGCGGCAAATCTACAACCGCTTGAATGCCTCTACCTATTTCTTCAGCTTGGTTGTATCCTCTTTGCCTCAATTTCTTAGTGTGCAGGGGCACCGGAATTATGATTGTTTTTGATTCTCCTATTTGCTTTAATATACTCTTTCCGAGCACTCGCCCAAGATTGTATGCCAATTTTCTGTTGTTTTTGTACTTAATTTCCTGTAGTATTTCTTTAACCAGCCCCGAACCATCGTAGTAAAATAAGCTTGTCACGTTTTCAAGCATTTCGTCTTTCCCAACGAGCGCATGTTCAACCCCGTTTGTTGTAGTGAATGGTAGGTTGTGGTAGCAATAAAGGCAAAACAAACCATTATTCATTCTTTCTTCCATCCCGCAACAGGGGCATAGAGGTGGATAAATTAGTTCAATAAAGTCTTTAAGAAGCGCTCTAGTTGCTCTTTTGACCAGATAACCACCCATTCTGCCCCTTTTGTGAAATGATTTATCCCTTGAGAATTTTTCTGCGTTCCGTCACATATTCATTTTCCGTGAGCACTCCTTTCTTTCTCAACTCCATAAGTCGATTGAGCTGGGCAAGTAAGATGTCGTCCATGGGTTTTTCGCTTTCATCCTTGCCCACTTTCGCATCTTTGGGAATTCGAAACCCATTTTTCCTAAATGATTCAAATTCTGGTTGAATCCTTAAAAAGGCCAGATCATCGTGGGAGGTAATCTTTTCAAAGTCTGTGAGACCTTTTTGTACAGCTTCGTCCAGATATCTAAAGGCCTCCTCCTTGTATTCAAGGAGAGAATAAGCACATGCGAGATTGAATCGCAGTGCAACATCCTCAGGTTGAATTTTTAAACCCTTCTTGAAGTCTTCAATGGCTTCTTCTATCTCGTAATCCTTGTATTTCTGCAAGCCACTTTTTTTGAACGGGTTGTGGCGAATTTTGCGCAATGATGGCGTTTTCTTTTCCCTGACTTCATAGTATTGCTCTTTTTTCTTTTTCCTTCTCGTGCGTCTTTGGAATTTTGGTCTTTCCCGGTAATAACGTTGATTGAACTTGCGGTCAAATTCCTCGGGAGACATCATGAGGTATCTCAAGCCATCGATAAATCCGAGAAATGTGGTCAACGGAAAAAACCTCGATGTCATAAATGTCAGGAAAATGTAAAAAACACCTGCCCCCGGGTCTCTCAAATAGAATTTGTGGATTCCAAATGTGCCTCCGATAAAAGCAAGTAAAGCAGCGACTATTTTGTTCTTCATCCCGCGGGTTCAAATGATCGTCTCAAAATACTGATTTTCACGCTCATCTTCTCTGTCAGAATACTTTGCATGTCAACACTGCAATGTCGTCGGGAAAAGTTTCTTCTCCCCTGAATTTCTCTATTTCATTTAATAAGGCCTCATTGAATTCTTCTGCGTTATGCTGGCCGTTTTTCAGGACAAATTCCTCTATTTTCTTGTCTTCAAAATACTCTCCTTTTTCATTTTTTAAATCTGGCAGGCCATCAGTGAAACACATTATTGTTGTCCCGGGGTGTATGTTCAGCTCTTCCTCTTGAATGGAAGGGAGTTTTTCAAATGCACCTATCACTGTACAACCGTGCGTGAGCCGTCTGACCTTCCCTTTGTCATACAAAACGGGCGGATAGTGCCCGGCATTTATGTATTTGAGGGTTCTTTTGGATACATCAACCTCTCCAATGAAAAAGGTGATGAATTTATCGCTTTTTGTTACCCTGTACACCGTTTGGTTTAGCGCAAAAATAAACGTCTCGAGGTCTCTATACTGATAAATCAGGCTTTGAATCATTGCTTGAAAGTTGGCCATTAAGAGCGCTGCTGCAACGCCCTTTCCGGATATATCCGCGATACAAAAAACGAATCGATCATTTTTGAAGTCGATAAAATCGAGGTAATCACCCCCCACATTGAAGTGAGGTTGATAAATGGTGGAAATCTCGTAGCGATCATTTTTAGGCAGGTCGGTCGGTATGAGCATTTTTTGTACACTGCTGGCCAGCTCAATTTCTTTTTTTAGTCTTTCCTGCACAATTTGTCTTTTGAATAACCTTTTGTTTTCTATGGCGACCGCAATGATATTCGTGATGGTGGTGATAAACTGTATCTTATTGTACAGATCATCCTTAGACTTAATGCCGCCTATCAAGGAATATGCGATGGGCTTTTCCTTGTGAAACACTGGAATGATTATATCAAATGGTTGCAGGGATTTGTGGTCGATAGACTTAACCGTATGTAACCGGTTGAAGTCAAGTAATTCTACAATGATCTTCTCCTCATCAATTTCATCTTTTTCAATGTTGATCTGTGAGGCACAACGCCAGCTGTTTTCATCATCTTCATCCGGAATGAAAAGTCCCATTTTGGTAATGCCCATTTCCCAACTCAAGAAGGAGCGATACATATTAAATAAGCCCTCTGCGGATACATTATCGTTAATAGCCTGAGTAATTGTCAGCAGACTTTTGATCTGCAGTTCTTTAAGACTGAGTTCCTTTTCCAGTTTTTCCAGTACGGCCAATTCTCTGCTCATGCTTTTGTTCTTTTTACATCAAATGCATCGCGCAGTGATGTTCCCAGCAAATTGAAGCATAAAACCAACGACATAATCATTATGATCGGAAAGATAGCGAGGTAAATAAATCCTCCGGTAGCATATGCATAGTTTTCTTGCAACATGTTGCCAAGGGAGGGCGATGGAGGTTGAATTCCCAGCCCAAGATAGCTGAGGCCAGCTTCAACCAAGACGGCTGTTGCAAAGTTGGCAGAAGCAATCACAAGCAGTGGACCCATGATATTTGGCAGTATGTGTCTTACTATGATCCGTTGGCTCTTGTACCCCAAAATCTTGGCGGCTTTTATGTAGTGTTCATTTTTGATTTGCATTACCTGTCCCCTGATTAATCTTGCCACATCAACCCACATGGTCAAACCAACGGCTAAAACAATCACCATCATTCCTTTACCAAAGGCAATAATGATTGCAAAAGCAAGCAACAATGTGGGAATGGACCAGCTCGTATTTATTAATAGCAAGATTGAATTATCAATGCGCCCTCCGTAATAACCCCCGGTTGCCCCGACCAAAACACCTATGAGTATTGATACCATGACAGCCATAAAGCCAATAAAAATAGAAATCCTCAATCCCCTGGCTAATCGGCTCAAATTGTCGCGCCCGTATTTATCTGTTCCAAGTATATATCGTGCCTGAATTATATGATGATCATAAATGAGATTTTGTCCGGTATTTTTTTCCACTTCAAAGCCAACACCTTTTTGGTCCTTGTAAACAATCGTCTCTCCCATGTATTCTTTTACCATGCCTGGAGACATCTTGTAAAGAATATCTGCCATATCCAATGTCCTGTTTACACCACCATACCAGGCTTGCACCTCAAAGCCCTCTTTAAAAGACAAACTATCAATAGGGATCCACTCAGTGTTTTTGCTATTCGGTGGATCATAAGGCCAGTGTGTGATTCTTTGGTTGCTGTTGGTGTTCTTGGCCCTGAGCAGTACTTGCGTTGAAAATCCAGGTTTCTCAAGAGAAAGTGATAATACCTGGTTGTTGGCATCTTTTGATTTGTCGAGTGTTATCCAAGGTGCTAACAACGAAAATGTCAATAGGAACAAAAGAACACCAAAACAAGCCATCGCTACCTTGTTCTGGCGTATTGTTGAATAAAAACTACTTTTCAATCCTGTTTAGTTTGGGATTGTTTTTGTGTCTTTGGCTGTCCCGTTCTGTCTTTTTAAGTAGCGTTTGTGTCATGGCTTTTTCAAGATCTATATCCAATTGATTCGACAGACAAACAAGAACGAAAAATATATCGGCGATTTCAGACTCCAAGAGCTCGTCGACACGACCCTGCTCGCTGGGTTCCTTAAAAGATTGTTCTCCATATTTTCTTGCTATTAGTCTTGCAAACTCTCCCACTTCTTCCACTAATAACAACGTGTTGGTCATTTCATTAAAGTAACGTACTCCAATATCTCTTATCCAGTGATCCGTCGCTTCTTGCAAATCCTTAATTCTCATTCCTTCGTTTTTGTGTCCACTAAAATAGTTACGGGCCCATCGTTGACGATATGGACTTTCATGTCCGCACCGAAAATGCCCTCCTTTACAACCATATTATGCTCCGATAATTTTTTAATGAACCGTTTGTATAAGTTTTTTGAATATTCTGGAGATCCCGCCTTGATAAAAGAGGGTCTGTTTCCTTTTCTCGTCGAAGCAAATAAGGTGAATTGTGAAACAATGAGTGCCTCTCCACCCACATCTTGAACTGAAAGGTTCATTTTGCCTTCTTGGTCACTAAAAATTCTCATATTAACCAACTTTTTAGCCAACCATTCCACATCACTTTCTGTATCATCATCACTAATACCTAAAAGTATCATCATGCCTCGATTTATTGAGGAGTAAGTTTTTCCATTGATTATCACTGATGACTCACTGACTCTTTGAATTACCGCTCGCATTTATAATTAACATATTGGTAAAATAAATGTATAACCTGCTGACTCATAGCCTGTGTTTGAAGATGTCTATTTCTACTTTTATACATTTTATAAATATGTGGTTACCAAGTTTCGTAGACAATTAAGCAATGAGTTTCGTGAAAATAGAACAGGATGAATTTTACACATAATACAGCCACTGTAAGACGTACTATTTTATGAACATATCCATGTGAATAAAATAATATTATTCACAAAACAGGGTATATCCTGGCCTTTTATGCACAATAAGCATTATGCGTTTTTAGCATAATGTTGGTAAAGCAGAATTGATCTTAATTACCAACAAATTCACTCAACTAATAATTACTATATAAGAATATTAAATATTAAATAATTAAGAAACAACGTGTGTATAATCGCGCATTCATCTTTAGGAGATATGTTAATACTTTCGCTTTATGACATTTGATAGAGCTTTGATTTTATGGCTGTGTTCAGGACTGGTTTTGGTCTACTTTCAGATCATTATCGGCGGTATTACCCGTCTCACGGGGTCAGGTTTATCTATCACCCAGTGGGAGATTGTGACGGGCACGTTACCCCCAATGAGTGTAGAAAGATGGAATGAAGAATTTGAAGAATATAAAGGGACGCCGCAATACGAGAAACTGAACAGGGGGATGACCTTAAAGGAATTCAAGTTTATTTACTTCTGGGAGTATTTTCACCGTCTTTGGGCGAGGCTTATGGGATTCGTTTTCATCATTCCATTTTGCATATTCTACGTGAAAAGAAAGATTCCTAAGAAAACTTTACGGGATCTTGGAGTTGTGGTCTTTTTGGCGGCACTGGCGGCAAGTTTTGGTTGGATTATGGTAGCAAGTGGGCTGGTAGACCGTCCTTGGGTAAATGCTTACAAATTGTCGATTCACTTGTTGTTAGGAATAGCAGTTTTTGTCTATTTGTTGTGGACGCTTTTAAAGTATATGAATGGTAATGGTAAACAAGTCACCAAATCGGGGAGTAGTGGATGGTTGAAGTTGCTGTTGATATTGATTTTTGTCCAGATTGTGTTTGGAGGGTGGATGAGCGGCATGAAGGCTGCTTTGATTTATCCCACCTGGCCGGATATAGGGGGACAAATTATTCCGCGCGATTTGTTAAGAACTTCGAATTGGACCCTTGATAATTTTGTCAATTATGACAATAGTCCGTTTGTTTTCGGGGTCGTTCAGTTTGTTCATCGGGGCTTGGCATATATCATAATTGTGGTATCGTTTTACTATGCGTGGAGGAGTGGTTGGTGGAAGGCGAAGAAAAAGCTGAGGACAACATATGGATGGTTTTTGTTGGCTCTTGTCACACAAGTGATTATTGGTATCTTAACATTGGTAAAAAGCGTGGGTCAAGTGCCTTTATTTTTTGGGGTATTACATCAGGCAGTAGCTGTTTTCGTCGTGGGTCTATTAACGGTACACTTATTCTACAGATCTGGCCATATTGATAAGCTGTAAATAGAGCCGCTAATTATGGTTATTTTGCGACCGTATGCAGATTGAGGTTAAAAAAGAGTCGAAGTTTAGATTTCTTGAAACGTCACCTGGAAATCCGGTATTGATGTTGCTGCATGGTTTGTTTGGTGCATTGAGTAACTTCAAAAGCATCATCAGCTCATTCAATGACTACAATGTCGTTGTCCCTATGTTGCCTATTTATGAACTTGGAGTAGAAGAAACGGGGTTGTCCGGCCTTCTAAATTATACGAAGGATTTCGTAGATTTTAAAAATTACCAATCTATTCACCTTTTGGGTAATTCATTAGGCGGGCATATTGCCCAACTTTATGTGCTCGAGGCTCCGAAAAGGGTGAAGTCGCTTATTTTAACAGGAAGCAGCGGATTATTTGAAAGTGCAATGGGAGATGGATATCCCAGAAGAGGTGACTACGAATACATCAAGAAAAAGACGGCTGATACCTTTTATGATCCGGCTGTTGCCACAAAAGAATTGGTAGACGAAGTGTATGATACCGTAAATGACAGACAAAAAGCATTGAGAATCATTCTCACTGCCAAGAGCGCCATCAAACACAATATTGCTGATGAACTCAGCAATATTCTGGTGCCAACGCTCCTAGTTTGGGGGATGAATGACAAAGTAACACCGCCTTTTGTGGGAGAGAAATTCAACGAGCTTATACCCAGCTCAAAATTAGTGATGGTTGATAAATGTGGTCACGCACCCATGATGGAGAAGCCCGATGAATTCAATACGATATTAAGAGACTTCTTAAAAAGTCTGGATTAAGTTGCTAAACATATGTTCTACGTGGAACAACAGATCCTTTCCAAAGACGCTCCTGGGCCTATGGTTTGATCTCTTTTTTTAGTTTTCGTGAACGTTCTGCTCTTTGCATGGGGTTTTCACCTGCACCTAATTGACGTTGTCTAAATATCTCAAACCTGCTTTTAGTTTCTCTGGGTGGATAAAAATTGTTGGATGTATCGGTATCGGCAATCTCTAGGTAAGGATCCAAAATGATTTCCTCTACTTCCTTTTCCGTGGGAAAAACTTTGGTTATTTCCTTAGCACCAAATCGCCACACTTCCGCAGGTATTCGCACGTCTTCATAGGTTCCATCTACAAACCTAAACTGGAATATAACTGGCATAGGCAATTCACCAATGCGTTTAAAGGTAATTTGGTAGTAATGGTCATTGGCATCGAGAAGACTCTTTTCAAATGCAGATAATCCGGACAAGAATTGTTCGTATTCTGCTTCGTCTACTGCATCTACTTCGAGAGGATCATAACTTGTGTAAAAATCCCGGATGGTAGTATCTATTTCATCATAAGTCTGAGTGATTTCCATGTTTCTCAGTTCACTAATGTTCTTCAGGCCCTGTTCGCGTACATTACGGGCAATACTTTTTTCAACATACGGATTCTGAGTGTTCAAATTGAAATGTTTGACATCGGTTATGGCTTGATCGACATTTTGGTTAGTGTAGAACCATCCGCGCCAAAACCAATCGAGGTCAATACCTGAAGCATCTTCCATGGTCCTAAAAAAATCTGCAGGATAAGGCTGTTTAAATTTCCAGCGATTGGCATATTCCTTAAAGGCGTGATCAAATAATTCCCTACCCATGATGGTTTCGCGCAAAATATTCAAAGCCGTAGCAGGCTTCGCATAGGCATTATTTCCAAACTGGAATATATTCTCTGAATTGGTCATAATTGGTGAAATTCTTGATTTATCACCACCCATATACTCGATAATACTGTTGGCGGGACCCCGACGCGCGGGAAAATCACGGCTCCACTGGCGTTCGGTAAGATATTGTAGGAATGTATTTAAACCTTCGTCCATCCAGGTCCATTGACGTTCATCTGAATTGACAATCATGGGAAACCAGTTATGACCAACCTCGTGAATGATGACCCCAATATGACCGTATTTCATCCTTTCAGCATACGTACCATCTGTTTCGCACCTGCCGTAATTGAAACAAATCATCGGATATTCCATTCCCATGCTGCCATCGATTGACCAAGCTACAGGATAAGGATAATCGAAAGTATAGTGAGAGTACCACTTAATGGTGTGCGCAACAGCTTTAGTGCTGAATTTTTTCCATAGACAATCTCCTTCTTTAACCCACATTGATTGAGCCATTACAGTTCTTCCATCAGCCATTTTTACGCCCATGGCATCCCAAATGAATCTGCGAGAAGTTGCAAAAGCAAAATCTCTAACATTGTCTGCTTTAAATTTCCAAATTTGATACTCCCTGGTTACAGAAGAAGCATTTTCTATCGCTTCATCCAATGTCTGAATGGCCACAGGATGAATCAATGATTTCTTGGCGGCATCCAACCTGTTCCTGTGTTCTTTAGACAGCACATCGGCAGGGTTTAAAAGCATGCCGGATGCAGCAACAAGATGATCCTTGGGAACACTGATTTCTACTTCATAATTACCAAAAATCAGGGTGAACTCTCCACGACCAAGAAATTGTTTATTCTGCCAACCTTCGATATCATTGTAGGCACACATGCGGGGAAAGAACTGTGCAATGCAATAAACATTTTGTCCATCATCAAAAGGCTCATAGCCAGACCTACCCCCTATTTCATTCGTGTTATTGATATTGTACCACCAGTCAATGCTAAAACTGATAGAACTTCCAGACACCAGGGGCTTAGGTAGGTCAATCCGCATCATTGTTTTATTGATGGTATATTTCATTTCCTTCTGTTGTGCATCTCGAACGGAGGTAATGTTGAAACCACCTTCAAACCCGGGATTCAACCGGTTAAGCATCCTGGTGGAAGCACCCCTCATATCATTGATAGATTCCGTACCGATAAGATGGGAATCTGATTCCTTGCTTCGCACATTCTGGTCCAGTTGAATCCACAAATAGGAAAGTGCATCTGGAGATAAATTGTGATAGGAAATGGTTTCTTTTCCGTACAAACGTCGTTCTTCATCATTAAGGGTGATTTGCATCTTGTAATCAGCGCGATTCTGCCAGTAGGCATGACCTGGAGCACCGGATGCATTTCGATATTCGTTGGGAGTAGGAAGTAAAGTACCCAATTGCTCGAAGATCCCCGGATCGCCGGCATCTTGAGCCAGCACAACACCCGCGAATAAAGAAAAGAACATAAACAATAACTTATTCATAATGAAGAAAATAGAATGGTTTGAGAATTTGATGGAGAAACAAAGATACACCATTAGCAAAAAATCATAAGGGATCACTCTACAGTTGACATCATTCGCAAAAAGATCGTTATTTTTCAAATCTTGTTCCACGTGGAACAAAACGAACATTTAAAAAGCCACATGATAAGAACCCTTATTCTTGCTTCTCTTATATTCTGCATGGCATGCCAGGACAAAACAAATGATCGACCGAATATTTTATGGATTGTTGCGGAAGATCTTGGCCCCTATATACCACCATTTGGAGACAGCACCATACTTACACCAAACTTATCAGAACTCGCAGCACAAGGCGTGTGTTTTGAACAGGTTTATTCACCCTCACCTGTATGTGCTCCAAGTCGAGCAGCATTGGCAACAGGCATGTATCCCACACGTATAGGCGCCAACCACATGAGAACAGGACCATGGTACAGTGATAAAGTCTCCGACGATGTAATCAAACAATATGCCCGTTACATGCCCAAAGGCATCGTTCCTTACGAATCGATTTTACCTGAAGGAGCTAAAATGTTCACCGAATTCTTGAGACTAGAAGGCTATTATTGCACGAACAACGCAAAAGAAGATTATCAGTTTAGAAAATCACCTTTTGCCTGGGACGAAAGTTCTTCATCCGCCCACTGGAGAAAACGGAAAAAAAATCAACCATTTTTTAGCGTAGTTAACCTGGGAATCACACACGAATCTCAAATATGGGCGCGCGCAAAAGATAGCCTTTCAGTAAATATTGATATCAAAAACAACCCTTTCCCATATTTGCCGAACACAGATTCATCCCTAATGGATATTAAACGCATGTACTCCAACATTGCCATTATGGATGCACAAGTGGGAGAAATAATGAAAGAGCTGCAACATGACGGACTCTTGGATAAAACAATCGTTTTCTGGTTTACCGACCACGGGGGTCCGCTGCCAAGACAAAAAAGGTTGCTTTACGATTCGGGGACAAAAGTGCCCATGATCATTAGGTTTCCTAAACAAAAAGGAGCAGGAACAAGAGATGGAAGAAGATCGCGCGCTGGGTC
>JBFKOL010000045.1:0-18669 GCA_041628815.1 Saprospiraceae bacterium | reverse complement strand
CGGCAAGCCGGTGCCCGGTTTCGAGGTCGAGGTGCGGGACCCCGACGGCCGGCCCGTGGCCAACGGCGAGGTGGGGCTGTTGTGGGTGCGCGGCAACTCGCGAGCCCTGGGCTACTGGCAGAACGCCGCCAAGACCGCCGAGTCGTTCCGCGGGGAGTGGTTCGTGGGGGGCGACCTCGTCAGCAAGGACGCCGCCGGCTACGTCACCTACGTGGGCCGGGGCGACGACGCCCTCAAGGTGGGCGGCAAGTGGCTGGTGCCGGCCGAGGTGGAGGGCTGCCTGGCCGAGCACCCGGCGGTGCTGGAGTGCGCCGTCGTCGGCGTGCCGGACGCCGCCGGCCTCACCAAGCCGCATGCGTTCGTCGTGGCCCGGGAGCCGGCGCCCGGTCTCGAGGAGGAGCTCAAGCAGTGGGCGCTCGACCGCCTCGACGCCTACAAGCACCCCCGCCGGGTCATCGTCCTCGAGCGCCTCCCCCAAACCCACCTCGGCAAGGTAGACCGCCGCCGCCTCCGAGACTTGGCGCAGGAGGGCTGACGGGTCTCCGCGCCCCCGATCAGGCCCACCCCTGATCCCATGCTTGGGGCAGAGCTTCCGTGAGCCACCAGGTCCAGTACTCGCGCCGCGCCTCGGCATCCGCATCGGAGTCCCACGGCGGGCCCCCGGCGTAGGCGGCCGCGGCTGCGAACGCCGCATCCGTCTCGTACGCGTCGACGTCGGCATCCGTCAGGGAGATGTCGACCGTGTCCGGGTCGAACATCTCGTCGCGGGCGGCAGCCAGCAGTGCCCCGATCGCGGCGTAGCCGACGGCAGCCGGGTTGAGGTCGCCGTCGGCGGCGAGATCGTCCATGTCGACCCACAGATCGCCGGCGCGGTCCCTCGCCTCCTCGGGATCGAGGTCTCCGGCGAGGACGCGTTCGGCGTCGCGCAACACGTTGTCCACGAATTCGTCCTCGGGGCGAAGGCGGTGCCAGATCGGGGCGACCTTGCGCACGGCGAGTATGGCCAGGGAGGCCCGGCGCCGGTGCGCCGCATCGGCGAAGGCACGGTCGCGCGGTCCCATCGCCGACCACAGCAAATGGCGCCACCCCAGCGTCAAGTCGTGCCGCTCGTTCTCGGCGACGCTCGCCAGCGCCGCGTCGACCAGGTCCCGCATCTCGTCAGGCAAGGGCACCGGCGCTACCTCGCATCATTGGGGATCGAACACGTTGACGTCCCGCACGTCGACGACCACCTGCTGTTCGTCGCGGTCGTTGGCCACCGCCTGGAAGTAGCCCAGGCAATTGCCGCACATCCGCTTCGACACGCCGATCGGCTCGTCCGGGTAGACCACCGAGAGCTGCTTCTCGGCGTGGGACGCGTAGTAGCGGCCCGGCACGCCGTGATCGAACAGCTTGTGCTCCTTGATCGCGTACCCGTGACGATCAGCGAGGCCATACATGTAGTCCAACACGGATTCATTGGCGACGGCGGAGTTCTCGAACTCCAGCAAACCTGCTTCCTCGTCCTCTACGGCCCAGTGCGTCCAGCCGCTCATCGAAGGCAGCCCCGAGATCGCTACTGCGATCGTCTTCTTCTCGAGGCCCGATGCCTTGGCGACGATCTCCGCCGCCTCGTTCGCGGCCTCCAGGTTCTTCTGGGCGGCTTCGACCGCCTTCTCCGTCGTGAGCGGCTTGCCCTCGGGGTCCCTGGCCCGCTGGACATCTGTGGGTGCTGCGCGCGCGTCGACCAGCCGGGCCACGGCGGCGTTGCCGGCGGCTCGCTGGAGGGCCACCGCAGTAGCAGGGTTCAGCGGCATCGTCGGCTGGGCGCGAACAGTGCCGGCAGGCCTGCTGCTCCGGTGGCGCCGCTCGACGGTGGTCTCCGGTCGGGTCCGGTCGCGCATATGTCGATTGTGCGTGAATGATCCGCCGGCCGCAAGGGAAGAGCGCCGATCTGCCCAAAGGTCCGCACCGAGGGGAAGCATACGTCAGCCTCAGCCGTCCGACGGCTGCGCCCCCCGCTTGGCGTTGATTCACATCCCGAGCTCGGCCAGCAGGCCTCGGACCCGATGTTCGATTTCGTCGCGGATGGGGCGGACGGCCTCGACGCCCATGCCGGCGGGGTCGTCCAGCTCCCAGTCGAGGTAGCGGGTGCCGGGGTAGACCGGGCACGAATCGCCGCAGCCCATCGTCACCACCACGTCGGCGGACCGCACCTCGTCGTCGGACCAGCGGTGGGGAACCTGGCGGGAGATGTCGATGCCCTTCTCGGCCATCGCTGCCACCGCGGCCGGGTTGACGGACTCGGCAGGTGCCGAGCCCCCCGACAGCACCTCCACCCGGTCGCCGGCCAGGTGGCGGAGCCAGCCGGCCGCCATCTGCGACCGCCCGGCGTTGTGCACGCACAGGAACATCACTCGGGGCGCCTCGGTCCCGTCCATCGCCGCGACCCTAGCGGCGGGCCGGGGCCGGGCCCTACGTGCGGCGGCCCCGCATGGAGCGCTCGGCCATGAGCGCGATGGCGCCGAAGGCCACCAGCATGGCCGCCGTCCATGCCCATGGCGACGCCGGTCCCCCGCCGTCCCCGGGGCCCGTCGGGATCGGGGCGCCCACCACGGACTCGCTCAGCCGCAGCTCGATGAACTGGGCGATCGACTTCTGACCGTTGCGGTCGCCCTCGCCTCCGTCCCACACGGCGAAGGCGACGACGGTGTCCTCGCCCGCCGCGAAGACGGCGTGGCCCTCGCCCGGCGACGCGAGGTCCCTGGCGAACACCGCCCGCCACTTCCCGTCCCGCCAGGCGCCAACGCCGTCGACGTCCTGGGCGGTGGCGGTGGTGAGCGACCCGAACCCCTCGGCGATCAGGTTCTCGACGGGCGACGGGTGGTCGGTCTGGGACAGCGGGTTGCCCAGCACCCGGGCCGGCTGGTGGAGCGGGTCGTCGCCGCCGGGGAAGTCGTCCACGGCGGTGTCGGGGTAGCGGTCGGCGCCGGTGGCGAAGCCCGCGTCGACGTCGGCCTGCCACACGGCCTTCCAGTGCCAGATGTTCACGGGCAGGTCCGGTCCGCCGATCGTGAACGGGGGCACGCCCCCGGCCTCGGCCGACGGGAACTGGAGGGCGGCGCCGTCGGAGAAGGCGGTGGCCGAGTTGGCGGTGGCGTCGACCTCGGCGTCGTCCCACTCGAGTGCCAGATAGATCCGTTCCGCGTCGTAGACGCCGCGCGCCAGCAGCGACGGCACGGTGCCGCCGCCGAACGGGGGCGCCACGTTCTGGGCGGACAGCGCCACCCGCTGGCCGGGCACACCGTCCCAGAACGCGTCCCAGGGGTCGTCCACAGGAATGGCGGCCTCCACCCGGCGCACGTCGAGGCGGAGGACCTGGGAGCGGACCGGGACGATACCGAACGCGCCGCCGAGGACCACGGCGACCGCCACCGTCAGCAGGGCAGTCAGCCGGGGCCGCTGCCTACGGGGTGGATATCCTTAAAAGTTTCTTCACCATTTTGCAGGATCTTGATGCGATTGCCAAAAGAGAGTGCCGCTGATTTGTTTTTATGCATCAGTTGTCCCAGTTTCTGGGCCGGCCTTGGCAATGACCTGAGCTCGCCAGGTGAATCAGACAACCGGTAAAATGGACTGCGTTTTAAAAAGAACTTGTCCTTTTTTGGACTGCGTCCGATGAGAAAATAAAAGATAATTCCGAATACCGGTACGAACATGACCACCATGAGCCATGCAAGGGTTTTGGAAGGATTGTGGACGTACCTGAATACTTTGCCGATAACGTAAAGTACCAGGATAGAATATGCTGCTACGATAACCCAGACCCAAATCATAGAATCTCCGATTCAAGCCGGAAAATAATCGTTATTACAACGTTAACCAAAAGATGAAGATCAGGTAAAGCGAAAGAAGAATATGGAAGACAAAGACTTCATCATGAATTATGAATAATGAAGTCTCAACTCTTAATTCTCAATTCTCAACTTTTTACTTTCAGTTTCGACCAGATTGGTGAGTGGTCGCTGGCCGATGATTCACGTAATTTACCGGAGGCAAGGTGTTCAAATCCGCGGCTAAAAATGTGATCCATGGATGGTCTGATGATACCAAATCTGCGAAAAGTGGATCCTATGTCTTGCGTATTCCATGCCAGGTCATGATTTTTGCACACTTCGACCATTTTTTTGACATCACCATATAATCCAGAGTTAAAGTCACCACCAAAAATCACAGGTTGATCTTCTGCAGTTGTAGAGATGTGATCCATGGCCCACTGCAACTGACCGATGCGTTTGCTTTGGCTTAGTAAGACAGTTTCCAAGTGTAACGAGTAAGTCCTGATGATCAAATCTCCGTAGGTGATATCCGCTGCCGTAATTCCTCTTTTGAGTCTGCTGATGGGATGTTTGTGCGGAAGAATGATTTTTTCCGGTTTGCTCAAAGGCCATTTTGAGAGAATAGCATTACCAAACCTTTTCCCGTATTTAGGATGCCGGTTCATCGGGAAGTACAAATAGTTGTAGTTAAGTTGCTCAGCCAGAAAAACGGTGCTATGTTCATCCATCTCCTGCAACAGGATGACATCCGCATCTTTAAAAGGATAAGAATTTAGCTCCCGCGCTGCTTCCCGGAATCGCAATCCAAATTCGATATTGTAGGAAACGACGGTAAGAATGCTATCGGGAAAAGGTGCCTCATCCAGGGTACTTGACCACATCCACATAGGGGCATGTGGTTCCGTATAATTTAAAATCATGGTTTCCGGAGGTGTCGGTTTAATAAAAATTAGAAGAAGAAACAGCGAGTAACGCATAAATATAGGTCGAAATTTAAACCCATTGTCACTTTATATTAAGAACATATACCACGTAATAAACCTTTTTCATCAAAAAAAAGTTCTACCTGCGCTTTTTTCGCCATCCTTCAAGGAACCTATAAAAGAGGATGACAATGTTGGCGACCCATCCAATCGGATAGGGTAGGACAAGTGCGGCCCACCACCAGGATAGTGAGGATCCCTTCCCAAATCCACCCATGGACGAGAAAAGAAATAACAAAAGCACACCAATGAAGATCAGAATGGCAGTAGTGCGGAACAGGTGGCTGTGGCGGTCGCCCATCCTGTAGGTAGCGATCGCTATAAGAACACTCCCGATTACAATGACTACGCTTCCTTCCATCAAATCAACTCCTCCCAAGAAAACTCCGACTACCCCGGCCCGAAACAAAAACCTGTTCCAATTCAGCTTCTTCAGCATTCTTTAAAAATAGTGACATTCGCAGTCAAACATCAGATTATTGATCATCGAACTCTTCGATTTTGGCGTTATCACCTAGTGGGGTTTGTATGTATCACAAGGGCTACAGAACGCTCATTTAAGTTTGATTCTGAAAAATAAAGAAAATAGTATATATATAACTAATTGAAAAATAGACTTTAATACATTTCTAGAATGAGCTAATGGCCTGAAAATAGTCTATAAATTACAGGCTTGTGTTTTATTTATTTTAAAAATGATGAAAACTTTATCAGGATTCATATGGTGAAAATATTATATATATGTAGTAAATTTACTACACGCATTACAAGCAGGTATAGGAACTGCAATTGCCAAACGAACAAGGAAGATGAGAACGTACAGGATGCTGAGCACTGCTGTTGTGATTATTACAGTCATAGCCACTTCATACGCCCAGACTTACGATATACGATTTGAATTGGACAGATCTTCCTGTTTACCCAATGATATGTGTTATTTTATTCAACTCCGGTCATCAAACGATAGCAGTTGGCACCTCGGTGCGCAGAATTATCGCATCTTTTACGATGGGGGTACTGCCTCGTTCGTTGAAAATTCTGCTGTATCCATGCTTCCTATTGACAGATATTCTTCGGCACTGTTACAAATCAGTGTGGACAATGTCAACGCTACTTCGTTAAGCACGAATTTGCCATTTGCTTCAAATTTAAGTTTCATCAACTATTCCATCGACCTAATCAATCTTGCTGAAGGCGGTATTCTTCTGCCTGGTAACGGCCAATGGGTTACTACCTCGAGGATTTGTTTTCAAGCCAATGAAGAGACCGTCCAGGACACGGCCATCTGCCTGCGAAAGGTGTGGGCCAGAGAATCCATCACGGAGCCGTATGCAGCTGCTTATGTGGTAGTGTCGTCTTGGGAGTCCAGCTTTAGAACATCACCAGCAAAGAGCAGAGCCTTTTTCGATAGTGGAGATGGTGATGGATGCGTGACTACGCAAAATATTATCGTCCATACTCAAGATCTCTCGTGTTTTGAAGACGAATTCGGATCGGTGGAATTCGAACTTGACCCGGCTCGAAATCCCTATAGAATAACTCTGCCCGGAGCCACGAGTTTCAGCAGGATTCGTCCAGGAGCCTATAAGGCCATGATTCAAGATGGCACCGGATGCGAATACACAAGATCCTTTGAGATAAAAAGACCGGATGCCCTCGACGTCCAGGTCATTCACGTCGCACATCCGAGGAGTTCAGATTCATCAGATGGGTCCATCGATATTGCAGTCAAAGGAGGTACCGCTCCCTATTTTTTTAAATGGATACATAACGAAAATCTTATCTCAACCCAACAAAATCTGCGTCAAGTACCAGCTGGTGACTATCATCTTAAGGTTAAGGATATAAACCAGTGCGAACGCGACGCCGGAATGGTGTCCATCGACGCGGTAACGGCTACCAATGATCCGGAAATAGTAAGGAATGCATCCATTTATCCCAATCCCGTGGAAGATCTTCTGATCGTTGAATTCTCCGATCAAGCGCTTCAAATCGAACAGATTGCACTATGGAATCTTGAAGGCAAAAACATTTACCTGAAGAATTATCGCCCCCAACAAAAAATCAATGTTGATATGAATGGCTTTCAGGTGGGGCTCTATGTTATGAGGGTTGTTTTGACCAATCGCGAGATTATTACGACGACGGTTTATAAGAAGTAGTGAGTTGCCGGTTGCTGGGTCCTGGGAACAAGTTGCAGGTTACCGGTTACAGGTGGACTGTTTTCGACTGTCAGTTGTGTAATGTAGAAAAGCAAGACACGAGAAGAGTTTTGTCATCGATCATATCACCAACCAACGATCAAAACTCACCTACTGCATAGTTAATATTAACCCTCCATTTGACATTCCTCCATTATATCAGTCTTCCTTCTTTCTGCAATTGATCAACCGCATGATTGGCTGCTCGCGCAGCAAGGGCCATATATGTCAGCGAAGGATTTTGTGTGGAAGTCGAGGTCATGCAAGCTCCATCGGTGATGAATACATTCTTGCAACTATGCAGCTGGTTCCACCTGTTGAGTAAAGAAGTTTGGGGATCTTTACCCATCCTGACACCACCCATTTCATGGATATCCAGACCAGCTGCCTGGTGGGTATCGTGCGTTTTTATCTCCGTAAATCCCGCTTTTTCGTACATCTCGGTAAACTGTTCGAAGAAGTCCTGGATCATTTTCTCATCATTTTCATCGTAGTCCATGGCTATGCGAATGAGTGGCATTCCCCATTCATCTTTATGCGTATCATCCAGTTTGACCGTATTGGATTCCTTGGGAATGGTTGCACCCATCATATGAGAATTGACCTGCCATGGGCCATATTTTCTTTCGCCATTGATCAGATGATCCAACAATGGCTTACCCAGCCCCCCGCCGGGGCGCCCCACGCCTTTCCAGCGGTTAGCTCCGAAGCCTGCAGCGTATCCCCGCAGAAAGTCCGTTTCCTGGCGATAGACATTTCTGAATCGCGGGACATACCCACTGGTAGGTATCCTGCCCCTGTATGCCTTGTCGGTATGTCCTTCATGAATCGCGTTGATCTTGGCCCTGTAATTGTGAAATGCCACATATTTACCCAGCAAGCCACTGTCATTACCGAGCCCATTGGGAAACCTGCCGGATTTTGAATTCAATAAGACACTGATCGTATTGATAGCCCCGGCATTGACAAATAAGACTTCCGCGAAATATTCCGTTACTGCTTTGGTATTGGCGTCAATGACCCTTACTCCGGTGGCTTTCCCTTGTTCCTCATCGTAAATGATCGATTCCACCACAGAATGTGGCCTAAGCGTGAGGTTACCCGTTTTTTGTGCCCAGGGGATGGTCGATGAATTGGCGTTGAAATAACCGCCGAGCGGACAACCGCGTTCGCATTCGGTTCGGCTCATGCACCGTCCCCTTCCTTGTTTAAGGTGGATTTCCTGTGGCTCGCTCAAGTGTGCACATCGTCCGAAGATAACACGGCGGTTTCTGTAATTTTTTTTAACTACATCACTGAAAAATTCCTGGACACAATTCAATGGCCAGGCCGGTAAAAATTCACCATCAGGTAAAACGTCTAAGCCATCTTTGTTGCCCGCAATGCCCACAAATCGCTCTACTTTGCTGTACCACGGTGCTATATCTTTGTACCTGATGGGCCAGTCTACGGCAAAGCCGTCTCTGGCCGGACCTGAAAAGTCCAGGTCGCTCCATCGCTGGGTCTGGCGTGCCCACATAATGGACTTACCGCCTACCTGGTATCCCCGTATCCAGTCGAACGGTTTATCCTGGATGTAAGGATGTTCGGTATCTTTTACGAAAAAGTGAGCGTTGTCTTCGCGATAGGCATAGCATCTAGCGACGGAAGGATTATCCTTGGCGATCTGATACGGTATTTGTCCCCTGTGCTCAAACTCCCATGGATTTTTGGTGGCGGTCGGATAATCTTTGATGTGTTTTACATCGCGTCCTCGCTCGAGCAACAAGGTCTTGAGGCCCCTATCGCAAAGTTCTTTGGCAGACCAGCTGCCACTCATACCGGCACCGATCACAATCGCATCGTATTGATTCGTAATCATGAGCTTAGGTTTTGAACATCAACACAAGCTTCATATGTAGGAGGTATCATCTGGTATTCTTCATAGTTCACCAAGAAATATTCTGACGATGTAAAGTTTCGGATTGAAAGTTGTTTTGTGGTATGGATGAAGTAACCCAGGTCAGGGTCAATCTCTTCAGATTCCAGTAGCGCAGTTACTCTTGCCACCATATTTGCGGTATCAACCTTTATTATTTTAGCCTTTACATCTTTCATGACCTGCTTATAATTTTGAAATCCGGATGCAAACTTCAAAATGTCCTCGGGAGCATAGGTGTCATTCACCATGGTCATAATGAAACTGCTGGCAGAATCTATGTTTTCAGAAATTCCTCGAACGGGAAGAAATGCCTCGCTGATGGCAGAAAGATAACGGGAATGCTTATCGTCGAGTTGCAATTGCCCGTTGACGAGCAAATCCATCACGTTTTTTTCCGAGCACCCGGGTAAAAAAAAGGTAGCTGCAGAGGCCAAAGCCATGTTTTGCAACACTTGTCGTCGATTCATAGGCTAATTTTTCTTTGAAATGGCGGGTTTGATTTTTTCAATAGGTAAGATTTCTTAAATAGGCAATGCTTTTTGGAATCTGCTGTATCACCGCACTGCTTTCATCTTCTATAAAGTAATGAGCTATCCCGATCTTTCGCGCTTCAATGAGGATACCCTTCATATCAATTTCGCCTGTCCCCAGCGGCACATTATTCTCTACATCGGTTCCGCCTGTTAGATCTTTGCTGGTGCCTTTTTTCATGTCCTTCAGGTGCATCAGCTTCCAGCGGTTGCCGTATTTTTTCAAAAGGGCAACAGGATCTCCGCCCCCAAACTGGATCCAGAATACATCCATTTCAAACGATACTTTGTCAGGATCGGTATTCTGTATGATGTAATCGAGTAAGGTGCCATCTTCGTAAGGTTGAAATTCATACCCATGTGCATGGTAGCACAATGTGAGGCCGTTTTCTCTCAATACTTCTCCTGCCTGACTGAATACCGCTATTGCACGATCAGCGTCCGCTTTACTGAATTGGCCACGCTCATGGGGAACCCAAGCACACATGACAAACTTGGCACCAAGCGCCGCGGCAATCCTGGCAACTTCTTCGGGGTCTTCTTCCAATTGTTGAAAGTTGGCTCCGGTAGAAGGAATGCGGATGCCTCTCGCGTCACAAAGCTTTTTGTATTCCTCGGGGGGTAACCTGCCGGGACCACCTTCCAGTTCTGTGATCCCCATGGCCTGGATTCTATCCAATGT
This sequence comes from Saprospiraceae bacterium, assembly GCA_041628815.1. Taxonomy (GTDB): domain Bacteria; phylum Bacteroidota; class Bacteroidia; order Chitinophagales; family Saprospiraceae; genus JBFKOL01. The sequence continues at coordinate 8,534 of JBFKOL010000045.1, read as the reverse complement.
AGCCGGGATGTCCTTCGGAAAATAGTTGCGGAAGGAATAAGCCTGTACACCAACCGGTGCTACAAAGATGGGATCGCCCTTTTTGCCAGTCTTAACTGTAGCACAGGAGGAGAGGATTATCGTGAAGATTAAAATGGGTGTCCAACGCATGAGTGAGGTAACGATAGGTTGCAAAAAAAATGAATATAGGACTTTCATCCGGCACCCAGCGCGAAAATTACACATAGTCTCTTTCTCGAGATGATTAAAGGATAAAATCCGACTGGAGATGATTATTATTGTCGGTATTCGAAATAAACACGCTCTAATTCTCCACCAATGACATCTTTTGCTACCCTGGACTGGATACTGTTGGCCGCTTATTTTGTTGCCCTTTTTGGTGTCGCCCTTTGGGTGATGTTGCAGAAAAACGAGACTACGAAAGATTACTTCCTCGCTGGCAAAAATGTGGGATGGTTTGTTATTGGGGCCTCCATCTTTGCCTCCAATATCGGCTCAGAGCACGTGGTAGGCCTGGCGGGTACGGGCGCCGAGTCGGGAATGCCTATGGCACATTACGAGCTACACGCATGGATTGTGCTTTTACTGGGATGGCTTTTTCTTCCTTTTTATATGCGAAGTGGCGTGTTTACTATGCCGGAGTTTCTTGAAAAGCGCTTTGACGCTAGATCCAGGTGGTTCCTATCCATATTCTCAATTATAGGATATGTGCTTACTAAAGTCTCGGTCACGATCTATGCCGGTGGACTGGTCGTATCCGAGCTGTTGAATATCCCCTTCTTATATGGAGCCGTTGGAATCGTAATCATTACCGGGATCTATACGATCATGGGTGGAATGCGTGCGGTGGTCTATACAGAAGCCCTGCAGACCGTCGTGCTCATTATGGGTTCTGTAATCATTATGGTATTGGGTTTCCAGGCCATCGGTGGTTTTGGTGAATTGAAAGCGGCTGTCGGATCGGAACATTTCAATATGTGGAAGCCCGTGTCGCATCCCGACTTTCCATGGACGGGGATGGTCTTTGGTGGTGCCATTGTAGGGATATGGTATTGGTGCACCGATCAGTATATTGTACAAAGGACGCTTTCAGCGCATAACATCAAGATAGGCCGGCGAGGTGCTATCTTTGGGGCCTACCTGAAAATACTCCCAATTTTCATTTTCCTGATACCTGGGGTAATTGCTTATGGCCTGAAACAAAAAGGACTGCTTGAATACGACAAAAGCGATGAAGTTTTTCCAACGCTGGTCCAATACCTTCTACCTGCCGGACTCAAAGGTCTGGTGGCTGGGGGGCTGATGGCGGCGCTGATGAGTTCGCTGGCTTCCGTTTTCAATTCGTCGTCAACTCTGTTTACGGTGGATATTTTCAAAAAACTGAATCCTGGGACTTCTGAGCGACGCCTGGTGAATATTGGCAAGATAGCTACCGGTTTTGTAGTGGTTTGCGGCATGCTCTGGATACCTATCATGCAAAAGATAGGAGGCGGCGTCCTGTACCAATACTTGCAGAGCGTCCAGTCATACATTGCACCCCCGATAACCTGCGTCTTCCTACTCGGTATTTTATGGAAGCGCATTAATGCTCAAGGCGCCATTGCCACTCTGTTTTTTGGATTGTTAATGGGCACATTCAGGATCATCGCCGAACTGGGCATGCAAGACGGCGGCAGCGGACTGATACACGACTTTGCCTCGATCAATTTCGCGCATATGGCCATCATCATGTTTGTTTGTTGTGTTGTTGTTTGTATTGTGGTGAGCTTATTGACCACACCGCAGGATGAAGAAAGCCTAAGTGGCCTTACATTCGGTACGCTTACAAAAGAACATATTGCAGAAGCCAAAAACAGTTACACATTAAAAGATATACTTGTCTCGCTGCTTTTGGTCATCGCGATTATCGGGATCCTTTTTTACTTTACGGGATGATCAAATCCAGGAATTTTGTAAATGATTTAACCATAAGGAATAAACTGCGATCATCATGGGCTTTGGCTTTAAAATGAATGGGTTGATTAAATGGAATCTGGTGCTGGTGTTATTCTTCACCGTATTTTCTCATGTCTATGCGGATGATGGCTACAGGTTGTGGCTCAAGCACAATCTTGTCGAAGACCCTGTCTTAAGAGAAGATTATTCCAAACGCATGGGATACATTGCAGTAGAAGGAGGGGGTGAGATCCTGAAGACCGCAGTCAAGGAACTGCAGTCGGGGCTCCAGTCGATGCTCGGTATTACGGTCGATTCGAATATGCAACCCTCATTTACCGGGGGCATTGTGGTCGGCGTGGCCGGACAATCTTCTTCCGTAGATACTCTTCTCACCAAAGATGAACGTGCCTGGCTGGGAGAAGAAGCTTTTTTGCTTTCTTCCCGGGGAACCATGCTCCTCATCGCGGGTGGAGATGAAAGAGGAGTTCTTTATGGCGTCTTCAGGTTGCTCTCCTTGATGGGGCAAAACATACCTTTCGACAATTTAAATATCTCCGAAGCACCTGCAGTGCAGCTTCGACTTCTTAATCACTGGGACAACCTCGACCGGACAGTGGAAAGGGGTTATGCGGGATTTTCAATTTGGAACTGGCACGAGTTGCCGGAATACATCGATCGCCGATACGTTGATTATGCGCGTGCCAACGCGTCCATCGGTATCAATGGTAGCGTGGTAACCAACGTTAACGCCAATGCGCTTGTTTTCAGGAAAGACTACATCCAAAAGACGGCTGCGCTTGCTGATGTATTCAGAAAATACGGCATCAGGATCTACCTGACTGCCCGGTTCAGTGCACCCATAGAACTCGGAATACTCGAAACAGCCGATCCTCTGGATCCTGCCGTAAGAGAATGGTGGTCGAATAAAGTAGCGGAGATCTATGACCTTATCCCCGACTTCGGAGGCTTTCTGGTGAAAGCAAATTCGGAAGGGCAACCCGGTCCGCAACAGTACGGAAGAACACATGCCGATGGGGCCAATATGCTTGCCGATGCCTTGCGACCCCATGGCGGAGTGGTCATGTGGCGCGCTTTTGTCTACAGCGATGAAGAACCTGAAGATCGCGCCAAGCAAGCCTACAATGAATTTGTTCCACTGGACGGTTCCTTTCGCGACAATGTGATCGTCCAGGTAAAGAACGGTCCTATCGATTTCCAGCCCAGAGAGCCTGTTCACCCGCTTTTTGGTGCCATGACTCAAACGCCCATTATGATGGAGTTTCAAATCACCAAGGAATACCTTGGGCAGGGTACACATCTGGTAGGACTGGCTAATATGTATGAAGAAATACTGCAAACGGACACTTATACAGCAGGAAAAGGGTCTACCGTTGTGCGTATAGTCGATGGATCATTATATGGGAACAAGTTGACCGGGATTGCCGGGGTCTCCAACATCGGAACCGTCCGTAACTGGACAGGGAATTATTTCGGGCAGGCTGATTGGTATGCATTCGGAAGACTGGCATGGGATCCAAACTTGTCGGCAGATACTATTTACAGGGAATGGGCCAGGCTAAGCTTTCATAAAAATGAAAAGGTAGAGGAGGTCGTCACGACCTTATTGAGGGATTCCTATAAATATTGTGTTGAATACATGACCCCGCTCGGGCTCCATCATATTATGGCGGCAGGACATCATTTTGGACCAGGTCCTTGGGTAAGTAAAATGTCACGCGATGATTGGACATCGGTTTATTACCACAAGGCAGACGAAAAAGGCATAGGTTTTGACAGGACAGCTACAGGGTCGAATGCCCTGGAACAATATGGTGCCGGATTTCGGAAGGTATACGAAAACCCGGATGAATGCCCTGAAGAGTTCCTGCTTTGGTTTCATCACTTGCCGTGGAACCACCGTATGAAATCGGGGATGACGCTGTGGGAGGCATTGTGTAGAACCTATCACGCCGGAGCAGATGGAGTCCGCGAAATGAAAAGGCTATGGCAAACGTTAGAAGGAAACGTCGATGATGAAACCTACGATCACGTGCTGATGCATTTGCTGATACAGGAAAAGGAGGCCGTATGGTGGCGTGATGCCTGTCTTAGTTATTTTGGTTCAATCTCTGGATTGGATATTCCGGATGATTTGGAACTACCGGAGTACGGACTGGACTACTACAAATCTTTGTCATATCCATATGCTCCGGGTATTCGACCAAGATGGTGAATAACCTATTAATGAAAATCTATATGAAATGAGCGACCGCAAAGTAGCCATGGTGACGGGAGGTGGATCGGGCATTGGGAAAGCCATCGCAGGCCGGTTTGTGGCAGAAGATTATCTGACGGTTATAACCGGCAGAAATGAAGCAAGGTTAGTACAGGCGGCACGGAATATGGGAAAGTTGTGTATGCCGATCGTCCACGACCTCGCAGACCTGGAAAGTATCCCTGCTCTCGTAAAGAAAGTTGCGGAATTCTATGGCAGTATCGATGTGCTCGTAAACAATGCCGGGATCAATCAGAAAAAATCGATTTTGGATGTCAGTGATACTGAATTCCAAAACATTATTACGGTGAATCAGACCGCTCTTTTCGCCCTGACCAGGGAAGTAGTCCGGCATATGTACAAGACCGGGAATAAGGGAACTGTCATAAACATCAGCTCGATGGCCGCCCACTATGGAATACCCAAGGTCATTGCCTACTCTGCATCCAAGGCGGCGGCAGAGGGCATGACCCGAGCCATGGCTGTTGAACTCGCCCCACTGGGTATACGTGTTAATTGCGTGGCACCGGGATTCATTACAACACCAATGTCCCGCAGGGCATTGGACAGCGATTCGGAACGCAAGAACAGGGCGCTGGCGCGGACTCCGATGGGAAGAATGGGTAGTGTGAAAGAAGTCGCCAATGCGGTGTTTTTTCTGGCATCTGATGAAGCTTCCTATATAAACGGAGAGGTGATACGTGTCGATGGAGGGAATGCAATCGGATTTTAAAGTTGAGTACATGATTGAAACTACGGGATTCAGGCTCATCCAATCGATGCGGTGGTATGGGCCAAGTGACGCGGTAAGCCTCCAGGACATCCGCCAGGCGGGGTGTTCTCATGTCGTAACGGCTCTCCACCAGGTCCCTGTCGGAGCCCTATGGGAAAAGCGCGATGTAGAGGAACGAAAAAACCAAATCGAAGCCGCCGGAATGTTTTGGACCGTGGTAGAAAGCTTACCGGTACACGAAGAAATCAAAATGCAAACCGGTGACTGGAAAGGTCACCTCGAGCGTTATAAAAAAAGCATTGAAAACCTCGCCATTTGTGGTATCAAAGTCATTACCTATAATTTCATGCCCGTACTGGATTGGTTACGCACCGATATCCATTACAAGTTGGAATCCGGAGCCGAAGCTCTGATGTTCGATTGGGTGGATTATGGTGTTTTCGATCTTTACTTACTGGGAAGAAAAGAGGCCCATAAAGACTATAGTTCAGAGGATCTTGCATCCTTTGCACAGCGATATGAACGTATGGATGCTGAAAAGCAGGCGAACTTATACAGGAATATGCTTTTGGGATTGCCAGGCAGCGATGAATCTTTCACCCCTGGAAAAGTAAACAGACTGTTGAAACAGTATGACAAGATGGATGCCCAGACCCTTAAGAAGCATCTGTTTGAATTCCTGCAAGAAGTGATTCCTGTGGCCGAAAAAACTGGAGCTGTATTGGCGATTCATCCTGATGATCCTCCTTATCCGGTGTTGGGACTTCCGCGCGTGATGAGTGGGGCAAAAGATATCGAAGACCTCATTTCGACCATCCCTTCACCATCCAATGGATTGTGTTTCTGTACGGGTTCGTATGGCGCCAGGGCTGATAATGATCTTGTCGAAATGATCCAGCGGTGGGGAGACCGCATTTATTTTTTTCATTTAAGAAATACACGCCGATTGCCTGGAAGACGCACCTTTTATGAGGCTGACCACCTCGACGGGGATACGGACATGCAAGCAGTTATGGGAGAGATTGTTCATCTTATGCAAACAGAGAAACGCAATATACCCATGCGTCCCGATCACGGTCACCGGATACTTGATGATTTGGACAAAAAAAGTTATCCGGGTTACTCGGCGATCGGCAGGCTCAAGGGCCTTGCAGAGTTAAGAGGATTAGAGATGGGCATTCACTATGAATTATCACGAAAACGTTAAATAATAGATGTATGATCCATTTCGCGTTGGTTAAAAGGATGCTTTTTATTACATGTGTTCTGCGAAAAGGAAACGCAACATTTTCACAGCACCATGATTTTGACTTTTCAAACCCCAAACTTTCCATTTCTATTAGGATCGATGTACCTCAACATGGCTTAAAAGGATTTCAGCACGTACATCTGCATCCGGTAGAATGCAAAAAATCACATTTGAAATTTCCCCGGAGATGCTGAAACTCGTAGACATCATCGGCGAAAGTAAACTGGAAAACGGCGCATTGGAGATCATCTTTAAAGGGGCTTCTCCTTATAGACACGCAGAAAAATTGGGTGGTGTTTTACCGGCAAAATCAAGACTTGAGGTAGGATGATGTGGAAAGAGTCAGAAATTCATGTGAAGTCGAAGAGCCACTTATTTCATCCAATAGGGGTAATCACTCTAGTAATTGGCATTTGGATTGTACCCCGGGCACAGGAATTGACACGTGAACAAATAGACAGCATGCTCACGGAGCGACGATTTTTGACCGAAAAAGACTACGGGGTGATGTTGAAGAAATTGGGCGTCGAACACCAGGAACTCAGACCCGGAGCCAACGGGATGGACCTGACAGCACCGAATGCTGCGAATTACGAAGAATCCCTTGCCAATCCATATCCTGACTATCCAGACCCTTTAGACCTGACAGATGGTCGAAGGGTTTCCACTTCCCGGGAATGGTGGTTGATGAAGAGACCTGACATTGAGAAACAGGTCACCACTCAACTGTATGGGGAAGTACCGGAAAGCGCACCGTCGATATCTTGGACTACGGTGGATTCTTCTTTCAAAGAATGGAATGGGCTCGGCGTCATCGTCAGAAACCTCGTCGGCACTGCTGACAACAGCTGTTGTCCTGACATAGAAGTCAACATTGAAGTTGAACTCGTAATACCAGCCAAGGCGGATACGTTAGTGCCGGTCATCATCCACTTTGGATTCAAATGGCCACCTTGGTTTAATGTTCCTGAACAACCGGAATATCCCGCATGGCAGTTGCAACTTCTGGAAAAAGGCTGGGGATTTGCAGACGTACTTACCACTTCCATACAAGAAGACTATGGTGGAGGGCTCACAAAAGGCGTAATTGGATTATCTAAAATGGGAAAGCGCCGAGAGCCCGGTGATTGGGGGGCATTAAGAGCATGGGCGTGGGGTGCCAGCCGTCTGGTAGATTATATGATCACGGATAGGCGGGTGGACCATCGAAGAATAGGAATAACGGGACATTCGCGCTACGGTAAGGCTGCGGTCGTGGCCATGGCCTATGATCCTAGGATTGCCATTGGATACATCAGTTCTTCCGGGGCAGGTGGCTTGAAGCCATACCGCCGCAATTATGGTGAAATTGTCGAAAATGTGGCAGGATCCGGGGAGTACCATTGGATGGTCGGCAATTTCATAAAGTATGCAGGCCCTATGCAGTGGGATGCCCTTCCAGTCGACGCCCATCATTTGCTCGCAATGTGTGCTCCAAGGCCGGTATTTATTGGTTGTGGCAAAGAAGGCGATCAATGGACTGACCAAAAAGGAATGTATATGACTGCGGTCATGGCTTCACCGGTTTACGAACTGTTAGGTTATGAGGGTTTGGTATCTGAAGGATATCCCAGTTTGAATCAAGAACTCATAGAAGGGAACATCGCTTTTCGACAACACGACCAAGGCCATACCCCAGCTCCAAACTGGGATTCTTTTATTCGATTCGCGTCGAGGTATTTTGAAAGATAACTTACCCTGTTTACGTATTCAATGCATCCATCAAGCTCTCCAGTTGTTGAGGGCTGACGGGAATTTCATATTCACCGATCATAATTTGCCGGTTTCTTATGGCTTCTATCTTATCGAGGTTGACAATGTAGGATTTATGCACCCGCATGAAGCGACGCCCCGACAATTTTTCTTCCATAGCCTTGAGCGTCATTTTTGTCAGTAAGGGCCTCTTGGCCGTGGTCAGGTAGATCTTGGCATAATCCTTCATGCCTTCAATATGTGTGATATCATTGAATACGACTTTGACTAAAGCATATTCCACATAGACAAAAAAATGATCCGGACTCGTTTCTGCCGGTTCTGACGATTTAATGCCGACAACAGGAACAGGTTTGTTGTGGGCCTGAAGTGCCTTGTAAGCCGCACGAGTAAATCTTTCAATACTTACGGGTTTGACAAGATAATCAATGACGTCCAGGTCGTAACTTTCCACGGCGTATTGGTCATAGGCAGTTACGAAAATGACCATGGGCTTTTCTCTCAGTCCGGCCAGAAAAGTGGTGCCAATCATGCCTGGCATCTGAATATCCAGGAACATCAGATCAATCGTCTCTTTTTGCAATACT
>JBFKOL010000044.1:0-19155 GCA_041628815.1 Saprospiraceae bacterium | reverse complement strand
ACCTTAGGTGCAGATCTGGAGTTGAACACATCCAGATTCCTGGGGAATCAAATTCTCCAATTCCAGGCTTTCTTTGTCTATCACAACGCGTCAAGTCCTGCACACAACTCCACTATGTGGGACCGAACTACCAGGGGTGTCCGGATCAACTTCCCTAATCAACCCTGGTCAGGTCACGCTTCTTACCGAGAATTCGGGACAGCTTTTGATCCGGCGGTAGGATTTCACCCACGTGTAGGGTTTCGCAGGTTTCAACCTTCTTTAGGATTCAATCCGTTGTTTGAGAAGAGCCCTATTATTAGGGATATTGATGTGGGATTGCGCTTTGAACACCTAATGGATATGGACTGGACTTTGCTAACACAGGAAATTCGTTTTGAATTATTCGAGGTAACTTTTGAGTCATCCGAATCAATTGAATTTTCAATTTCCCGCGAATATGAGCGCCTTACTGAAGATTTTGACATCCTGCGTGACAATACCATCGTGATACCCACAGATGAATATGTAAATTGGGGTATTAGCCTTGAGTTACAAAGTGCTCCTTTCAGACCTGTATCCGGACGAATTGATCTTGATCTGGGTGGATTCTGGTCAGGTAGTAGAAAGCAGATTGGAGTCTCTGTTACAGGCAGACCAGTGAATGGAATCAACCTAACAGCAACATTTGTTCGCAACGATGTTGAACTCGATGAAGGAAGTTTTTCTACCGACATTCTTAGGCTCAATGCCAGTTTTGACTTGACGCCATTTGTGTCTTTTTCATCTTTCATACAATATGACAACCTGAGCAAATCAATTGGAATGAATAACCGGTTTCGTTGGATCTTGCAACCAGGCAATGAGATTTTTCTGGTTTACAACCAAGATTGGGAAAATTACCTTGACCGATTCAGGACCCTGAACAATGCTGTAACCATGAAGGCGGTATACACCCATAGATTTTAATTATGACTCTTATATTGGAATCAAATTAACTTAACACCCGATCAATAATCGCCGTGATGAAATACTTACTATTCGGAATATTAATTCTTGTTGGGTCCATTCCTACATCTTCACAGGAGGTGGAATCGGAATATCCGATGGCTGAAGTAGCAGAAACCAGTCAAAAGGTCGTAATAAATGGTAAAACACTCGAACTGGATACCAGGGCTGGCACCCTTCAGCTACGAGATGAGAACAACGAACCCATTGCCCTATTCGGATTTACCTATTACAGGCTTAAAGACGGTCCCTCAGATAGACCCATAATGTTTGCCTACAACGGAGGTCCCGGGTCTTCTTCCTTCTGGTTGCATATGGGTGTTTTGGGCCCTAAGCGCATCGTAGTCAATGATCCCGACTACACCCCTGCAGCCCCATACCTGCTTGAAAACAACGCTTATTCTATCCTGGATGTGTCAGATCTTGTCATGATCGATCCGGTAGGTACAGGATTGAGTGTACCTATAGGAGAGGCAGATTTCAAAGACTTCTGGGGCGTCGACCAGGACATTCGCAGCATTGGATTGTTCATTACCCAGTTTTTGATCGAATATGAAAGAATGAATGCACCGAAGTTCCTTTTAGGTGAGAGCTATGGTACTTTCAGGAACGCCGGTGTTATGAAATACCTTTTTGACCGTGGGATTGCCCTTAACGGCGTAATCATGGTGTCTGCTGTTTTTGATTTGCGGACACTGATATTTCCACCCAATGACGACTTGCCTTACCTGGCACATTTCCCCACCTATTGCGCTACAGCCTGGTACCACGACAAGATCAATAAAGGGGAAGAAAGTCTTGAATCATTTCTGGATGAAGTAAGAACCTTTACCGAGGAAACTTATATGCCTGCCCTATACAAAGGCAGTCGTCTTTCGGACGAAGAAAAGAAAAAAGTTGCCCAGCAATTGGAAACTTATTCGGGTGTGTCAAAACAATTTTGGACCCAGGCGGATTTGCGCATAACCAACAGTGAATTTTTCCAGGAACTATTCAGGGAAGAAAGGCGCACTGTGGGAAGACTCGATTCACGGTGGACCGGCCTGAATCAGGATGGTATCAGCCAGTTTGCCAGTTATGATCCACAAAGTGCGGCTATTTCACCGGCTTATATTACTGGATTCCTTGATTATCTCTACCGGGATCTTGGTGTAAAAAAGAGCCACAACTACAGTATTACTGCAGGCCGAAGAGAAGGCTTTTCATGGGACTGGAAGCACCAGGGCAATATGCGCTGGAATACCCAGGCCGCCATCAATACGGGTATAGATATGGCTGAGACTCTAACCAAAGATCCCCATATGAAGGTGTTGATCATGAACGGATATTACGATCTTGCAACAGTGTTTTATGGTGTAGAACACAGTATTCAACACTTGGGTCTTCCCCCGGAGCGCATGGAAAATATCATTATGAAATATTACGAGGCTGGACATATGATGTACACGCATCAACCTTCACTCGAAGCTTTTAAATCAGATTTGGCAGAATTCATCGCTTATTGCCTGACCAGGAAAGAAGGACCATGATTGCATTAGGTCTTGACATACATTCACTAACATTTGGAAGAAGGCCATTCTTGCTTGTCGATTTATTTTTTAGTAGTTTCAAAGCCAGTCACTCCATTCGAATATTCAATCCATGATCATACGCGAATTTGCTGAGATCAAAGCCAGCCCTGATTTGGTTTGGCGTACCTTGACCGATCCTGAGCTCACCATCCATTACATGTTTGGATGTCGTGCCATTAGCAACTGGCAAATTGGCGATCCTTTATTATGGAAAGGTGCCTCTGATGGGGTGACCTACGTCAAAGGTAAGGTTAGGGCTTATGACCCACCCAGCGTACTTGCTTTCACTGTCTTTGATCCCAACGCGGGTTATGACGACAAAGAAGAAAATTACCTTCAGACTACCTATATTCTCAAATCAACAACAGAAGGCACGAGGTTAGAGATCATCCAGGGAGATTTCAGTAAAGTTGCCAATGGCGAAAAACGATATAATGACTCTGTTTCCGCATGGAAATCGGTAATCGATCAACTAAAACGAACAGCTGAAAACCTGGTATCTTAATTGATCTTCTTTCCCATGCGTTAAGACTCTTTCCTGTCGTGCAGTACCAGCATAGGGACCTGGGTCTTTGCAGACATTTTTTTGATGACGCTGGGATGAAACAGGTTATCAAAAAAAGTACGGTCACGATCAATCATGCAAATCATATCGATGTTGTGCTCGTTGATGAAGTCTACAAGGCCCAAAGAAACTTTTTTGCCCCATTCGCGATAAAAAGTGTGGGGAATGTTTTTTAGCGCGGCCTGGACCTGATCGTGTTCCACAGTTTTGGTAACCTCTTCGCTGCTGCCACTTTGTACATTCAAAACAGATACTTTAGAAGCATATTGCTCGATGATATCGAGTAGTGGCTGGAGAATGGTCAACTGTTCATAGGGACGGTTGTCAACCGCAAGAAGTACGTGCCCGGGAGATGAAAACCGGCAATCGGAAGGTACCACGATCATAGGTGCCTTGAAGTGTTTGATGATATAAGCGGCATTGTTGCCCATAAGAGGCTTGCGCTTAGCTGAGGCACCATGTGAGCCGAGTACAATGAATTCGACATCATGTTCTTCAGTCAACCTGTCCAACGCAAAAAGGAGCCCCCCGGGTTCTGGACAAATGTCCAGCTGAACACCCAATTTATCATAATTGGATCTCAAAAAAGCCAGCTCGTTTATGAGCCCTTCTTTTGAGTCTCTCTCCAAGACATCTATAACGGGTATGGCATCGCTGGCGCTGGTTAATGGTTCGATGAATACGTTGACCAAAACATACTTCCGGCTTTCATAGCCCAATAAAGCAATAGCAAACTCGGCTGCATTTCTTGCATTGTCAGAAAAATCGGTGAGGAGCAAAACTGTTTTCATAACGAACTGTCGTTTTGATGAAAGAATGGGTTCATTACCGTGACTTGAAAGGTATACTATTATAGCAAGCCAATTGAATGAGGCCAGTCAGAAGTACAAATGATGTCAGTCACCTTTAAAGAACATCATTTGCTGATCGCATCGTTCTTTCTTGTAGCAGAAGTGCCTAATTGTCGAAGTATCAGACACCCTGATCCAAAATTCGATACCTGCCAACCTAAATGTCCTACATTGCATCGACAAAGACAGACCATGAGTAAATTTTCTAAACTGATTCGTACCTACGAGGAATCACTAATGGCTATCGATAAAGGTACCGAAGTGGACAGGCCGCTCCTTGAGGCTGTAGCTCGTTCATTGGGCCCTTCTATCTACCGGAAGGATAGTTCCATTGTTGCCTGTACAGATGCCAGAGAAAGAGGCCGGCTAAAAAAGTCCTTTATGATCAATAAGTTGGGGCTTACCGAGAGCGATGGCCTGGATGATGCTATAGCCGAAGTATGTAAAGGCTTTAAATCGAAGAAAAAACCAGCGTACCGCGCCGTCTTATGCTACTTGTTGGTTCAACGCTTTGACAAGTCAGAGCTGTTTACAGGCGAGAAACGGGAATTCCCTGCAGGCCATAAGAAAAAGGCCAAAAATGACTATGAAAAAACCAATGTAGGAAAAACCAACCTTGTAGTTAGCGAAGAATCCACGGAAGAAGTTATTGGCCGTTTTGCCTGGTATGCCGCCGGAGCTGGCTTGGTTCCTCTTCCATTGGTCGATCTTGCATCAATCGCTGCCGTGCAATATAAAATGATTAAGACATTGGCTGGACATTACGACCGGGTGGATTTCGACGAGGACCGGACCAAGTCCATAATAGCTGCTTTGATGGGTGGAATCGGATCTTTTGAGCTCGGTCTTTTTTCCAGGATCCTATTTAAAAGAATACCGCTTATTGGTCCCATCATCGGGGGAACGGCGATGTCTGCTTTCGCCTATTGGTCTACTCGTATTATTGGAGAAATTTTCAACGAACACTTCCGAGGTGGTGGTGACCTCAGCCTCGAAGAACGCACCTTAAATAAAATGAAAGATACTTTTTCATTTGAAATGAAGAGGCAGTCCCGGGGGAGTAACACGCAATAGATCCACATGAGTTTTTGTGGAAAAATGATCCGGGCATGCCACGTCCGAAGTTTTTTAGGTTGTCATTGTTATAAAAAAGCCGGAATCTCAAAAAAAAGATACAGGACTTCATTTCTAGGGTTAGCGCCATTATCTTTTAAGGGCCATATATTCATTCATTAGTTCTTATATTGTTAAATATGAAAAAAATCAATGTTGCACTCGCCGGCCTTGGATTTGGTGCCGAATTCATTCCCATTTACCAGCGTCACCCCAACGCCAACCTGATTGCTATTTGCCAGCGCACACGGTCAAAATTGGATGCCATTGGTGAAGCTTACGGCATCGAAAAGAGGTACACATCCTACGATGACCTGATCGCGGATCCCAGCATTGACGCCGTCCATATCAACACCCCAATTCCCGATCATGGACATCAGTCCATTAAGGCGTTAAAGGCAGGAAAACACGTAGCTTGTACTGTTCCCATGGCGACGACTGTGGAAGAATGCGAAGAGATCGTGAATCTTTCACGGGAAAAAGGACTGACCTATATGATGATGGAGACCGTAGTTTATGCCCGTGAGTTTCTCTACATGCGTGACCTTTACAATAAGGGTGAATTGGGAAAGATACAATTCTTAAAAGCGAGCCACCAACAGGATATGGATGGATGGCCGGACTACTGGCCAGGCTTGCCACCAATGTATTATGCTACGCATTGCGTGGGCCCTGTTTTGGGTCTTACGAGGGCAGAAGCAGAATATGTTTCCTGTTTTGGTTCAGGGACCATCCGTGAATCCTTGCACCACTTCTACAATAGCCCTTTTGCCGTAGAGACAACACACATCAAGTTCAGAAATTCTGATCTTTCGGCACACATTTACAGGTCATTGTTTGATGTTGCCAGGCAGTACAGGGAAAGTTTCGAAGTGTATGGATCCAAAAAATCGGTAGAATGGCCGCTCATCGAACACGACCCTTTGGTGGTTCACACGGCTAAAAAGCCGGAGCCTGAAATACCTGAAAAGGTAACATGTCCGGATTTTGCACATTTGCTTCCCGAGGAAATTCGGGATTTCACGACCAAAGGTGTCTATGACCTGGATGACCAGCAACACCTCTCCTTTACCCAGGGCGCTGGTCATGGCGGATCCCATCCGCATCTCGTGCATCAATTTCTTAAAGCGTTGACGGACGAGGAGGACCCATATCCCAACGCCGTCCAGTCTGCAAATATCACGTGTGTGGGTATTCTTGCTCATCAATCTGCCTTACTGGGTGGTAAAATCGTCAGGCTGCCAGACTTCACATTGAGTGACTGACAGCGGTAAATTTCGACCGAAAGACGAACATTGGTTTTATGATGACTGTGCAGAATTCATCGTGTGTTATTAATATTGCTTGTACAAAAAATCAATCCCAACGATGTATGTAAAAAAGAATTACGGCTTTTGGATGACATTCAACTGGTCTAAGTGGCCGTTCATCTGGGGCACGTTTTACTCCGGGGTGATTTTTTGCGTCCATTATATATTTGATCTGGATTTCTCTATCGCGTGGCAGCCAATAGGCGTAATTGGTATCGCTGTGGCATTTTACCTCGGTTTCAAAAACAACAGTTCCTACGACCGCACATGGGAAGCTCGCAAAATTTGGGGCAGTATAGTAAACAACAGCCGTACATTTGGTGCCGCTGTAGTAGCATTTGTCAATGGGGACAATGTAGATTCAATAAGAAGAGAGCTTGTCTTCAGACACATTGCGTGGTTAACAGCCCTCCGCTACCAGCTGCGAGTCACCAGGGAGTGGGAACATACCCAAGAACGCGTCAAAGGTCTTTATGCTCCAGAAGTATGTGAGGATTACTACGAAAGGTTGGATCACGAAATGGTTAATCTGATTAGCGATGAGGAATTTGAGGCATACAAGACAAAAGCAAATATTGCCACACAGATACTCAAGACGCAATCGGTAAGATTACAGGAACTGAGAGATCAAGGCTACTTTGAAGATTTCCGGCATATGGAATTCCACCAGTTGATCACCTCGTTCTACGCCGACCAAGGTAAGAGTGAAAGGATTAAGAACTTTCCATTCCCCCGTCAATATGCATCTGTTGCCCTATGGATGACGGTCGTGTACAGCGCTATCATTCCATTCGGTTTACTTGATATTTTTCACAGCAAGCACGAGTGGATGGAATGGTTATTCCCATTTATATCCGGATTGATCATTTGGATTTTTTTTCTGATGGAAAAAATCGGGGACTATTCCGAAAATCCTTTCGAAGGAACCTATAATGACGTTCCTATTACTTCGATAGCGGTGGGTATAGAGATCGACCTGCGCCAGATGATCGATGATTCTGAACTTCCCGATCCAATAAAACCCGTCAATGGGTTTCTCATGTAGAATAAATACCCCTTGTCCAACATGGAGATAAAGCATGTCATTCATGGATACCTTATCGCCTTTTAAAGTACATCAAGAGTGCTTCATCCATAAGGATTTAAGGATAATTCCTTGAATGGGGTGTCCGTAAGCATACATTTGCTTTTAGCCAAAAGCAGAATGAATATCACATTTCATGAATTGACCTTGGTTAATTTAGGCTGCTTAATCTTCCTTTATTATTTTAAATGCATGTTGATAAATTTTCAAAACAAGGGCGCATATCTTGCGGTATTGGTATTTACTCTTTTTGCCTGTCAGAACATGAAGGATGGGACATCGGATCTGGATCAATCCGAGGTAACGCAATTCCGTATTGAACGATCCGACACTTCTGTAGTGGTCTATGCTTCGGACAGGTTACTTCCCGTCGCCATTCACCACCTCAAGCCAGATTTCAGGCCATACCTGCATCCCCTACGCAGCCCTCATTCAGATGTTCCTCTGACGCAATATTCTCCGGGACACCATCGACACCAGACAGGTGTTTACTGGGGGTTTACGAGAATAAACGGCACCCAAACTGATGAGGAAGAACTCAAAAGGTGGTTTTATAGGTCTGACAAACCGGAAGATGTAAAAACCCACATCGGACGAGACTACTTCCACAATCCTGGAAAAGGTTACTGGTTAAAAAAAGAAGATCGCGTACTATTAGCCGAAGGTACCGAAGTGAAATGGTCTGCCACGTATCAGCTTCTCGACGATAGCGGGGATATCACCATGGAAGAAACCCAGGAATGGGTAATGAAAAAGGCGGGCGAAAGATTTTCGCTCGAATTGGGATGGACCGGCAAGGCCATCAGTGATGTGGTGATCAACGAGTTTGATTATGGAGGCCTATTTGTGCGTATGCCATGGACGGAGACGACCAAAGGCAGTGTTGTGAATGCGGCCAGGCAACGCGATGGACATGCTGAAGGACAAAGGGCGCATTGGGTGGATATAGGTATGCAAATTGAAGGTCTTGAACAAGAGGCGCACATCGCTGTATTTGATCATCCGGACAATCCTGGTTTTCCACTTCCCTGGCGGGTCGACCAGCAAATGGGAGTAGGCCCTGCTCCAGCCAGATTCGGTGACGTGGTCATTCCCGAGGGGAACATACTTCATTTCCGCCATCAACTCAATCTTTATACCGGTCCTTTCCAAGATATGGTACTTGATGAATGGTGGGGAGATTTTATTGGCGATCATGGGATGTACAATGCCACCGCGTTATGGGGCCTTGCGCAGGACGAAGGCAGGAATGCCCAATTTTTGAATGCCGAACAAGCCGTTGATATCATGAGTATCCAGCCGGGATTCCAGGTAAATGCCTTTGCCAGTGAGCCTATGGTGACTCAGCCCATGGCTTTCTGTTGGGACGACAAAGGACGCATGTGGGTCGCCGAAAACAGGGATTACGAATCACGTGGCCACGGCTTTTCCAATTCGGGCGACAGCCGGATCGTTATTCTTGAAGACTCCGACCAGGATGGGCATGCGGACAAAAGGACGGTATTCTTGGAGGGTATCCCTTTTCCTGCAGCGATTGCCACCGGATTTGACGGATTATTCCTGGGGGCTCCTCCTAATTTATTGTTCGTGCCGGATAAAGACCACAACGATCAGGCCGACCTCGAGGACATAGAAGTTTTGCTGACGGGATGGGGCATCCGCGATCGCCATGAAACCATTAACAGCCTTCACTGGGGACCTGATGGGTGGCTATATGGCCTTGAAGGGTTTGCTACTCCATCTAAAATTCGCCAACCCAATGGCAAGGGAATTATATACAAACCAGGCGAAGCCTTCCCAGACGATCTTCTCGATGCCGAAGGGATTGATATCAATGGGGGTGTCTGGCGATACCACCCTATTAAGAGGCGCTTTGAAGTGGTCGCTCATGGCTTCAGCAATCCCTGGGGGATTGATTATGACGAGCATGGTCAATTGTTCATTTCAGCATGTGTCATACCTCATCTGTTTCACGTAATTCCAGGTGGCATCTATCACAGACAGGGCGGACAGCATTTTAACCCATATGTGTACGAGGATATAAGGACCATTGTGGATCACCGTCACAGGTCGGCACATGGAGGAGCACGCGTATACCTGTCCGATGCATTCCCCAGCAACCAACATGGTCGCATCTTTATGGCCAATATCCACGAACATGCGGTACTGTCTGATATACTGACACCTCATGGGTCGGGTTTCAAGGCAGGCCATGGCCAGGATTTCCTTTTTGCCAACAATGCTCAATGGATCGGTTTCAGCCTGGAAATCGGCCCCGAAGGGGCCATCTATGTCCTTGACTGGCACGACGCTGACATCTGTGGACAAGAAGTCTTGAACAAGGAGACTGGCAGGATATATCGCATCACCCCGGAACATGATCTTTCGGAAAATTGGCCAGGACGATTTGAAGATCTTTCAACCATGACGGACCTCGACCTGTCTCACCTCCAAAAGTCTGCCAGTGCCTGGCATGCTCGTCGCGCACGCACCCTTCTGCAATTCAGGAGCACAACTAGACAGTTGGATCAACAAGCTGTCACTTTACTTGAAGGTTTATTAACAGGTGATTCGAAAGAGGGCATCCGACTGCGTGCACTTTGGACACTTCACCAGGTGGGAAAATTGGGATCCGACCAATTCCTGAGTCTCCTGAAGGATGCCAATGATTACATTCGCGGATGGGCCATACAACTGGCATGCGAAGATGGTGAAGCTCCCCAAGACTTTTTAGAAGCAATGATCCGAACCGCCGGAAGGGAGTCTTCTCCTGTTGTGCGGCTTTATCTTGCCGCCGCCCTACAAAGGATTCCCGACCGTTACAAATGGGATCTCGCAGAAAAACTCGTTCGATTTGAGCAAGACTCCAGTGATCCTAATATTCCTCATATGCTCTGGTTTGGGATAGAGCCCCTTGTAATCCTTGATGCAGAAAGAGTCTTGGAAATCGCGCAAAAATCGAAAATTAAGGGTCTCTCCGAAAAGATTGCCAGAAGATTGGTGGATGCTGGTCTCGAGAGTGAGATTGTTGGTGTGTTGAAGAATAGCCATCGAAGCAACAGATCATTGTTGACTGGATTGCTTGCTGGTTTAGAAGGAAAACCAAGCATTTCGGCACCGGAAGAATGGAATACAGCCTTTAAACATCTTCAGAAAAATCCCGAAACTGCTAATCTGGCAAAGGAAATTAACGCTCATTTCAATTCTTCGACCATGGCCGAAGCACAATTAAGTATTCTTGAAGATACCAACGCAGATGACTCGGCACAGAACGAGGCGATCAGACAGCTTTCTGTACAACGACATCCGGGTCTGCTCCGGTTGCTACGGGAAAAAATACGTCAGGAAAGTACACGCACCGAAGCCATCAGGGCTATGTCGGGTTACGACGATATGGCGCTGGCAGAATTTCTCTTGAGTCAATTCAGTCTTTACGAACACCATCATAAAATGGAAGTGCTCCAAACTTTATCCTCGCGTAGTTCATACGGTTGGCTTCTTGCCAGTGCAATCAAGGATGGCTCCATCGACCGGAAGGAAATCCCGGCTTATATCGCTGTACAACTGAGGCGCGTTGTCGGCAACGGTTTCGTTGAGATATGGGGTCCCATCGACCGAATCGATGCAGTGAAGCAGGCTTCGTACAGCAGGTATAGCAGAATGTTTAACGAAGCAGCACTCTCACAGGCAGATATATTCAACGGAAGACAGGTATACGAAAGATCATGTGCCGTTTGTCATAAAATGAATAACCTGGGAGGTGATCTGGGCCCTGACCTTACGGGATCCAACAGGACCAACCTCAACTATCTGCTTCAAAATATCATCGATCCGAGCGCAGAATTACAGGATGACTACAGAATGGTGTATGCTTCTTTGAGCGATGGCCGCACCGTTGCAGGAAACATTTCAGTGCAAAATGACCAGTCCATCACCCTCAAAACCATAGGCCAGGAAAAACTGGTAATACCGCGATCATCCATCGTGTCTATGGAAATATCAGATCAGTCGATGATGCCTGAAGGGTTACTGGAAAATCTGAGCGAGGCCGACGCGATAGACCTTATGGCTTTTTTGCGAAATACGCCCGTGTCATCGATACAATAGATCTTGATTGACAGACATTCAAGCAACGATCGCCGAACATTCCGCGATATTTCACGGAATAGAGAAGGCTTAAAGAGACATGCCTCATCGCGACCGAACTGTTTTCAACCATAACGGATACATGCTGTTGTAATCTAAAGAAGTGTTGTGAAAAACCTGTCTGAAAAGTTCTATGCGCTTACCGCTAAAACAACTGCTGGCAAATCCATTGCCATGTCGGATTTTCGCGGAAAGACCGTGTTGATAGTCAATACGGCTACCCAATGTGCCTTGGCACCTCAATTTGAAGGTCTCGAAAAACTTCACCAGCATTACAAGGATCAAGGATTGGTGGTACTTGGATTTCCATGCAATCAATTTGCCAATCAAGAGCCCGAAACCAACGAGACTGTAGAACAGGCTTGTGCGATAAATTACGGAGTGACCTTCCAGCTTACCGAAAAAGTAAAGGTCAATGGTAGAAATGCCCATCCGATATTCAAGTTTCTGAAACGCCAACTTGGATCCTGGCTCGGAAGTGACATCAAGTGGAACTTCACAAAATTCCTGATAGGACCGGACGGTATACCCTATAAGAGGTACTTGCCCACCACGTCTCCTAAACGCGTTGAAAAGGACATCGTAACGCTCCTGAAGAAATCCACCTAGGGATTGAATGTTTTCGTCTTCTTTCCGTCGCGGAATTATTCGCAATTCCTTTGAAAGTGTTAAAATTTTTTCTTTTTGTGATAAAACCCACCTTTCGTATACTCATTAAATAGAAAGTGAATGGATGACCGAGGAACAACGATTCATAGAGGTAATTAAGAACAACGAAGCCATTCTGTACAAAGTTTCCCGGGCTTATGCCTCGATGGAAGAGGATGTCAAGGATTTGTACCAGGAAATCGTGTACCAGTTGTGGAAGTCGTTTTCTTCATTCAGAGGAGACAGCAAGTTGAGCACGTGGATATACAGGGTAGCTTTGAATACTGCATTCACTTTTCAGCGCGACAGGAAGACCAACCTTCGATTATCGCGGCAAGAATGGCAGCTGGATTATCAGTTGCATCAAAGCACTGATTGGGATCCAGCCGTATTAGAGAGATTTTATTCAGTATTACGCATGATGACCCCTTCAGACAAAACTTTGATATTTCTGTATTTAGAAGGAAAGTCCTACGAGGAAATGGCAGAGATCACGGGGTGGTCGGTAAGCAATATTGGGACGCGATTGAACCGCGCACGGAAATCTTTGAAAACAATGCTTCAATGAATAGTCATGGAATTGGAAGAAATAAAAAAACAATGGGACCAACTGAGCTCCCAAATGGATAAACAAAAATTATTAACTGATCAAATGATTACAGAAATGAAAAAAGAGAGATTTCAAAGAAAATTAAAAGGCATCGCATTGCCTGAATCAATAGGCTCGCTTATCTGTATGGGTGCAGCTGTCCTACTCATCGTAAAGTTCGGATTGTTGGATACCTGGTATCTCCAGCTGTTTGGAATTTTGTCGATTGCATTCTGTCTTGGTTTACCCCTGATTACTCTTTCTGCTGTACGACGAATGCAACAAGCAGGAAAAACTGACTGGAATATCCGCGACTCTCTGATCGAATTTACACGAGCTAGAAAACGTTTCCTTCTAGTTCAGCGAATGGGATTGATTGGCAGCATGCTGTTTGCAGTCGTAGGGCCTCCTGCCTTGATGAAAGTAATGTCTGGAAAGGATATGTTGCAAGGAAATCCAATTCTATGGTGGTACCTTCCTCTCGTACTGATCCTGTTAATTCCATTCGCCAGGTGGGGATATCGCCATTACGACAGGATGACGGCCCAGGCGGAGCAGCTTTTGTCAGATCTTGCCAATGAATGAGCCAGTCGGCGAACCTGTTAACCCAACAATTGTTAACCTGTGTGAGCGAGTGTCTCGCTGAATGATCAATGATACCTCTTTTCATACTTACATTAAACATGATATTGATTGATTTTTCTCACTCAAGTGAAGCCAATCGGTGGCAAGTAGTCAACGATGGTGTGATGGGTGGATTTTCAAAGGGACAATTCACCTTGCTCGAAGATGGCGTTGCACAGTTTTCTGGACATGTCTCATTAGATAACAACGGTGGATTTTCATCGGTAAGGAGGCGATCAGACCCGGTTTCCCTCGAAGCCTATGACGCATTTTTATTGCGCATCAAAGGAGATGGAAAAATCTATCAGCTCAGGGTAAAATCGGGCTTGAGGGATCGCCACACCTATATCTATACCTTTCCAACGAGTGGCGAATGGCAAATCATCAGGATACCTTTCCGGCGAATGACACCCAATTACAGAGGCCGGAAATTGCCAATTGAGAATTTCCAAGGAATCAAGCTATCAGAAGTGGGTTTTTTGATAGGAAACAAAAAAGAAGAAACCTTCAAATTGCTGATTGACCGGATAGAGCTTGTCGAATGACATCCTTTCTTTTCCCTTTTGAAGACCTTTTACCTGCGTAGGAGGTAATGAAAATTTTCTCGGCGTATCTTGATAATAAAAGAAAAGTTGAATCTCCTATCGTTTACAAGTCATGCGTATGCTGAAAAAAAACCACGTTGGCTTTACTGTTCTAAGACCGTGGCCATCATCTTAATGGTTGCATCCTTGGGACTTGGATGTATTTCACGGTCGGAGCAAAAACCCCTTGAATCCATTCCTGGAAAAAGTGTGTACGAAAACCTCGCAACACTCCTGCTCAACAAGGATTTTAACAAAGCCTTGCAAGCAATTGAAAGTGGATTGAGGACATCTGAAATATCACCATCGGCAATATTGTCAGATTCACTACTGAGAATACTCATTGAAGACCCGGCCTATCGTCCACCGATGCGCGAACTAATTAAAAAGTACGCAACATCAAATATTGGGACAATGGTCTGCTCCTCCGAACCCGGGCAATCCATTATAGTTCTGGGCAAAATCATCGATGCTTCATCACTGCTCCCGCTCAATGAGGTGATGGTGGAGTTGGTTCATGCAGACCACGAAGGTGACTATTTCAAAGAAAAATCCTCTTGGAATCCTCGATTGTTCATCTATCTGGTTACAGACCAGAAAGGACAGTTCGAAATAACCACCATTCGACCCGGAAGGTATTACGGTGATGATGGGCGACTGGAAAAGTCTCACATCCATTTCAACATCGAAAAAGAGGGATATCGGAGTTATTCAAGTGAATTCATCATCCCCGATGGATTAAAATCACTCAATACAGATCCCGGAGAGGACGTATTGATTGCTACCAAAGTAAACACCGATGACATCCCCCATTACCAGATCGAAATTGCCTTGGAACAAGACAGATAATCCCTCCAGGTTAGTATTGAAGTTTATCTTTTACGACCTTGGGGCATAAGGAATAAATTATGAACACAAATATTGCCTGTAGATTTTTGTTTTTGATCCTCGTTCTGCAGTTGTACGGGTCGTGCAAACAAAATATTGTCGATGGAAAAGATCCCATTGCGTTATCGGAAAGCTTCCAGCCATGGAACCAAACTGCCCAGCCCGAAGGCTCTGTTCTTCATCTAAGTCTCGGCGTATATGCAAAAGTCCTGTGCTCAGCTTGCTTTGTTTCAGGGCGGAATCCGGCGGAAGCATTTCGAAATAGTGGAAAGCTGCTTTTGGACAGTCAGTACTATACACATGTTTCGTACTCGGTGGATTCTTTGGAAAGGAGCGCCATGGTAAGTATCGGCGATTCGGTTCACCGTAAAGCAATTTACTTTGGGGATCAGGGGTGCATATTGGAAGGTCGCGAGAAAATTCAGTTTGAGCCAGTAACGGTGTCATCTGCGCTGCCCGAAGCATCATCCATGGATTGGCCCATGGGGGATGCATCGAAGGATTCTGATGCGACCTATGATCAAAATCTGTTGGACTCCGTGTTGTCACACGCTTTTGCGCCGGGAGCGCTTACTGCCGCATTTATTGCCGTTCACCAGGGAGACATCGTTCTCGAACAATACGGACCTGACGTTCATAGGGATATGCAGTTGGAAAGCTGGTCCATGGGAAAAAGTCTGACTGGCATTTTGATTGGACGCTTGATACACCAAGGCTTTCTTGAGTTGGACGCTGACGCTCCTATCGCGGAGTGGTCTGCTCCCGGTGACCCACGCGGGGAAATCACCATAAGGGATCTCATGCAAATGAGCAGTGGCCTGCGATTCCCGGCTCACCAGGACCCCGATCTCGACGAACATGTCGCACGTCTTGCCCATATGTATATCTACACGGAAGCCATCGACGTGTTTGACTTCGCCGTTAATAGACCCCTCGAATATGTACCAGGAACCACAGGTCGGTATAGAAACTGCGATCCGCTGGCATTGGGATATATACTGCGCAACATTGTGGAATCCAATGAACGCAACTATTGGACGTGGCCACAAGAAGAACTGTTTGATAAAATCGGGATTCGTCGACAGGTACTCGAAACGGATCCTTTTGGAAATTTTATTATGACAGGATACGATTATGGTACGGCCAGGAACTGGGCGAGGCTCGGATTACTTTATCTGAACGATGGAATATGGATGGGAGATAGATTGCTCCCTGAAGGATTCGTGGATTTTGTGTCAAATCCGGCGCCGGGATGGGAAGAACCCGTGTATGGCGGCTTGGTTTGGCTGAATCGCACCGGACAACTGAATCTTCCGGAAGATGCCTATTGTATGGCTGGAGCAGGAGGACAGTACACCATGATTGTTCCATCTCTTGATCTGGTAGTCGTAAGGATGGGTCACAGTGAAGGCAGTGCTACGGGATTTGATGCGATGAACGAGGCCCTCGGGGTCCTGGTACGTGCTATTAAACAATCCGAATAATCCAAATCCCCGATCGGGTTAGTCGAGTGAGAATTTGATCAGGTCAGACAATTCTGGAGTTCCTCCTCTGTTACCACAACCGGATGCCATATAGAGCGAACCATGATACCATAAAACACCGGTACCATGCCGCCCTCGGACCAAATCAGGCCATGACGTCCATGATCCGGTTCTCGTGTCCAAAACTTCCACCTCGGAATGCGCTATTTCCTGGTTGAAAGATTCTCCACCAAGGACTAAAATATCTGTGCCTATCGCAAGAGCGGCATTCCCTGCCCTCTCGGTGGGTAGAATATTTGAAAGTGTAGTCCATTTGTTCGATCGAATATCGAATACATCCACTGCGCCTATGGTGTTTTTAAAAGGGTTATCTGCTGCCATGGTTGTCCTCCCGGCAATCCCATAGAGGTGGTCACCCACAATCGCAGCCTGAAAGTGATCCCTGGGCCTGGGAGCATCGGGCAAAACGGTCCATGTTCCAGTTGTAAAATCATAGACGTCAAGCCAGCTGACATGACCGCCGCGGTGTCCATCCTGTATTCCACATAGGAGATACAGAGAACCTTCTTTCACAACAGCCCCGGCTCCTCCTCTCAACCTGGCTTGAGGAATGGAAGGGCCTTGGTGCCAGGCGTCCGAATCAGGATCATAGATGTAGATGTTTTCAACTGGTGTCTCACCTGGGTAAGGACCCGTCATGGCTCCAGCCACATAGATAAGTCCATCGTGGACTACAGGTTGAAAATGATGGAGTTCCAAGGGAGGTGGTGCGCCTTGTATCCATTTTCGTTCGTTGAAATCATAAATGCTCGTCGGCTTAATGCCTCTGCCCCCGAGAAGGTAAAATCGGTCACCTATTCCTGCAAATCCAGCCTCATGGCGCGCTTCAGGTTTAGAACCGTCTTCACTTTCAACAAAGGTCCATGCGCCATCCGCGGTCTTTTGAATGGGTTGTTTGCTGTTGACGCATCCCTGTGCAGCAAGGAGGAAGCCAAGTAAGAAGATATAGACATGTCTCATTTGAAAGTACATTTCGACCATAGATGTAATTCCAATATACTTCATTGAAAGCTGTTATCCTCCTTCCAAAGCATAGTAAGCAAACTCTTGGAAAAGTCAGGGCCCGATTTAAGTCTTGTATAGTCGGAATTGTTCCAGATAGGAGTAATAAACATGAAGTGAATGATTACTGCTAACTTTAACAATACTGAAAAAGGAAGTCATGTATACTTTTGACCAAAACTGTTCATACATCCTGTCAAAAATCAGGTTGTCTTTCTTCCTATTCGTTATTGGATCTTTTTTAACTTCCGGTTACGCTCAAACTGACGATGTCCCATCACCAGTGGTCTTTATCTACGATGCGAGCGGATCGATGTGGGGACGCATGCAAGGCCGCATTAAAATGGAAATTGCCAGGGAGGTGTTGTCTGCCACGGTGGATGGTATGCCGGAAAACCAGAGAATTGGACTGGTCGCATATGGGCACCGGGTAGAAAGTGATTGTTCGGATGTGGAAGTCATGGTGGATTTTGACAATGTGTCCAAAAGAGATGTCCATTCTGCTCTTAATGGTATCCAACCATTGGGAAGAACGCCTCTGGCCTATTCTGCCAGTCAAGTTATTGATGGACTACAAAAAAACAATCAAGGCGCAACCATCATCCTTGTCACAGATGGAATAGAATCGTGCGGTGGACAGCTTTGCGAAGTAATACGAAAAGCAAAAGATGCCGGAATTCACTTCAAATTGCACATTGTCGGCTTTGGTCTGAAGACGTCTGAAACAGAAGAATTGCGTTGTGCTGCCCTGGCAGGTGAAGGCCAATACTTCGATGCGCAGGATGCCAAAGATCTGGAATCGGTGTTAGAGGAAGCGACCACCTATACAATCGATGAAGACAGATTTAATTTGACTGTCTTCGTGTCAAAGAATGATATTGGTGTGGATGCCTATGTCAGGGCGATTAACTCATTTACCAAAGAAGATGCCGGTTCTGTAAGAACTTATGCCGATACAGGGAAGTTGTTTCTTCCACCAGGCACATTCGACCTGGAAGTTAAGCCTTTGGAAGGCAGTGATGTGAGTTCCCAGAGAGTCTCCGAAGTAAAGATACCAACGGAGGGAGTCATTCACAGATCTGTCAGCTTTGATGCCGGAAAGGCTGAAATATTCGTCTCCAACAACGAAGAGGGATGGGATGCCACAATAAGGGTATATCTCCAAGACAAAAGCACTCAGGTGGCCAGTGGAAGGACCTATGGAAACACCAAAGTCTTTGAACTGAATCCCGGTTTATATGATTTTGAGATTATTGCCCTAAATGTTAAAGGCGCTGCTGTCGTACAGCGTATGGAAGGAATTCGCATTGAACCAGATCGAACGGTAACCCCGGAATACAATTATCAAACCGGGATAGTTCTAATCGGTGCGAGAAGTGGCGCCTCTTTAGTGGATGCTTCCATCAATATTGTTGACCCCTCGGCCGGACAAGGTGTTGCCGGAGGAAGGACCTACACGGCCGAGTCAAGCAATCCGAAAGAATTCATCCTTCTACCGGGGACATATGAGGTGACAGTGACTGCCCTGGGTGCCCACAAGGGAAAACGAGAAAGGTTCACCATTGAGGCGGTTGCAGGCAAATCGATCACCAGGATCCTTGATTTTTAAACATTACTGTCCGGTTAAATTTCAAATGAACCTGTTTTGT
>JBFKOL010000043.1:0-19319 GCA_041628815.1 Saprospiraceae bacterium | reverse complement strand
TCTCACGTAACCGGTTTGTCATGTTGCCGGTTTGTCATGTTGCCGGTTTGTCGGGCTGCCATACAAGTTAAACCACTTAAAATTCTTCAACCAGAGTAACTACTCGAACAACCTGACCGTATACTCGAGCAAATCTCTTCCCCCCGGCTTGCCATGGCCAGGGACGACCCACTCGGCCTGGTCAAACATCGCAGCAATGCTCGAAACCGTCACGGGCCAGGCAATGGTATCTGCATCTGCAAGGTTACCTTTGGAAGCCCCTACCGATTTCACCATACACCCCCCAAACAGTACGGCTTCACCTTCAATATAGCTGACAATATTATCCCGCGTATGGGCCGCACCGATGTATCTGTTGATCACCCGATTGTTCCCAATGGGTAAAATGAGTTGACTTTCGAACAAATTCTGAGGATCCTCAGTACCTTTAGTTCGCAAATTGGCCGAGAATACATGGGCATAAGAAGGTATGTCCTCATCGTGAAATGTTTTGAGCCCCCCGAGACAATCGATATGAAAGTGATTTATCACCACAGCTTTGATTCGGGCATTCAACACATCGGTTACCCACCCCATTAGTTCTGAGGAAACCGAGTCTGTTGTAGGAGTATCAAATACTACCGCTTCACCGTCGACCGCATAGACCAAACCGTTACAGGGGAAAAAATCCCCATCGGTAAGCTGAAGAAAGCTTGTGTGCACGTATGTATTGGCTGTGATTTGTTCTATGACCAATGAATCAGAGCGATAAAGTACAGTGTCACTCTCAGGCACAGAACAGGCAATTGTCAGGAGTAATATCGGTGTCAATAAAAATCGTCGCAAATGGATGATCGCGGGGCTATCCATGATATTGGATGAATTCGTATTTCGAAATTGTGATTTCGGGTTATATATCTTGAAAGAAGCTTGGTATTGATTGCACTTCATTGCTTTTGGCACATGCCAAGTCCAGGTATTTGGGATCAGAGAGAACTTTAGTCGTCATACTGGTAAACTCAGGTACACCCTTCGGAGGAGTCAAATGTCTGCACTCTCAAACAAGACTTATGCATTGAAAAACCAACCGATAGAACTCCGGGTGGCTCTGCCACGTCTGGCCCGTCACGATTCTCCCGTCACGTACTGCCTGGTCCTTCCCTACGAAGGTTCCGCCACAAGATTCCACTTCGAAGCGCACGTGTTCATAGCAAGTGATGCGTTTGTCATTTACGAGGCCGGCGGTGACCAGGACCTGGATTCCATGACAGATGGCGAAGATGTATTTACCTTCGGCATCAAACTCCTGTACCAGGCGGATAACCATCGGATCGTTACGAAGGAATTCCGGCGCCCGCCCCCCTATGATAAGGACAGCGTCGAAGTCAGCAGCTTTGCAATCCTTAATGGCAATATCTGAGTGTACGTAGTAGCCTTTTCTTTCGACGTATGTATCCCAGCCCGGTTCAAAGTCATGCATTACAAGGTTGAGCATTTTGACCGACGGTGCGGCGATTACGGCCTGGTGGCCTCCCTCCTCAAAGCGGTGTTTAGCATACAATGTTTCATAGCTTTCACCACCATCACCTGTCAATATGAGTATTTTTTTCATTCCTCAGAAACTTGTTGATTTTATTCAATGGTCACTACTACGCCACCGCGTACCTTTCCTTTTTCCACTTTGCGGTGTGCTTTGGCCACCTGATCGAGCGGGTACTTATCGGCTACCCGGTGCGATAATTCATTGTTTTCCAGCATCCTCGTAATATCCGAGATGGCCGCTGCCTTAGCGTGCTGTGGCATGGCATATACGATGACAAACCGGACAGTCAGGTCGAGGTACATCATTTTGTAAAATGGTATGGCAGGCGTTGGGTCAGACATGGATGCATAAGTGGCAACGATCGAGCTTGTTTTCATTGTATCGAGCAGGTGGATCAAATTGCCTCCAAACTCTCCTTCTATCAGGCGGTCGACTTTCATTCCTCCTGTTAATTCGAGCACCTGTCTCGCCGAGCCGTCAAAGGGATGATCGATGACGATGTCCGCGCCGGCTTCGAGACATGCTTTTTTGCTCTGATTGCTACCTGCAGTGGCCACCACAAAGGCACCTCCGATCTTAGCTATCTGGATCGCATAATGGCCTACCCTGCCGGCACCGCCTGTAACCAGCACAGTCCTGTCTTCTACCGGACCGTCTGCGAAGACACATCGATGTGCGGTCATAGCTGGTATTCCTATACAGGCGCCCACAGCAAAGTTGATTTTATCCGGTAGCCTTACTGCCGTCCTGGCAGGAACACTCACATATTCAGCTGCCGTACCATGGCTGCGGCCGTATTGTGCGTTGTAGATCCATACCCGCTCGCCAATTCTCTGATCGGATACCCCGACACCCACTTTTTCAATGACCCCAGCACCGTCGCTGTGCGGAATCACGGGTCCATGGTCGAGTAAGCCTGGGGCCGATCCTGCTCTTTTCTTTACATCCGAAGGATTGACCCCCGAAGCCCGTACTTTCACCAATACTTCACCGTGTCCAGGTGAAGGCTTATCAAATTCACCCACTTTCAAGACATCTTGCGCCCGTCCAAATTGCTCAAACCATGCAGCTTTCATGATTCACTTTTTTCATTGAATGGCAATATAATAAGAAAAGAGACCGAATGATTGGGCTAAAAAGTATAGAGCCCTTCTCTCACGAGAAGGGCTCTATACTAAGTTCAACTTTTATTTATTCGATTTACTGTCGGGACAACCGATATGTCCACCAGCCTCCTCCAAAGTCAATCTCTACTGTCATCAAACAGTTGTCCTCTGAGAATGAAACCTCATAAGTAACTTCTTCCGGCGCATCGGCTGGGGACGCCAATTCTGCACCGTTAATTACTTTAGCAAGTCCGAGATATGCCCCTTTACCCGTCAAGGTAACTGTCCCTGCATCCTCGTCATATACATAAGTCGCCACTGCAGATCCATCATGTGGTGCTACGGCTGTAGCACAACCTTCAGGATCCATTCCTTGCCAAGGCTCTGTCCACGTATTGTCTCCCAGAATATTTTGGAAAGTCCCATCTGCATTAAACACATACTCATCATCGAAGAAGCAGTCTCTGGTTGTCACATCACCGGCTGAATTTGACCACCATTCAGACGAACCGCGATTAGGTCCTACGGCCAGGGCTGCCGCTTCGGGAGCCATCTTCCACGTTCCGGTAATACCTGCAGATGCAGAACAATCAGAACCACCCATGTCAACTTCTTTTCTTACAAAATTAAATGTCCACCAACCTCCTCCTGCAATCTCTATCTCCAGGGTCATTCTATTTTGATCATCGGATAGCGTGGCTTGGTATGTTATTTCACTTTTTGCGTCAGCGGGCGAAGACAATTCGCCTCCATTAAAGACTTTAGCCAAACCCATGTATGCTCCTGTTCCAGAAATTTTTAAGGTTCCATCAGCAGCAATAAATTCATAGGTTGCAGAAGAAGATCCATCATGCGGTGATACGGGAGCATCGCATCCCTCTGCGTCCCTTCCTTGCCAAGTTTCTACCCAGGTAGCATCACCCATAACATTCTGGAAACTACCATCTGCATTGAATACATATTCATCATCAAACAGACAGTCTCTAGCAGTAACATCACCTGAGGAACTTGTCCACCATTCGGTACTTCCTCTTGCAGGTCCTACTCCTAAAGCACCCGCTTCAGGTACCAGAAGCCACGATCCTTCTATTAGGGCATTGTCATTGGAGGGCCCCGTGTCAAATCCTTCCTTCCATAACACAAAAGTCCACCAGCCTCCCCCTGCAATTTCTATCTCCAATGTCATGACCTGGTTACCCTCTGCAAGCGAAGCTTGATAAGTGATTTGCTCAACTGCTTCGGAAGGACTGCCAAGCTCACCGCCATTGAATACTTTGGCCAAACCCAAAAAGGCTCCTTTTCCATTGAGTGCTAAGGTACCAGCAGCTTTGTTGAATACAAATTCAGCTGATGCGGTACCGTCATGTGGCGCAACAGGTGCAGCACAACCTTCCGGGTCATTACCCTGCCAAGGCTCTACCCAAGTATCATCACCTAACACATTTTGGAAAGTGCCATCTGCATTGAAAACATATTCGTCGTCAAAGAGACATGCTCTTGCTGTAACCTCGCCGTCACCACTTGTCCACCATGCGGTACTACCTCTCTCCGGACCAACACCGAGGGCTCCTGCTGCTTGGGCCAAACGCCATTTACCTACGAGATCTGCGTTATCCGGCGGAATGTTGTTCGGAATCATTACGGTATAAGATTTTGACAAACGTATGGCGGCGGCATTCGCACCGCTCGCGATCACGGTAATGGTATAAGTGGCGGTCTCTTCAGGATAGGTATAAGAAACCGACTCTCCATTTGAAGAAAGTACGTCGTTCGAAGAGTTGGGGTCACCAAAATCTACCGAATAAGAATCAGCGTTGGTGGCAGATGGTGTTACTGACACCGTGTTGGGTGTTGAGGCATCTGCTGTAATACTGAAATCCAAACCCGATATGGCTATCCGCATATTGTCGTCCTCGTCATCACTACATGCCAAGAAAACAAGGTTTAGGGCCAAAAAATAAATGGCCAATCTTGAGAATTTAAACATTATCAATATAATTTATGATTATTAAAATAACTTTAAAATAAAGGGGTTAAATGGCAGATCAGCGCTATGAATTGGCAAAAGTATAATAAGAATAGAAGTACGTCAAAGCAAATGCTTTGATTGTAATCATTCTAAATAATGATTTGACACCGCCTGATTTGGTGCTTGCCTGGGAGCCAATACCATTTTGATCGTATATACATTCAAGTGCATTTATTTTGACTTGTGTCTTCAACAGAAGATGAACATATTGACTCGCTTGCAGCAGAGATTTCATCACACCTTTTATGGGTGATTCTGATGTTAAAAAATGAATCTATGGGCACATACCATTCTTTTTCCTTTGCTTTAATGCTTTCTTCACTCTTGACTATCCTTTCCCTATCTTATAATCATTATGAAAAGATCATTCCTCCTATTCCTGCTTGCTCTCGGACTATTCTCCTGCACTCCGGATACGCCACGTTCTCCCAACATCGTTTTCATCTTTGCCGATGACCTCCGCCAGGATGCCCTGGGAGCCTATGGCAACGAAGTCATCCGAACAAATCAGATCGACCGCCTCGCTACAGGTGGGGTACGTTTTGACAACGTCTACTGTATGGGGTCACACCATGGTGCCGTCTGTGCTCCCAGCCGTTCGATGTTGCTGAGTGGCAAACCGCTATTCGATGTTTATGCCAATATCGACACTGTGAAAATTCTACCTGAGATCCTGCGGGAAGCGGGTTACACCACCTTTATGAGCGGTAAGTGGCACACAGACAACTATGATTCCGCACATATTGACTTCAAGGGTTTCGACATCGCCAGTGATATCTTTTTCGGCGGCATGAGTGATCATTTCCAGGTACCGGTTCGCGACCAAGTGGCACCCGGAATGTTCTCACCTGCCACGAAAAAGTCCTTCTCAACAAGAGTTTTTACCGATGCCTTACTTTCTTTTTTTGACGAACAGAAAGAATCCCAAAATCCCTTTTTTGCCTACCTGTCACTCACCGTACCGCACGACCCTCGTACACCGCCGGATGCCGACGGAATTGCCTACGATATGACCGAGGTAAATCTTCCTGCCAACTACCTGCCTGTCCACCCCTTCGACATCGGATGGATGGGCCGCGACGAATTCCTGGCGGGATGGCCAAGGACGCAGGAGGTCATTCGATCGCAAATCGCCGAGTACTACGGTCTAATCACGCATATGGATCTTCAAGTCGGCCGCGTCTTAGATGCTCTAAAGGAAAAAGGACTCTATGAAAACACCATCGTGATTTTCGCCTCGGACCACGGCTTGGCCATGGGCAGCCACGGTCTTCTCGGCAAACAAAACCTTTACGAACACAGCATGAAGGCGCCCCTGATCATTGCCGGCCCGGGAATCCCTCAGGGACGACAGGTCAAAGACCTGTACTACCTGCACGACCTCTTTCTCACCATACAGGTACTCGCAGGAGTGACGTATCCTCTGAAAAGAAAAAGCCTGGACATGTCGCGCTCATGGCAAGAGGCCGGAGCAGGAAGGGATTATCTTTACCTGGCCTACGAGGACATCATAAGGGCCGTCAGGACCGAAAACTGGAAAATGGTCCGTTATCCCAAATTGCATCACGATCAACTCTTCAATCTTGCAGATGACCCCTATGAGATGCACAACTTGTCAGATCATACGGACTTCCAGGAAAACAGGATTGAAATGACGGATTTGATGAATAAAATACATTCGGAATATTCAGACCCGCACTCCCTGACGGCCGCAAAACGCTTACCAATGGCCTTTGATCCTTCCGGGATTGACCGTAAACCCGATCGCCATCAACCGGCATGGGTAGTTGAAAAGTATTTCAGCAAAAACAAATAAGTCCGAGTGTTACACCTAGTAATTATTCTATCAATATTATTTTGGATAGGAGGTCCGCCGTAGAGGAATGGACGGGATGATATTTTTAATATAAGGTCCAAACAATATGAAATCAATAAAAGACCTAGTCACATCGTGGTTCAACTTATGGGAGAAAGGCGCCTTTGAGGATTTACCACTAAGCCCGGATTTCCGGCATACAAGTCCCTTCGGCACCATCGAAGGCAAAGAGACCTATCTCGAACTGGTCAGGTCAAATAGAGACAAGTTTTTGGGGTATCATTTTGAAATCCAGGATACCATTTACGAAAAGACCAAAGCTGCCATCCGGTACGTGGCTGTACAGGATGAATTTCGTCTTGAGGTAAGCGAATGGCACTATGCCAAGGATGATAAAATAATGGAAATCATCGCCTACTATCACATCGGTGAAATCCGCGATGAGAGAAAATTGAAAGGAACATAAAATGACCTGGATAAAAACAATAGACTATGACGATGCTTCACCGGAACTGCGCAGGCAATACCGACGAATACAAGGCCCAACCGGACAAATAGACAATGTTTTGCAGGTTCACAGCCTTCGACCTCACACACTGGCAGGACATGTGGTGTTGTATAAGAGTGTCCTGCATCACTCAAACAATCAACTGCCCAAGTGGTACCTTGAGTCAATCGGCATTTACGTCAGTCACCTGAACAATTGTACGTATTGCGTTAAACATCACCTGGAAGGACTAAAAAGATTACTCGGAGACACGGCAAGATTTTACAAAATAAAGGCATTTCTGCTGAGTGAAAGAACAGATTTTGATATGGACCAACGCCTTCTTTCAGGTTTGTCGTATGCTTATAAACTTACGCTTGAACATGAGGAAATATCCTA
This sequence comes from Saprospiraceae bacterium, assembly GCA_041628815.1. Classification (GTDB taxonomy): domain Bacteria; phylum Bacteroidota; class Bacteroidia; order Chitinophagales; family Saprospiraceae; genus JBFKOL01. The sequence continues at coordinate 11,960 of JBFKOL010000043.1, read as the reverse complement.
TGCCGATATTGAACAATTGCGTCAAAATGGATTTTCGGACGGCGAAATACTCGAAATTAACCAGGTCGTAAGCTATTTCAACTACGTCAATCGTACTGTTATGGGATTGGGTGTGACCACTGATGGAGAGAAACTGGGTTTATCTCCTTCCGGAGCCGATGACGAAAGCTGGACACACATTTAAGCATGGGTAAGATACCGTCTATACTGCCGTCAGGGTGAAGGCCTTACTTCGTTCTCTTCGACCAAACTTCAAACATAGGTTCACCGCGACTGCTGTATCCAGAATGGTGCCACTTACCGTCCACGATATCGAAGTCAAATTGCAAGCTTGCACCAACCCGCGAATTGTCCCGAGAGAAAAACTCGATGTTTTCGGTATACTTTCCATCTTTGGTGGTATAAGTGCCACCGCCCGTTCCTAGGAAATCTTTGGTGGCGGTATTGTAAGCGATCCATTGAAATCTTGTGCCGGAAAGGATTTTCATGGTCTTTCTGGGTCTATCGGTGTCGCGTTCGACAATTTCACCGTTGCGCTTGCGTCCCGAAATCAGCCATGGCCCTGCCAATGCACCAGGCGTCCCGTCGTCGATCCTTGTTAATATTTGATCGTTGTCCACTAATTTGAAGACATCGTTGGTGACCTGAATCCTGAAACTGACAGTTTCCCCCACTATGCTGGTATCTGCGCTGTCAAACTCAACCGTCTCGGTCATGACATCACCGTCTATACGATAGGTGCCTCCATTAGTTTTAATAAACTCCTTGTTTTCCAGATCATACCATGTCGCCACCTGGAATCCGTTCATTATGATAACCACACCTGTCATTGCCTTACCTGATTCGTCAGTCGATTCCCATTTCCAGGCTCCTTCGATTCCCTGCGAAAAAATTGATTGGACGCAAAAAAAGCTGACCAAAAGAAGTATAATGGGTTTCATGATGGTGGTTTTTAATGATTGTGTCCCTGTATGACTTTTATGCTGAAGGTTACAAATTAACAATTATTGAAACAACAGGCGATACAACTTACCAGATCATAGAGGTTTGAAAAATACAACATCCGGTCTGCAGACATGTATACTTTTTTCTGATTCTCGACGTCAATTCACCTATAAAAAATAGTTCAAAGTCTGTTTGTAGTAAATAACGAAATCCATAAAATAGAACAAAGCCAACCAAGAGCATTAAGGACGTCGGTACAATGAAACACAACTAGGTCGAATGAAAAAATCATCCCAAGTCCTCATTGCACCAAGCGTTGGTATCACCACAACCATCTAACTGGGATGGTTGGAATGGTCTAAGTGCGAAAACTGCATCGAGTCCAATCCGATGATGCTCATGAATTCCCAGGTAGTATTCGGAACCCTGGTAATGATCGCAACCCTGGTTGTTGTTGGGCGAATCAGAACCACCGATGTACTTAGGAATCTCATCTGAACGGGAAAAACCAAAGATCCGTTCGATAATAGTGTTGTTGTTATCTTTCATTTTCAGTGTACTATAAGTTGTTTTCGTAATCGATCAGGACCTTGTTTGGTGGGTTACGCAATTGCGATTAGGAATTTTGGATCTGGCTTCGGATTGACACTGTTTCTTCCGTTGTTCCTATTTTAGTCGTGTTTTAGGTTTATAAGATTTGACAACTTTCAATTTCTAAGAAAAATTCTTTGCATAGATGCGATTATTCCGTGCAATAAGATCTCAGCTCATGGGCAATGAAAGGACCCATAGGTATCTGTTTTATGCTCTCGGAGAAATTATTCTGATTGTACTGGGTATACTGATCGCCTTAAATATCAACAACTGGAACGAAGAGCGTAAAAACCGCATCCGCGAACAAGTAATCCTCCGCCAACTCCTTGAAGATTATACTGCCAACCTCGATCAACTGAACACAAAAATCGCACAGCGCAACATCATTATTCGTTCTGCCCTGAATCTTTTGGACATCATAGACAATGACGATAACGTTCCTCGTGACACAATTGCACTCCTATTAGGATCTTTGTTGAGCGATCCCACATTTGATCCGATTGTCAATGACCTTGCCGCTACAGGAAATCTGGTCCTCATCAGCAACGATACCCTCCAGCGGGTTTTGAGCAACTGGACTTCCGATGTATTGCAGGTAAAGGAATTAGAAGATGAATGGCGTCATGTTTACAGACATATTCTGCTCCCTAAGCTGTTCAAACTCGGTGTAGGTCGCGATGCCGATCACGCATTCTGGCTGTCTTCAGACAATCTCATATTCCTACTAGACCACGAGGTTGTAGAAGGACTAACCATTGGTCCCAGCATGAAGAACATTGCTTATCAGAATGCACTTAATGACCCAGAATTGGAAGGCATCATTGCGCACTCGATTGCCGTCAATCAGGTGTGCAACCTCGACTCGGAGACTCTGCGCGAGCGCATTCGTTATATTTTGGACTTGATCAAAAGAGAAATACAATGATATGGTTACAAGAATACCGACTATATAGCACGAGGATATTTCCGTGCACTTTTAGTCTCTCAGCCCTGCTGGCTTTTTCGTGCTTGATAAGTGTCCTTATATCTTGTAGCGAAAATGCCAAGGTCCATACTGCGAAGGGCACTGTCGAAATGTCCCAGGACGAGTTGATGCAAACCCTTGGACAAGCCTATCTTTTCGGCTACCCGCTGGTATTGATGGATTTGACCCGACAGGTGTCTACGAACATCGAACATCCCCACCCTGAAAGGCCTTTGGCGCCCATAAATCAACTGGGTCATTTCAGGAGATTCCCAGATCACACCCTTCGCACCGTCGTTAAGCCCAATGTCGATACCTATTACTCCATTGCATGGATGCACCTCGACGAAGAACCACTGGTTCTCTCCTTGCCTGAAACGGAAAGGTATTACCTCATGCAGATGCTCGATGCTTATTCCAACGTCTTTGCCTCAATCGGTCCAAGGACAACTGGTACCGACCCAATTGACATCCTGGTAACGGGTCCAGGCTGGGAAGGAGTTGTACCCCAAGGAATGCTTCTTGTAAGAGCACCCACCTCACTGGTCTGGATGCTGGGCAGAATCCAGGTTAACAGCGTCGAGGATGGCGCGACAAAAGTCAGGGATATCCAGGACCATATGCGCCTTGTCCCTCTCAAACATTTTGATGACCCGGATTATGAAGCATCTAAAGGACGTTTCAACAAAGACATGGTGGGTGTTATACCTTCAGATATGGTCAGGAACTTGGATATAAGAGAATTTTTCAACCGTATGAGTCATTTGATGGCGGAGAATCCACCTCCGGCAAAAGACTCCACCATTGTTCGCAAAATGTCCGGGATTGGATTGGATGCCGGCCAGCCGTTTAAACTCTCCACAGACCACCTTATCCTTCGTAAAAAAATTGAAGCCTTGTCGGACTATGTCCACAATAGATTGGAAGAGCGAAGGGCGCATCCCGACACCTCATTACTGGTCAACGGATGGATGATCGCTCGTAAAGGCATAGGGGCCTATGGGACAGATTATACCCGGCGCGCATTCATCGCCTTTATGGCCCTTGGTGCCAACCTTCCCGAAGATGCCGTCTACCCCAATTGTACACAGGACGTAAATGGTGACCCACTGGATGGCTCCAATCAATATGTCTTGCACTTTGCAGCCGATCAGATGCCTCCAGTAAACGCATTCTGGTCCGTCACAGCTTACGGTGCTGATGAATTTCTTGTAGAAAACACAATAGGCAGGTATGCCCTGGGTGACAGGGATACACTTCGTTACAACCCCGACGGGTCATTGGACATCCTGGTACAGTCCGTTAGGCCAGCGGAGAAGAATCTATCCAATTGGTTGCCCATTCCGGCAAACGGTCCTTTTTCCCTTACCCTTCGACTTTATTGGCCCAAAACAGAGGTATTGTCGGGTGATTGGTCCCCCCCTTCGGTGGTCCCAGTGGATCGTACGGCGTCATTACCGAAATGACCTTTTAAGCCACAGTGATTTTTACCCTTTAGATAATACCACCATCAACATTGTAGAATTCACCCTAACTTCATAAATCCTTTAGCAAACTCTAAAGGCTAATATGAGCGCACAATCCTTATCGTTTTTTCACAGCGGGATCGGTGTTCTTTTTATGTTGCTCGCTTCGATTTCAATTAACGCCCGTGGCAAACATCCAATCGATTCAACCATGGTTGTCATCCAGGATCTTTGCTGGTCACCCGGTGACGATGCTATCTATTTTTCGGCCATGAAGGTCAAACGCGATTATTCGGACTACCAGCCATCCCTTTGGACGATCTATCGTTATCATTTAGAAAATGAGCTGTTGGATGTCCTGGAGAAAGCAGCTCTTAACGTGGCCATTTCTCCCGATGGCAACCATCTGGTTTTCGCTCAACAAAAAGGTGAAAAACGCGTCCTGGTTATGACCGACGGGGAAGGAAACAATCCTTACGTTATTTCCGCTATGGGTAGCAAATGTTTTGCCCCTAGTTGGGCACCGGACGGGACGGCTTTGGCTTTCAATTCCGACTCTACCGGAAATGTAGAAATATTCATTTGGCATAAAGATTCTGGAAAAATTTTGCGCCTCACCGAAAGCCATGGACACCACGCCTACAACCCTTCCTGGTCGCCCGATGGGAAGCATTTAGCTTATTTCCTCGAAAAAGGAGACGGCAATGACCAGATCTATGTCATTGACGTTGCAAATGGGCAAAGCAACCAGCTCACGAATGATGCATTCAACAACATCTTTCCCGGTTGGGCAGATAGTGAAACCCTCCTTTATGGGCAGGGCGACAAAGAAGGGACCACCAAACTTTTCAAAGTGTCGCGGGACGGAACAAAGAAGAGATGGTTCAATCAAATTGAGACTTTTTTTGGTCGGGAATCTAATGACCGTTCAAAAGTGGCATATGTGGATCAGAAAAACGGACAGATCATCGTTGAATCCACCAAAAGAAAAAAGCTATTTACGATCAAGCTCCAGAAGTGAAAGTAACGAGTGGTGGGAGTTCAGGGAGGCAAGGCGTCCCATTTTACGAATCTATACTGTCCGTTTCAGGCTAAAAGGTTCTTGATGCCTAAAAAAGAGTTTCAGTGACTCTGCATAATCTTGATTCAATATACTTCAAGAATGCGCCTATGACAGAAGGTAATGAAAGACTTTTTACGTACGGTACTTTGCAGGATCCGGATATTCAAAGGGCTGTCTTTGGAACAGTCATCGAGGGCACCAAAGATGTACTCGAGGGATATATAATCGACCATATAGAGTACCGCGAACAAGACGACAATTTATTATCTGGACCACGACGCTATTTGGCTATCGAACCATCAGAAAATTCATCTGAATTCATACCTGGTATTGTCATTGAACTCACAGAAGATCAACTCGATAGGGCAGATGCCTATGAAGGCCCGGCATATGCACGAATCAAAGTTGTATTGGCATCAGGGCGGATGAGTTGGGTTTATGTAAAGAAAAACTGATCCGCACCGAAAGACCATTCTGTAATCCTCGCAGACATTTGTAGTTTAGTATCTCACCAACTTATCAATTCCCAATCGTGAAAAAAATAACCCTCCCACGCGTTCAGATCATTTTAATCAGCACCTTTCTCATCATTTCTGCAGGACAGATTTACGCACAGGATTTTGCACTCTCTCCCTGGCACATAGTGGCAGACAACATAGATCCAGACAATTATTACGGTATTACCTTGGCCAATGGGATGGTTGGACTGGTTTCTTCACCTGATCCGATGCAAGTTTCGGAAGTGATCCTCAATGGTGTATATGACTATTACCAACGCGGCCGAGTGAGCAATATACTCAAAACCTTCAGCCACATGAATGTCGACCTCGCCGTAGACGATGTACGTTCTTCTGTAAATACCGTCAGTAACTTCCAGCAAGTACTCGACATGAAAAGCGCGATGCTTGTGACAACTTTTAATTTGGGTGATAAATCTTCCGTACGCCATGAGCTAATGTCCCTGAGAAACCTGCCTTATACAGCCATGTCTGTCATCGAGGTGACGGCACATGAGGATATTTCTTTGACCGCATTCAATCAGATCATTGCCCCGGATCATCTTGCAGATGTTCGCAATTATTATTCGGAGATCGACCGCCCACATGTGCTCATACCCTTGATGTCTTCCCTGGCGTACAGCCCGGGCAATAAAAAGGTAGCTGCTTCCACTTCATTCATTTTTCCGGAAAGCCATGGTCATGAGCCGGATATCATTCACGAGGATTGGGACTACAATCGTCATCTGATGAAGTTCAAAAAGGACCTCCGGGCTGGAGAAACATATCGATTCGCTCTCGTAGGTACGGTAATTTCTTCTGTGCACAACCAGGATCCGCACAACGAGGCTGAGCGGCTCACCCTCTATGCCAGGCTTGAAGGAATGGAAAGACTGAGAACCAGTCACCTCGAAAGGTGGGAAGAGATATGGACTAGCGACATACGGATTGAAGGTGATCTTGACTCTCAAAAAGCCGTGAGAAGCGCTTTGTATCACCTTTATTCTTTTACACGAGCAGGCACGGCCTACTCCCTGTCGCCGATGGGACTTTCCGGGTTGGGATACAACGGTCATGTGTTTTGGGATACCGAGTTATGGATGTATCCTCCCCTCCTCGTTCTTCAACCTGAGATGGCGCGATCTCTTCTGGAATATCGTTTTGAAAGGCTTGACGCTGCCCGGGAGAATGCTTTTGCACATGGATTCAAAGGTGCGATGTTTCCCTGGGAATCGGCGGAAGACGGTTCGGAAGACACCCCCGTATGGGCTTTAACAGGACCCTTTCAGCAACACATTTCTGCTACTGTGGGGTGGGCATTTTGGAAATACTTTGAGGTCACCAATGATACTGAATGGCTGAGGACGAGGGGGTATCCAGTACTGGAAGCAGTGGCAGATTTCTGGAGCAGTCGTGTGGAACGCAGCGGTCCAGGTCAATATGAGATCAACAACGTAATCGGGGCCAACGAATGGGAGGAAAACATCGACAATAACGCCTTTACCAATGGCATGGTCAAAACAGTCCTGGAATATGCCTCGAAGGCTGCCGAACGTTTACAGTTGACCCCGGATCCCGACTGGCGGCACGTTGCTTCAAACATCCCAATTTTAAAGTTTGCCGACGGTACAACACGTGAAAATGCCACTTACAATGGAGCGATGATCAAACAGGCCGATGTCAACTTGCTTTCTTATCCGTTAAAGGTGATTTCCGATGCCGGTGCAATTCGCAAGGACCTAGATTATTATGAACCGAGGCTTTCTCCGGATGGACCTGCGATGGGCCGTGGGATACTCTCTGTACTATATGCCCGGCTGGGTCATAGTGACCAGTCTTACGACATGTTTCAAAAGAGTTATTTACCCAATGAATTACCCCCGTTTGGTGTATTGGCCGAGACTGCCGGAGGTACCAATCCTTATTTTGCCACCGGGGCCGGGGGGATGCTCCAGGCAGTATTATTTGGGATCGGGGGACTGGATATCAACGAGGGTGGTGTAGGCAGATTGAATACCACCCTCCCAAAAGCATGGAAATCACTGACTATTACTGGAGTGGGCATTAATGAAGAGACTATTGTCAAATAATGATCTAACCGATTTATCCTATAAATTTAAAGAAGCAAGTCATACTATTATCCCTTTATTGTCTACTGTAGTGTAGGACAATTCGAATATCAAATCGCAGAACTCCACAATAGCTTGCAATTGCTCTTTTTCGTACCTTCAGGGACACCCATTCGGAATATTTTTTTCTACACGGGTATAGCTTTTTTTCAATGTCAAGACCAAAAGATACATATAGCGCAGTCAAGTTTACGGTTGACCAGCGCAAGAAGGTCAGGGATGTCATTGTTGGCGAAGCGCCTTTACAGATAGATATCAACGGAAAACCATACACGGTTACTATGCGCACACCGGGCCGCGATTTGCAGCTGGTTTTTGGCTTGCTTTATACCGAAAACATTTATCACGACCGAAGACATCTCAAGGTTAAAAACCAAAAAAACGAAGAAATTGTAAGTGTGTGGATCGAACCCAAGAACCTAAAAGACGGGTATTATCAATCCAGGTCGCTCCTTTCGGTCTCATCGTGCGGCATATGTGGCAAACGTGAATTGGCGGACCTTGAAGTAACCGGCCATCGGCTTGAAAAGCACGTCACTTATGATGCTTCACAGGTGACAACCATGTTTGAGAACATGAGCAACAAGCAAACGGCATTCCAGGAGACAGGAGGAGCTCATGCTGCTGCCATCTTCGATTCAAATTCCGAAATGTTGGCCATAGAAGAAGACATCGGCCGTCACAATGCAGTCGACAAGGTCATTGGCCAGGCCATTATAAAGGATCAAGTGGAGCAGGCGAGGATTCTCCTTGTCAGCGGGCGAATCTCCTATGAAATTGTTGCCAAATGTTTCAAAGCAGGTATACCTGTTCTTGCCGCCGTATCATCCCCCTCCACGATGGCCATTGACCAGGCTGATGAAAGAGGAATTACCCTTTTGGCATTTTGCAGGGGAAAGGGGTTTACGTGTTACACACATCCACAGCGGATAAAGTTAGAATCCAAGAAAACTGTTCAACAATTATAATATGTCCAAAAACATCAGTGAATTATCGGGAAGGCAAGGATTGGAAAACAACCTTTTTGACAAGTACGGACAGCTCGTCAAGGAAGATCCAAGGCCGGGTCCGGATGCACTCAAAAAATTGGCCGATGAATTCCTTCTAGGTACAGCGAACACCTATGGAGCCATCACTTTTTACGACTTTCTCAAACCGGATAACCAGGGTAAAAAAGTCTATATCTGCAATGGTTCGGTCTGCATGTGCGCTGGTACACAGACATCCTTGCACCAGAAATTGTTAAAGCACTTCAAAGAAGAAGAAATAGGCGAGATGTGCTGTCTTGGTCGCTGTCATGAGAACGCCGCATTTCAATACCAAGGCAGGAATTACTCCGGTGACGCAATAAAGCACATTGCTTCCATCATAAAAGAAAAGAGTAGGAATCCCGATCGATATGAAGTCCGGGCCCTGGGGAGGGCCATACTGACCAAAGGAACGGTCACTATCGAGAATTACAAGAAAAACCTGTCCACCTTGTTAAATCGCAATCCCGAAGAGGTCCTGGAAGAAATTCATAGGTCTGGTCTTCGTGGTAGAGGTGGGGCAGGATTCCCCATTGCTGTAAAGTTGAAGACTTGCCGCGAAACAGAGGCTGATCGTAAATTCATCATCTGCAATGCCGACGAAGGTGACCCTGGTGCTTTTTCAGACCGCTACCTCCTCGAAGAAAAACCATATGATGTGCTGTTTGGCATGGTCCTGGCCGGCTACGTAACCGGTGCTGAATGGGGCATCGTGTACATAAGGGGTGAATATCCCGAAAGCGTTGATGCCATCAATTCGGCAATCGAAAAACTTGAAAGTCAGAAACTGGTCGGTGAAAATATCCTGGGTAGCCCTATCAACTTTCATTTCAAGGTGATCAAGGCTCAGGGTTCCTATTTATGTGGAGAAGAAACGGCATTGATCAACTCGATAGAAGGCCAGCGGCCTGAGGTACGCATTCGTCCGCCTTTTCCAGCCCAGGCTGGTCTTTTTAACAAACCGACTGTGGTCAACAATGTCGAGACGCTGGCATTTCTTCCATTCATTCTTAGAATTGGCGGTGATGCCTTTAGTCAGATCGGAACAGAGAAGTCCAAAGGGACCAAACTGCTATCCCTTGACAGTGCCTTCAACCGACCCGGGATCTACGAAGTGGAAATGGGTACTCCGCTCGGAGAATTGATACATAAAGGAGGCGGTGGATTTAACAAACCCGTCAAAGCCTTGCACATCGGTGGCCCACTAGGAGGCATGGTGCCGGTAGATCGGATCGAGGACCTCACCATTGATTTCGAATCTTTTGGGAACGCTGGATTCTTACTGGGACATGCTTCCATAGTTTCCATTCCCGCGGATTTTCCCATGGTAAAATACCTCGAACACCTTTTCAAATTTGCAGCAGACGAAAGCTGCGGAAAGTGTTTCCCTTGCAGGCTTGGCACCAAAAGAGCCGAAGAGATGTTAAACAAGGTTCAGCACGAAGATTACAAGATCGAAAGAACACTTTTAGACGATTTACTACACGCCCTTGAGACGGGTTCCTTGTGTGCCCATGGCGGCGGTATACCGTTGCCCATCCGCAATGCACTGCAATATTTCGATGAAGAACTCAAGCCTTATTTAAACGATGTATGACGAGTCGATTATCCGTATCTTTATTATGACACCTAGGTCAATCCCTTAAAATACAACACATGTCCACGGTTCAGATAACCAATAAGACCAAAACCAAACCAATTCCCAAAGGACAATCCAATGGCTTTCCGCATCCTGTAGCTTTTGTAGACGGGCAATCTCATGAATTTCAACCAGGTGAGACGATATTGAGCTTTTTACGACGGTTAGAAGGACGTGATTTTATACCCACTTTGTGTGATGCGCCCAATCTTGAACCGTTTGGTTCGTGCCGGGTCTGTTCCGTAGACATCGCCCGTAGTGGCAACGGAAGAGTACAAACTGTCGCCTCTTGCCACACGGCGGTAGCACCCGATATGCAAATTTTTCCGCACTCCAGAAATGTGCGAAGGCTGCGCAAGAACATTATTGAACTCGTATTGACTGACCACCCACTCGACTGCCTTACCTGCGAAGTAAACGGCAATTGCGAATTACAAACCGTAGCAGCCCAAGTTGGGGTTCGCGATGTCCGCTATCCCGATGGAGCTACACATCTCGACAGACCCAAGGATCTCACTCACCCGTACATGACCTCTGACCTGTCCAAATGTATCAATTGTTACCGGTGCGTGCGGGCCTGCGATGAAGTCCAGGGAGAATTTGTATTGACCATGGCCGGTCGTGGTTTCGACGCCCATATTGCCAAAGGTGTGAATCAAAGTTTTCTCGAATCCGACTGTGTCAGTTGTGGCGCTTGCGCCCAGGCCTGCCCGACTTCTGCGATTTCAGACGTATTCCAGTCCAAGTCGATCATGGCTACCGAAACTACCCGTACAGTATGTACTTATTGCGGTGTAGGATGCAACCTGGAGGTATCTTCATCTGGCGACGAAATTCTTTCCATCCGAGCACCCTATGATGCCGAAGCTAATATGGGTCATACCTGTCTCAAAGGAAGGTATGCCTTCCAATTTTACAACCATCCCGATCGCCTCCGCACACCTTTGATAAGGAGAAATGGGCGTTTGGAGGAAGCCACTTGGGAAGAAGCTTATGACTTCATTGCGGAGCGATTTTTCCATTACAAAGAAACATTCGGAGCCGATTACCTGGCCGGTATATCTTCGTCGCGCTGTACGAACGAAGAAAACTACCTGATGCAGAAATTTGTCCGTGCCGTATTGGGCACCAACAATATTGATGGTTGTGCCAGGGTATGCCACTCCCCCACTGCCCTCGGTATGCAGCGCACTTTTGGTACCGGGGCTGCAACAAATTCCGTCAAAGATTTGGAACTCGCGGACTGTCTTATGGTGATCGGTGCCAACCCGACTGATGCGCATCCTGTGACAGGAGCCCGGCTCAAGCAGCAGGTCATGAAGGGCAAAACGATGATCGTCATCGACCCGCGACGGACTGAGCTGGCACGATATGCACAGCATCACCTGGCACTGCGGCCTGGGACCAATGTAGCCGTCCTGAACATGATGATGTATTACATCGTGGTTGAAGGCCTGACTGACCAGGCCTTTATCGATAACCGAACTGAAGGATACAAGGATTTTAAAGAAAACCTCTTACAACTGGATATCGACAGAATGGAGGAAGTCTCCGGGGTGCCCAGAGAAAAAGTTCGCGCTGCAGCAATTGCCTATGCCACCGCACCCAATGCGATGTCGTTTCATGGATTGGGGG